>NZ_CP132333.1:1515308-1818369 GCF_030758935.1 Geothrix sp. PMB-07
TATCCGGACAAGGTTTAGCCCATCGAAAAGGGGGCAATCCACAGGTTTATCCACAGCGGAACGACAAGCCGCTGTAACTGGTTGGAAACGTTCACGTGAAGGACGTGTGACCGCCAGGTCACTCCTGGGTTTCAGCTACCAGAAAACCAGGCCGCAGCCATTCGCGGATGGTTTCGTCATCGACCCCGAGTCGGGTCAAGTGATCCGTGGCCATCTTAAGGCTCTGATCTTCGTCCCGGCAGATGAGAAGCCGCTGTTTCCAGGCTTCCGTGGCTCGGGCGCGGAGTTCCGGCTCCCCCTGGCCCATGCGCTTCTCGAGGACGAAGCCCAGGTTGTTGGCGGCCTTGCGGTGCTGGGGCTCCAGGGAAAGGGCCTTTTCGTAGGCTTCGGTGGCTTCCTTCAGACGACCCACCACCTCCAAGGCCACACCCTTGGCGTTCCACACATCCGCGTCGTCGGGGGCCAGGGTCATGGCCTGATCCACCATGCTCATCTGATCCTCGCGCCGGTTGGCGAAGCGGTAGACCTCGGACAGGCCCAGATAGGCGCTGTATTCGCCGGGATCCAGCTCCAAGGCCTGGAGGAAAGCCTGCTCAGCGGCCATGCCTTGGCGGGTCTCCACCAGCACGTAGCCCAGTTGCACCTGCAAGTCCGCCGCATCGGGCTCGCGGAGAAGGGCTTCGCGGTAACAGCGCAGGGCATCCTCCCAGCGGCTGTCCTCCCGGGCCATGTCACCCAGGGCGGCCCAGGGATTGGCCGCTTCGGGATCGGTTTCGGTGGCGAGACTGAAATAGGACAGGGCTCCATCCCGGTCGCCCATGTCGCGCTTCAGTTCACCCAACAGGGCCTGGGCCTCCGCCAGTACCGGGGCCGGGGGGGCCAGCAACACCAGGGTGTGGAGCTGGCCCTGGGCCAGCTCCAGGTGCCCCTGTTCGCTGAAAATCTCAGCGAGGATGAAGTAGCTGGCGGGATCGCAGGCATGGAGGCTGCGGGCCCGGTGGATGCAGCGCAGGCCCTCGGTCAGTTCGCCGCGCTTCAGAAGCAGTTCGCCCAGGGCATGCCAGCCCCAGTAGTAGGATTCCTCGGCCTGGAGTGCCGCCACAAGCTGGGCTTCGGCCCCGGTCACGTCGCCCAGCTGCTCCATGGCGATGGCCAGCAGGCGCAGGGTGCGGGGATCCCGGGGATTGAAACTGAGCGCCTTCAGTAGCCAGGCTTTGGCGTCGGAGGCGTGATCGAGATGGAGTTGAACAAGGCCGGCAAGCTCCAGGGCTTTGGCATCCTGCCCGTTCAGGGCCAGGGCCTGCTTGAGGGCGTGCTCCGCCCCCTCCAGGTCCTGGATCAGCAGGCGCAGGTAACCCAGGTTGCGAAGGTGGCCCCCGTCCTTGGGGTGCTCGTCACGCAGGGATTCCAGCTGCGCCAGCAGGTCCAGACCCTCTTCCTCACCGGCATGGTCACTGAAACAGAGCAGCCGCTCGAACCAGGCTTCCACGTGGGAACGATCTTCTGCCAGCAGCTGGTCGAGGATTTCCTGGGCTTCGATGTGGCGGGCCCGCCCGTTGAGCGCGCGGGCCAGGGCCAATCGCGCCTCAAAGGAGGTTCCTGCATCGGTTTTGAGGGCCGTCAGGCCGGGGTCTAGCAGCTTGAGCCAGGGGCGTGCCATGGGTTGCCTCGTCAGTTGGTTCAGGGTATCACCCGATGCTGCCGGGGGGGACCGCCTGCTCGCTTCCCTCGCGAGTGCCCCCCGAGGCCGGCATCAAGACATGAGTGCTGCTGCAAGTCCGTCACAGAGGAGCCGCGCCATCGCCTCGCGGGTTTCCACCGTGGCGGAACCCAGGTGGGGCAGCAGCACGGCACGCGGTGCCTGGAGCCAGCGCGGGTTCAGGCGGGGTTCCCCTTCGTAGACATCCAGACCCACGCCCCCGAGGCGGCCCGCCTCCAACAGGTCGATGGCCGCGTTCTCATCAATGATGCCGCCGCGAGCGGTGTTGATGATGATGGCGCCCGTGGGCAGCTGCTCGAGGGCCGAACGGTCCAGGAGGCCGCGGGTCTGGTCCGTCAGCGGACAGTGCAGAGAGAGTACGGCACTGCGGGCGAGGAGGTCTGGCAGGGGAAGGCGAGGGGCGCGGCCCGCGCCGAAATCCACCTCACCGCCCTTCTGATCGCGGTCCCAGAACACGGGCCTCATGCCCAGGGCCCAGGCCCGCCGCGCAAATGCCAAGCCGATGGGGCCGCTGCCCAGGATGCCGCAGTCCTTGCCCGCGAGTCCGGGGCCCATCAGCTGGTCCGGTGCCCAACCCTGCCAAGAGCCAGAACGCACCAAGGCCTCGCCTTCCGCCACGCGGCGGGTCAGAGCCAGAAGCAGGGCCAGGGCGATGTCAGCGGTGGCGTCTGTCAGCACACCCGGTGTGTTCACCACGGCGATGCCCCGGGCCTGGCAGGCTCTCAGAGGCAGGTGGTTGACGCCCACCGAGTAGGTGCCGATGGCTTTCAATTTGGGTGCGGCTTCCAGGTCCGCCTCGGTGATCGGCTCGGATAGCAGCACCACCAGCGCTTCGGCCTCGGGCAACGCCGCGTTCCACTCGGGCGACCGGAACGCGGCCAAGCCCAGCTCGGGAAAACGGGTGCCGAGTTCATTCAGGGCGGGACCGACAAGAGGCGAGGTGGAGAGGATACGGATGCTCATCGCTGCAGGGCCTTCAGGGCTTGGCGGATGGCCTCCGCCAGGGGCGGCTTCTCGGTGCGGAGCCCGGCCACCACGGGCAGCACCGCGTCCTCCTTGAAGCCAAGGTTGGTGAGGGCGGAACGCAGGCTCTCTTCCCACGGATCGCCCGAAGGCACGCCCGAAAGACCATCCAATCCTGAGAGCCCGCCCATTTTTTCAGAGAGTTCGAAGCACATTTTTTCGGCGGTCTTCTTGCCCACGCCGGGGATGCGGGTGAGCACCTTGACATCGCGGCCGCGGATGGCCTGCACGAGGTCTTCGAGCGGCAGGGCTCCCAGGGCCGCGAGGGCCAGCTTGGGCCCCACCCCATCCACCTTGATGAGCAGGCGGTACAGTTCGCGTTCCTGCGGGGTGGCGAAACCCAGCAGGGCGATCTCGTTTTCCCGTACCAACAGTTCGGTGTGCAACACCACCTGGGCTCCCACCTCGCCCAGCAGGCCGTAGGTGGAGAGGCTGATGGCGGCGGCGTAGCCCACCCCGCCGCACTCGACGAGGGCCAGGTTGGGCAGCTTCTGGATGAGTTCCCCGCGGAGGCGTCCGATCATGCCTCGAGGATACCTGAAGGCGGAGCTGGGCCGGGAAGTGGCGACCCGCGCGGCATTCCTGTCTGAACGTGAAAAAAACTGGCATTGCCAGTGAATTCAACCAAAGCTTGAGGGATTCCCCGGAGCCGCCATGACCTATCTCGACGATGATCGCGACATTCGTTTCAACCTGCTGGAGTGGCTGGATCTGGACGCCATTCTGAAGGAAGGGCCCTACCAGGAGGTGGATCGGGAGCAGTTGGCCATGGTGTTGGATGAGGCGCTGAAGGTGGCCAAGGGCAGCCTTTCTGCCTGCAACGGGATCGGTGATCGCGTGGGCGCCCAGTTGGAGAACGGCCAGGTCCGGCTGCCGGAGGGCTTTCCTGAAGCCTTCCGCGATCTCGCGTCAGGAGGCTGGATCAGCGCCACCATGAATCCCGAGTTCGGCGGCATGGGTCTGCCGGAATGTGTGGGCACGGGCATCAGCGAGTTCCTCATGGGTGCCAACACGGCCCTGGGTCTCACGGTGCTGCTGACGCGCGGATCTGCGCATCTTATCGAAGCCTTTGGCAGCGAGGCCCTCAAGGCCATCTACTGTGAGCGCATGTATGCGGGCGAGTGGACGGGCACCATGTGTCTCACCGAGGCGGGCGCGGGCAGCGATTTGGGCGCCCTCAACACCAAGGCCCTGCGGCAGGCCGATGGGAGCTACCTCATCAGCGGCGAGAAAATCTTCATCACCAGCGGCGACCACGGCCTGACCCCCAACATCGTGCATGCCGTGCTGGCGCGCACGCCGGATGCGCCTGCGGGGCCGAAGGGGCTCAGCCTCTTCGTGGTGCCGAAAATTCGCGTGAACCCCGACGGCAGCCTCGGGGCCTCCAACGACGTGACCTGCGCGGGCATCGAGCACAAACTGGGCATTCACGGCTCGCCCACTTGCAGTCTGGTGTTCGGAGCCAACGACGCCTGTCAGGGTTTTCTGCTGGGGCAGGAAGGCCAGGGGTTGGCCCACATGTTCCAGATGATGAATGCCGCCCGCTACGAGGTGGGTGTCCAGGGCCTGGGCAATGCCTCCGCCGCCCATCAGGCAGCCCTCGCCTACGCCAAAGAGCGCCTGCAGGGGCGCGGGCCCCATTCGCCGCGGAGCGCCACCCAGTCGCTCATCATCGAGCACCCCGATGTGCGCCGCATGCTCCTCATGCAATCCGCCTATGTGCAGGCCATGCGGGCCCTGGTGTCCTACACGGCCTGGTGCATGGACATGGCCCATGTCTCCGAAGGCGAGGAGCGGGATCGCTGGCAGGGCTTGGTGGAGCTGCTCACCCCCATCAGCAAAGCCTGGTGCTCAGATTGGGGCTTCCGGGTGACGGAATGGGCGCTGCAAACCTATGGCGGTTACGGCTACACCATGGACTACCCCGCGGAGCAGTACCTCCGCGATTGCAAGATCGCTTCGATCTACGAGGGCACCAACGGCATCCAGGCCCTGGATCTTGTGGGCCGAAAGTTCAGGATGCAGGATGGTCGCCCGGTGAAGCATCTGATGAAGCTCGCCCAGGAGGCGGCGGAGGCCCTCGCTGGAGATCCTGTGCTTGGGGCTTCAGCAGGTCAGCTTCAGGAGGCTGTGAAGGCCCTGGGCGCCGTGCTGGCCCAGGTGCCGACGCGAGAGAATGCCGCGCTGCTGACTTTGCTCAACGCGGTGCCCATGCTGGACATGCTGGGTCATGTGGTGGGCGGCTACCTCCTGCTGCAGCAGGCGGAGTTGGCAGGGCGGAAACTCGCCGCGCTGCTGGCGGAGCGGGGCGTGGATCCAGCAGATCCCGAGGCGCTGCGCGCCCTATGGAAGAGCAGTCGCGATGCGGCCTTCTACCAGACCAAGATCCAGGCGGCAATCCACTTCGCCCACCGCGGCCTGCCGCTGGTTGGGGCCCATGCGACTTCGATTCTTGCAGGCGAGACCGCGCCCATGGAGGCTGTGTTGTAACCAGGCGGGCGCCCGGGAAGCGGAGCTTGCCGTCGACACGGACTCATGTCCGAGCTCCTGCGTGACGTTGAGCCCTCCAAGGCTGGGAATCTGCCGGCTCGTCGAGGGACCTGTGCGTGGGCTCTTCCCGGGACGATGGGTGGCCGCAGGGAGTGGTAGATGCGCTTGGGCTGGCGGGGAAAGAACAGGGCGGAATCGGGGCAGGACGAGCGCCGTCTGCAAGCCATCCTGGATGCCATGGATCGCTCCAATGCCCGCGTTGTCTTCGCGCCGGATGGCTCCATCCTTGAGGCCAATGCCAATTTTCTCAACCTTATGGGGTACTCGGAAGCCGAGGTTCTGGGGCAGCACCATCGCCTATTTTGCGAGGCGGTGTATGCCCAGTCGGCGGAGTATCTGGGTTTTTGGAACGAGCTGAATCGCGGAGAATTTGCCTCGGGGCGCTTCAAACGGGTCACCAAGGCTGGTCAGCAGGTCTGGCTGGAGGCCAGCTACAACCCGATCTATGACGAGAACCGGCGCCTGATCTCGATCGTCAAATTCGCCACCGACATCACCGCGGCTGTGAACGAAGACAGTGATCGGGAAAGCCGCTTGACCGCGCTGGACCGCTCCATGGCGGTCATCGACTTCGACCTGGATGGGCATGTGCTTGCAGCCAACGAGAACTTCCTGCGGGCCATCGGGTATTCCCTCGCCGAGATCAAGGGCCGGCATCACCGCATGTTTTGCACGCCTGAATTCGCCTCGAGCCCGGATTATGAACGCTTCTGGCACCAACTCGGACGCGGGGAGTACATCTCGGGGCGTTTTCACCGGATTCGGAAGGATGGACGGGATCTCTGGCTGGAAGCCTCCTACAACCCAGTAAAGGATGCGGAAGGTCGACCCTACAAGGTGGTGAAATTCGCCTCGGACGTGACTGCGGAAGTGGAGCGGGTTCACCGGGAAGTGCGGAATGCCAAGGAGGCTCTGGAACTGTCGGTGGAGAACGAGAGCCTCTCCAATCAGGGATTCGCGGTCATTGAAGAGGTCTCGGCCAAAATGCACGAGATCGCCGACCGGGCCCGGGAGGCCGCGAGACTGATCGAGGCCCTGGGCGAAGAATCTGGGCGGATTACCTCCATTGTGAACACCATCCGCGACATCGCAGACCAGACCAATCTCCTCGCCTTGAACGCGGCCATCGAGGCGGCCCACGCGGGTGAGCATGGGAAGGGCTTCGCGGTGGTGGCGGAGGAGGTGCGACAACTGTCGGAACGCACCAGCGATTCAACCACAGAGATCTCCGACATGATCGACAAGGTGCAACAGGGCACCCAGTCCGCTGTGGCGACCATGGGGAGTACCCTGGAACAGGCGGTGCGGAGCGCCGAATTGGCCACCCGGGCCGCTGCCGCCATGGGCCAGATCCGGGATGGCGCCTCCCGGGTGGTTCAGGTGGTGGATGCGTTCTCGGCTGTGCTCAAGTCGGACAGGTGATTCCTCAGGGCGGCCACGGCGGGAACAGAAAAGCCCCCCGGGTGATCCGGGGGGCTGACTGGTGGACCTGATCAGGATCGAACTGACGACCTCTGCATTGCGAAAGCGAAAAAAAGGTGATAGACGGATAATGTCGGAAGGCATAAGAAACTGATAAAACACGCACATAGTAGTTTATCTTCCGTTTGCATATTATACGGTTTGGGACTACCTTTTGAGCACCGTTTGAGCACGGAACGGGGGGGCTCAGGATGGCCAAAACCAAGCGCAGCGCCAAATTCGACACTTCAACCGCCCGCAAGAAATTGGCTCGTGGGAAGGTGCATCAGGAGCCCCTGAAGGATGGGCAGTATCTCTGCTACCGGAAACCGGAGAGCGGGGCCGCTGGTTCCTGGTCTGCCCGGTGGCGGTATGAGGGGCAGATCCTCCAGACCAAGCTAGGCGCAGCCGATGACCACCACGCCTCGGATGGGGAGACAATCCTGAGCTACAAGGAAGCGCAGGATAAGGCGAAGAAGTGGTTTCAGGAACGGACAGAGCAGGCCCTTGAAGGTGAGGGCATCACCATTCAAAAAGGCCCCTACACCGTGGCCCAGGCTGTCGCCGATTACCTGCGAGAGATGAAGAACAAGGGGCGCAAGTCCATTGCTACCTCGGAGAGCTACGCGAAAACGCACATCATTCCCGCCCTGGGTGAGATCCCCCTGGCGAAGCTGAACAAGCGCAAATTGGAAGATTGGCTTTCATCGGTGGCCGCGAAGCCTCGAATGAAAACCGGATTCGGGATGAGCGAGGTCTCTGAGACCTGGGCCAAGAAACCGACCGAGGATCAGCTTCGAGCCCGAAAGAACACGGCGAATCGAATCCTCTCGATCCTGAAGGCCGCCTTGAATCTCGCCCTCAGAAACACCAAGGTTTCGAGCCATCGAGCGTGGATTCACGTTGCCCCGTTCGAGTCCGTGGTGAAGTCTCGCGTCCGATTCCTGAGCCAGGAAGAGGCCCAGCGCCTTGTGAATGCTTGCCCCCCAGACTTCAAAAGCCTTGTGCAAGGTGCCCTCCTGACGGGAGCCCGATACTCCGAACTGGCAAGGCTTCAGGTGCGGGACTACAACGCCACGGCGGGAACCATCCTCATTGCCGAATCGAAAAGCGGTAAGTCCCGTCAGATTGTCCTGACGGATGAAGGCCGGTCCCTACTCGACGGGCTGTGTGCCGGGAAGGTAGCCGATGCAGCCGTGTTCCAGCGAGACACCTGGAAGCGGACCCTTCGGAAGGATCTGGGCTCATCATGGGGGCACTCAGACGCCGCAACCTTCATGGAGGTCTCCTGCAAGGCCGCCAAGGTCGGATCGGTGCGCTTCCACGAACTCAGACACACCTATGCCTCCATGCTCGTGAACGCTGGATGCCCCTTGGTCTATGTCGCTGCCCAGCTTGGCCACGCTGATACCCGGATGGTCGAAAAGCACTATGGGCACTTGGCCCCGAATGCCCTTGCTGATGCCGTGCGAAAGCTGATGCCAGACCTGGGCTTGGTGAAGCGCCCGAAGGTTGCGGGCCTGAAGATCAAGACGGGGGGTGCCTCGTGACCCCTGAGCAGCGCCTTGAAGGCTACTTCCCGCAAGCCCTGGCCATCCTGGGCATCCCTGCCGATCCCCGCGCCTGGACAGACTTTGGAGAGACCCAGGCCCGTGCCTTCGCTGCCTTGGAGCTTCCCCGCCGCCACGCCCGCCAGGATGCTGCCCAGGATGCCGGGGAGCCCCCGCGCCTGGAGCGTGATGAGGCCGCGAAGGTGGCCCGCCTTGCCCGTGATCTGCGGGAAGCCCTCCAGGATGCAGGCCCAGACCTTCAACGCTCCATCGCGGGCCTGTGGGAGGGCCGCACAGGTGGCAGAGAGGGTGCCAGCTTGGCCTTGTGGGCAGAGGCCGCCCCTGCGCTTCCCGCTGCCCTGATGGGTGGCCTGGAGGCACTGGAGGGCATCGCACGGGACAGAGCTGAACACCTGCGGGGGAGCATCGCCCGTCAGCACAAGCCGGAGACCCCGGATGCCGCCCTCGTGCGGGAAGCCCTGGCCCTGGCCAAGCGGTGCGGGGTGAGCCAAGAAAAGGGGCTTCAACTGGCCCGCCTCGCGTTCGAGGCCAGCACGGGCAAGGCCCCCAAGGGAGAGGACTGGGGCCGATCTGCGAAGCGTAGGCAGTCCGTCAAGTGACGGAACCTCGCCTCTGATCGCAGGTTCCGACACTTCCAGAGACAGACGGCGGAACACAACCTCTGAGCATCGCGGATGACATCGCTACCGCCCGGAGGAAACATGAAAACCGCCACCGTCCCAACCCCTGAGCCGTCCCTGGTTCCCGAACGATTGATGACCCTGAAGCAGGTTGCAGACGGGCTCGGAGTCACCCTTTCGACTGTCTACGTCCTGCGAGGCCGTGGCGAGTTTGAAGTGGTGAAGGTCGGGGCCAAGGCCGCCCGTGTCCGTGCGACTGAATATGCCCGCTACATCGGCACCCTGAAGAAAGGGTAGGGCATGACCCCCGCGCCGTCTGGGCAGGAGGCGCAACAGAACGACGCGACGACCTCGGGACCGACCACCCCTCTTGCCTTCTTCAAAGTCTGGACCCTTGAAGTCCAGGGTGATCCAGCGTTTCAGGCCATGACAGACGCAGACTTGGGCTTCCTCATCCGCTGCAAGTGCGTTGCCGCCCGGAGCGGGGGATTCATCCCAGCCGATGGGAAGGCGCTTGGAAGGCTGCTCTCAAGGCGCTCTGATCATGCCCTTAAGAGCCTGTCTAGGGTGGCCTTCCTCTTCGCGGAAGATCCATCTAGACCGGGCTTCCTGTTGATCCCAAGCGTCCTTTCCGAGGTGGCCGCATACGCCAAAAAGTGTGGTGCCAACAGGGAAAACGGCAAAACAGGTGGCCGCCCACGGAAAAACCCAGTGGGTTCCTGTGGTGAAACCCAAGCGGTTTCCAATAAGAAGAAAGAAGAAGAAGAAAAGAAAAAGAATCCCCCAAAGGCCCCCAGGGGCACTCGGAAGGGTGAGGTGATCGTCACCTTCCTTCGAGGGGAAGAATCCGCTTCTGCTTTCGAGATGACCTGGAAGAACTGGCCCGCCTCAAAGCACGTTGACCGTGACGGCAACGAATCCATGCGAGTGAAGCGCGGGGATCGCATGGCCGCTGAGCGGTGCTGGCAGGCCATCGTTGATTCAGGAGAGGCCACGCCTGATCAGCTTCGCCGGGTGGCCGAACTCTACGTCACGAAGCACCCCAAGGTGGCCGAAGGCTTTGTTCAGCACGTCAGCACCTTCCTTGCACCTGCCGGTGGCCGTTGGGCCGAAGGTCTGCGAACTCTCCGGGCCTTTGAACATCAACAGGCCGCGCCCCACCCCGAATCCGCCATGCCCTGAAAGGAGCCGCCATGCGAAGCACCGGAACACCCGTTCGAGTCTGCCGAGAACCCGCCCCCCTGATCCTCTCTCGATCCGAGGTGGAAGCCCTGCCACTGAATCACCCCCGCCGCCCTGAACTGTTGGCACAGATCGAGGCGAAGGAAACCGCCGTCAACGCCGCACACGCTGCCAGACAGCCCAAACCCTAACCCCGGCGCTGATCAGCGCCACCACCGAAAGGACGCACCATGAAAACCCTCGCTGAACTCCGAGGCATCAAAACCGCACTCCAGGGGCTCGCCTCCTCCGCAGAGGCCGCCTACAAAAAGGTCAACGTCCAGGCGGATGCCGTGAAGGGTGACACGCACCTTAGCCCCGCTGGCATGAAGGTTCGCCTGGATGAACTCTGCAAGCCTATCGAGGATGCCCTTGGCCAGATGTTGGGAGAGGCCGAACGCCTGCTTCGTGACCTGGACGGGCAGGAGGTCTACTGGGGTAATCCCTGGCTTGCCTTCCGCCTGACTCACCTGTCCACCACCTGGACCCCGGAGCGGATCGCCGCCCTCCAGGTGGAAACCGATCACCTGCCCGAGCCCATGCTGGACCTCGCGGTCAACGCTGCCATCGCCCTCCAGGATTGCGGCCGCGCTTACACCCTGAGCCTTCGCAAGGAACCCCTCGCCGCCCTTCTGCCCCAAGATCCCGAGCCCATGGAAACGCTGCGAATCGCCAAGGGGTTCCATGCCGAGGTGGAACGGGCCTTCAAGCTGGTGAGGGTCAGCGTCAAGGAACTGCCCGGAGAGGGTGCCATCTTCGGCGGTCACGCTGACAAGCTCGCCATGGCCCGCAGGATCGAAGGTGGACGGGCCGCAAACGTGCGACTGGCCCCCAAGTAATTCACCCGCCACACACGAGGGGGCCGCGCCCTCTCTTCAAAATCCACACGCTTGAAAACATGCACCCAAGGGCCGAAACGCCCGCCCCGCCTGGATCTTCGGCCCTTGGGACTGCATCAAACCGCCCTTAGCTGTCGCGTTTCTGCACTCAAACCGCCCTTGGAGGCCCCCAAATGACACGGACCCCAGCGCCCAAGCAACCCATCCGGGGCCGCAAGCTGGCCACCGCCAAAGACGCCATGAAGGCCACCGCCTGGGCTCTGCGGTCACTGGAGGCCCGAAAGATCACCCCCACCGCCGCCGCGTCCTACTTCCGAGGGGTCGGGATTCTCTTGAAGGCCCTGGAAGTGTCCGACATTGAAGGCCGCCTGAACCGACTGGAATCAATTGCCAAGCTGGAGAACCCCGATGCCTTTTGAGACCTTCACCCCGCGCCCCCGCGCCACCCTTCGCCGTGGTCCCACCGGGGCCATCATCGCCGCCTCGATCAAGGTGCATCGCCGCCCCGGTGAGAGTGCCGCCGCCTTCCAATGCAGGCTCCAGAGGGACTTCGGCGCGGTCATGGAGGCCCACCGGGAGCATGAGCCCCTGGCCCCGATGCCCGAAGGGGACTTCGGCGGGGAAACCCCTTCGATCCCTACCGCGCCCGTCTGCAAGGTGGAAGGCTGGATTCGGAACGGATTCAACGCCATCCAGGGTGCCCGCCTGCGAACGATGGGACCGAATGGCCGTTCGTTCGAGGTGATGATGCGCGGCATGGATGAGATTGGGGGCTTGTATGGGTTCCTCAATCGCCTCCAGGCCGAACACAACGCCCTGATCCCACAGGATGCCTTTATCGAGGCCCTGGCCCGGTTCTCCTGCCACGAGGATGAGCCGTGACCTACCGCGCCCGCCTTCATCGCCTGGAGACCATCACCCGCCCCGTCTGGGTTTGTGCATTCTTTCCCGCTGGGAGTGCCGAGCCCACGAGCGCCCATGCCTTCGATGGGAAGCAACGCCACGAGTCATTCACCCGCGCCGATGGTGAGTCTGTGGAAGCCTTCCGGGGCCGCCTCCAGTCCAGAGGGGCAGACCTTCGCCGCGCTGATCTCATGGCCCGCGCCTTCGCCGCTGTGATGCAGGGGGGCTTCATGGACCCCGAACCAGAGCCCGATGAGGTGATGCCGTGACCTATCCGCCCTGCGAGCTTTCCATCCGGCGATCCTGGAAGCTGGAGGCCGAAGGTGGGAACCATGCTGAGATGACCGACCGGGCCGCCCTCGCTGTTCTCCAGATCCTTCGGGAAGAGGCCGAACCCGGCGACCTGATCTTCCTCAAATTCAGGCGGTCGAACGGGTTCCCAGAGACTTTGCGCCTCGTGGTTGAACCTGGGCCGCGCCTGCTCTGCCCATCCCACCCCCCGGAATTGATCGGGGACACCGTTCGCCGCGTGCAGGCCGTCTATGGGCTCAAGTCTGTGGTCCACTTCGCCGCTACCACCTGACCATCGGCCCCAGGGATCGTGAGTGCCACCCTGGGAACCGTGCCCCCCTCCAGACCTGCCCCTGGAGGGGGGTTTCTCTTTGTTGGGCTGATTCGCTCCTGCCCGTAATCAACTCTTGGGTCGTCATCACGGGACACCTGATAGGCTGAACCGAAAACAGGGAGCAATCATGGGACTTTGGGCCGGTAGCTTGCTCGCGCTTTTGTTGGTCATGCCACTGGTGGGGCAGACCGCGACGAAGAAGGCGAAGCCCCCGGCAGTCAAGAAGGCACCGCTTCCAGACACCCCGCCTTTCGAGCTTGCTTCCGAATGGGTGCGTGAACTGACCGCCTTCAGAGGCATCCTGGCCAAATATCTGGAAGAGAAGAAGGAAGGGAACGAACCGATGATGGACACCATCCGTCACGGGTCACGGATGAAGCTAGAACTTCAACTGAGCATCAACATGCTCAAAGGCATGAGACTGAACTCTGAACAGTTCAAAGTCCTGCTTCCGTTTGTGATTGGCAGTTATCAGGGGAAGATCGCGCTTCATCAGGAAGTGAATGAGATTTCAGGGAAATTCATCGTCCCGAAGGATGGGGTGGACTATGGCAAACTCGCCGCCCGGATGCCTGAAATCACCGCTGCCCTTGAAGACATAGACAAGGGGCTGTTCGATCAAGCCAACATGATGTTTTGCATGATGCTCATTGACCAGAAGGCGAACAGTCAGGGGCATCTCGACCACCTGCTAATCACCAAGGCCGAAAGAAAAACCTTGGTGGATCGCATTGATTCGGGGTTTGGTGACAGCCTCAATGACAAGGTGAAGAACTACAACGCCTCCTCTGCGGTGGTCTTGCGAGGTCTCCTGGTAGGGGCTCATAAGAGTGCAGAAGATCCTTGGGATTAGGGGCAGGAGCTTCCCCCCTGCGTCAATTTGCCCTGTCTGACCCTCTCGGAGTGGGAAGGGTGCAGAGAGGGTGCCAAGGGGCCTTAAAACGCAAGCCAGGGGCCTTCCTGGGCATTATTCCGTCATCTTCCGCCAATGTATGGGAACACTCAGACCCAGCATTGACGCGGGTTCACGATGAATAGACCCCCTCGCACCTGCCCCATTGGATGGGCCGCCCTCGCCTGAGAGCCCGTCTGAGCCGCTGGGCAAGCTGTGGCGTCCAGGCCGTGCCGAAGGGAACGATGGAACCCTCAAAGGCCCGGTCGTATGCCTCGATCAACCGGATACAGGCCCGTGTCTCCCTCTCTTGCCGTTCCGCCGTCCGGTTCACCTGACCCTCCCACTGGAGAGGATATGCCCGATGTTGCCCGGCACCATCCAAGCCGATCCGGGACTGGGTTTTGAGCACCGTTTGAGCAGGAGGCCATTTGCTAAAAAACCATGCCGATTAAAAACAAGTAGCCCCTTGATTTCTCAAGGGGCTTTTGGTGGACCTGATCAGGATCGAACTGACGACCTCTGCATTGCGAACGCAGCGCTCTCCCAGCTGAGCTACAGGCCCACGAACCCTTAGTCTACCTCGGCCATTCCAACCGTCAATGTTTGATCGGAAACGGCCCCCCCGCGAGGGAGGCCGCTGGAATGGCGGTCAGGCGGCATAACCCCCGCCGGGAGTCGACTTCGAACGCCTCACCGTCACCGGCGATTGGCTACATCAGGGACTGCATGATCTCATCCAGCACGGCGGGGCTGGGCTTGAGCACATCTTCGCCCAGGCTGGCCAGGGGTTCGTCCACGAGGTTCAGCACCTGCGGCAGGGGGGGCTGGATGGGGTTGATGTAGAGCAACCCCGTGAGGAACTCGCCCTTCTCCATGGATTCGTGGATGGCTTTCATGGCGCCGAAGCGGTCGGTGGGATCGTAGCTTTCGTGGATGGCCTTGATGGCCACCTTGGAGCCGTCGGGGAAAGTGACCACTTCGGTCTCGCCAGCGGCGATGTCCACGTCCTCCACTTCCGAATACTGGATGAAGCCCAGATCGTGCAGCGGGAAATCGTGGTCCTTGACGTGCTTGTAGGAGCGCGTGGAAGCGTCATGGTTGTTGAAGGTGACGCAGGGGCTGATGATGTCCAGCACCACGGTGCCCTCATAGGCGAAGGCGGCTTTGAGCACGGCGTTCAACTGCTTGGGGTTGCCCGAGAAGCAGCGGGCCACGAAGCCGCAGCCCAGCTCAATGGCCAGGGTGCAGGGGTCGATGGGGGGCAGGTCGTTCACCGCGCCGGACTTCAGGTGCGACCCCTTGTCGGCGGTGGCGGAGAACTGGCCCTTGGTGAGGCCGTAGACGCCGTTGTCCTCGATGATGTAGATCATGGGGATGTTGCGGCGCACGGCGTGCACGAACTGGCCCATGCCGATGGACATGGAGTCGCCGTCGCCGGAAACGCCGATGTTGATGAGCTGACGGTTGGCCAGGGAGGCGCCGGTGGCGATGGCGGGCATGCGGCCGTGGACGCTGTTGAAGCCCCAGCCCTGGTTGATGAAGTAGGCGGGTGTTTTCGAGGAGCAACCGATGCCGGAATACTTGGTGACCCGGTACCCTTCGATGCTGGATTCAAAGGCTGCGCCGATGATCTGGGCCGTGATGGCATCGTGGCCGCAGCCAGCGCAGAGGGTGGACTTGGAGCCCACGTAGTCCTGCTTGGTGAAGCCGAGCTTGTTGGTGGGAGCGGAGGGCGTGGCGGTCGTCATGGTCGGCTCCTCTTACTTCTGCTCGAAGGCGGTGATCTGGTCCACGATGCACTTGGCGTCGATGGCGTGACCGTTGTAGTGCAGGACGCTCTTGAACTTGGTGGCGTGCTCGGGATACGTCTCGCGGAAGATGTTGGCCATCTGTCCGTCACGGTTCTGCTCCACCACGTAGACCACCTTCTTCTCCTTCACGAAGGCATCGACCTCGGAGGTGAAGGGCAGGGCGCGCAGGCGCAGGTAATCCGTCTTCAGGCCACCTTCGGCCAGGATGTCCTGGGCCTCGATGACCGCAGGGTCACTGGAGCCGAAGGCGAGGATGCCCTTGGTGGAACCCTGGTTGCGGAACACCGGCGTGGGCACGTGGGTCTTGGCGGTTTCGTACTTCCGCTTCAGGCGGTCGACGATGTCGAGGTAATCCTCAGGCTTTTCGGAATACTGCGCGTATTCGTTGTGGCCCGATCCGCGGGTGAAGTACGAACCATTGCCGCCCGGGGTGCCGGGCAGGGAGCGGTAGCAGATGCCATCGCCATCCACGTCCTTGTAGCGGCCCCAGTCCTTGATCTCGGCCAGCTGCTGCTGGTTGAGGACCTTGCCGCGATCATAGGGCTTGCTGGGGTAGGCGAAGGGCTTGGAGGACCAGTTCTGCATGCCGAGGTCGAGATCGGTCACCACGAAGATGGGGGTCTGGAAGCGCTCGGCCAGGTCGAAGGCGTCGTAGGCGAACTGGAAGCACTCCTCCATGTTGCCGGGGTAGAGGTTGATGTGCTGGGTGTCGCCGTGGCTGCACTTGGCGCACAGCTCGATGTCGGACTGCTGGGTGCGCGTGGGCAGGCCCGTGCTGGGGCCCGTGCGCGCCACGTTGAAGAACACGCCGGGCGCTTCCACGTAGTAGCCCAGTCCGATGAACTCGCTCATGAGCGAGACGCCGGGGCCCGCGGTGGAGGTCATGGAGCGGGCACCGGCCCACCCGGCGGCCAGCACCACGCCGGCGGAAGCCAGCTCATCTTCCATCTGCACGATGGCGACATTGGACTTTCCGGTCTTGGGGTCCTTGCGGTATTCCTCGGCGTATTCGATGAAGGTTTCGACGAGGCTGGAGGCAGGCGTGATGGGATACCAACCCACCACCGTGACACCCGCGAAAAGGGCGCCCAGAGCGCAAGCCTCATTGCCATCCACGATGATCAATCCATCGGTCTTGTTGTCGCGCACGACACGGATGTGGTCCTGTTCGGGCAGGTTCTCCACAGCCCAGTCATAGCCGGCCACCGCCGCCGCCTGGTTGATCTCGATGGCCTTGGCCTTGCCCTTCAGCTGCTTGGTGATGGCCTTTTTGACCTCGTTCATGTCGACGCCCAGCAGGCGTGCCGCGACGCCCACGTAGATCATGTTCTTCACCAGCTTGTGGAGCTTGGGCTCAGGACAGGAGGCCGTCACCAGCTTCTGGAAGGGAACGGGGATGTAGGCGAGATCTTCGCGAAGCTTGTCCAGCTGCAGGGGCTCATCGTAGATCACGAGGGCGCCGGGATCGGCCTTGCCGATGTCCTCCTTGGCCGTCTCGGCGTTCATGAGGATCAGCATCTCGTTGCTGGCCTTGCGGGCCACGTAGCCCTTGGCGCTGGCGCGGATGGTGAACCAGGTGGGCAGGCCCGCGATGTTCGAGGGGAACAGGTTCTTCCCGCTGACGAAGACGCCCATCTGGAAGATGGCGCGCAGCAGCACCGTGTTCGCCGTCTGGGAACCCGATCCGTTGACCGTGGCCACCTGGATGGAAAAATCATTGATCCGGGTTTTCGCCCCACTCGCGTGGGAGGGGGCGACAAGACTGGCGGTCATGGGAACTCCTTTCACATTCGGGACATGGACGCCTGAAGGGGCGGAAAGATGACGAATAGGGCGTAAATAATTGACTTTCAAGGCCGTCTTTCAGTATGGCAGAGGCCGCAGATCGGTTCTATCGAAGGTCTTGGAGGGCTCTGAGTGGGGTATCTGAAATAAAGCGAAAAAAAAGGGATTGACGACCTCCCGCTCAACTCTTACCTTGGAACCCATGAAAGCCAGCGATCTCACCAAACGCCAACAGGCCGTCCTGAAGTTCATCCGCACGTTCGTGCAGGGCGAAGGGCGAAGCCCCACCCTGGCGGAAATCGCCAAAGGGGTGGGCTCCAGCGCCGTGTCCACCATCCACAAGCATGTCCAGCATCTGATGGATAAGGGCTTCCTGGTGCGAAGCCACGGCAAGGGCAACAACCTGGTGGTGGCTGCGGCCTTGGAAGATGAGGCGCCGAGCCCGCGACACGTCCGCAGCGAGTCTCGCCCAGAGGCTGTGCCGGGGGCCCGAATCTTCCCCTTCTGCGGCGATGTGGCTGCAGGTTCGCCTATCCTGCCGGAAAGCCGGGCCCTGCCCATCGAGGTGCCCAACAGCATCCATCGGCAGCGCGATGAGCTGTTCGTGCTGCGCGTGCGGGGCGACTCCATGGTCGATGACGCCATCCTGGACGGGGATCTGGTGGTGTTGCAGCGCAAGGGCGAATACCGGAATGGAGACCGTGTGGTTGCTCTCATCGACCGGGAAGAGGTCACACTCAAGGAATTCCGTCGGGATGCCAAGGGCGTGTGGTTGATTCCCCATAACCCCGAGCTGCAACCCCACTGCTACGCGCCCCAGCGCATCGACATTCAGGGCGTGCTCGTCGGCGTCATGCGCAGCTGCTGAAGGCTGAACGATTCTCACTTGCCAGAAGCATTTTGAAAGCGAAGGTGAGCGGAGAAGCTGAGGAAGCCGGAGAAAAGATGTCGTATCGTTCTCCGCTTATTTCTGATTCCTTTTTCGATGGATTTCGGGATGCGGGATCAGGGCAATTGATCCCGGATGGCTTGGCCCATGGCCTTGGTGCTGAGGGTGCCGCCGAGGTCGCGGGTTCTGGCGCCCTCGGAGAGCGCCCTCGCCACGGCGCGCTCCAGGGCTTCGGCCTCTGGCTCCCAGGCCAGGTGGCGGAAGAGCAGGGCGGTGCCGAGCAGCATGCCCGTGGGATTGGCCAGGCCTTGGCCTGCGATGTCCGGGGCCGATCCATGCACCGGCTCTGCCAGGGCTGTGCAGCGAAAGGGTCGGTGTGGCGCCCAGCTGAGGGAGGGGGCCACGCCCATGCCACCGATGTAGGCGGCGCAGAGGTCGCTGATGAGATCGCCCAGGTAGTTATCGGCCGCGAGGATGCGAAAGGCGGTCGGATCCTGCACCAGGGCGCAAAGCAGGGCATCGGCGTGCATGCCGCGGGCGGCGACCTGGGGATGCTCTCGCCGCAGGGCCTCGAACACCCGCATCCACAAGCCGTGGCCATGCTTCAGGACATTGGCCTTGTGGGCGAGGACCAGGGGATGGCCGGTGGCCTCGGCCCGTCGAAAGGCGGCGCTCAGCAACCGGTGCACGGCGGATTCGGTGTGGATGGCCAGATCCACGGCGCGTCCGGGTTCCGTGGAACCTTGAAGGCAGTAGGGCCCTTCGGTGTTCTCACGGAAGACTTCGATGTCCACCGAAGGCGTTCGATTCTCCATGCCTGGGTAAGGCGTTGGGCAAGGGGTGCGGCAAGGACGGAAGTTTACGGTCAATTGCAGGTCCTGGCGGAGCCTCAGCAGGATCTCCTCCGCGTGGCGTCCATCGGGAACGCGCGGGTCGCCCACGGCGCCAAAAAGGATGGCGTCGCAACGGTCCCGGATGTGAAGGAAAGCTGTTTCGGGCAGAGTCTCGCCGGTGGCGAGGAAGTGGTCAGCACCATAGGGTAGTTCGATGGTTTCCACGGCTCTTCCCCGGTTCTGGGCCCATTCGAGGCAGGGCCGGGCTTCGGCCATGACCTCGTACCCGACGCCGTCGCCGGGGATGAGCGCGATGCGAACCGTGTTGTCCAAGTCCCTTCCTCCCCCCTGAAGAGCCGATGGTGCCACACTCCATCATCTTTCCGGAGTGGCCATGGATCGGAGATGGGGGGTGGGCATGGGGCTTTTCAGCATGTTGGGTCTGGCCTCAGGTGCTGGGGTGGTCGAGGGCGCCAAGGCTCCCTTGTTTGAAGCGAAGGATCAGAACAATGCCTTGGTTCGACTGGCGGATTACCAGGGCAAATCGGCGGTGGTGCTCTACTTCTATCCCAAGGACGACACCCCAGGCTGCACGGCCCAGGCCTGCAGTCTGCGGGATGGTTTCACTGCCATCCAGGCCGTCGGGGCCGTTATTCTCGGAGTAAGCGCGGACGATGGGCCAAGTCACAAGGCTTTTGCGGATAAATTCCACCTGCCTTTCAGTCTGTTGGCGGACCCGGACAAGCGGATCATTGGGGCCTATGGCGTGAAGATGCCGTTGCTGGGATTCGCGAAACGGGTGACCTTCCTGATCGACCGGCAGGGTGTGGTCCGCAAAGTCATTACGGATGCCAAAACGAAGGACCACGACCAGCAGATACTCGCCCTCCTGAAGGGAATGTCCTAGGGAAATCCAGTATTTGCATTGAGTCTGGGGGGCTTTCCGGGCTAGACTTCGTTTATCCCCACGAGGTCCTGGAATGGTTTTCTTCAACCACGCCACCCGGCAGATGACGGCGAAAATCGTCTACTACGGGCCGGGTCTATGTGGAAAGACCACGAACCTCAACACCATCTACGGCAAGACGAGTCAAAAGGCCCGCGGCGAGATGGTGAGCCTGAACACGGAAACAGACCGCACCCTGTTCTTTGACTTGCTGCCCATGGATGTGGGCATGGTCGGGGGCTTCAAGACGAAACTGCAGCTTTACACCGTGCCCGGCCAGGTGTTCTACAACAGCACCCGGAAGCTGGTGCTCAAAGGGGTGGATGGCATTGTCTTCGTGGTGGACAGCCAGACCCCCATGCTTGATGCCTGCCGGGAGAGCTACCAGAACCTGGAAGAGAACCTTCGCGAACTGGGGCTCAACCTCCATGACATCCCCACGGTGTTCCAGTGGAACAAACGGGATCTGCGCAATGTGGTGCCCGTCGAAGAACTCGAAGCGGTTTTCAACCCCAAAGGCGCCCCCAGTTTCCAGTCCGTGGCCGCCGATGGTTCTGGTGTTTTCGAGACCCTCCGGGGCATCACCAAGCTGGCGCTCTTCCACATCAAGACGCACGTCCTTGGTGAAGGACAGGGGGCCCCGTCTTCCGTGCCTCCCGTGTCGGTGCCCGCGCCCTCTAGCCCCGTGGCATCGGCACCTTCGGTGGTGACTCCGGTGGCCGAACCACCTCGCAATTCCGTGGAGGCCCTTACGCTCTCCGATCTGCCCTCCGTGACCGACATCCTCGACATGGAAGAGTCGGCCTCCTTTGGGGCTGCCCCTGGATCGGTGCCACTGCCCGACGAAGATGAAGACACCGGCTTCTACATCGAAGCCCCCGTGCTGCCCGAGCACCCTGGGGCTGCGAACGACGATGTGTCTTTCCTGATGCTGGATGCCCCGCCTTTGCCTCCAATGGCGGCACCACCATCTCCCGCCGCAGAGCCCGAGGAAATCGACTTTCCTCAAACCACTGCCGACCTTCCGGTGGCCATGGTTGAGTCTCCGGCTCCGCCGCCTTCGATCCCCGATTCTCGTGTCCATGAATCACTACCAGTCGCGAGGCCGACTCCTGCCCCCTTCGTGCCCCAGCCGGTCCATGCTCCGGCAAAACCTGCCGTGAAGGTGGATCCCCTGGCGGCACTGGCCTCCTTGAAAGTGGATGCGAAACGGCCCCCCATCAAGGCCAAGCCTTCGGACAACAAGGACGCCATCAACTCGCTCATGGGTGAACTCACCCAAGTGGGGCGCACAGGCGCACCTTCCGTGCTGCGCCTGGAAGTGCCTTCGGTGGTCGATGGCCAGGAGCTGGAAGTTGTGGTCCAGCTGCGCTGCCGCGGCGAGGTTGTCGCGGAGGGGCAGATCCATCGCCCCGCGCCGGTCAAGGGCATCACGGCCAAGCTCAGCGTTGAAATGAAGCGGAGCTGAAGTGCGGCGTGCCACGATCTGTTGTTTGATGGTTGTCCCTGCCGTGGCTGGAGCTCCCTCTTGGTGGATGGCTTTCTCCAAAATGCCCCCCTTGGAAAGCCGTTTCCGCCAGGAGAGCGACAGTGCGGTGTTCGGCAAGATCTCGAAGGAAGGGCGCCTGGCCCTGGCGCGGGGTGGCCGATTGCGGGTGGCCTACGAGGGTGGGCTGACGGTGACCTGTGATGGGAAGTACCTGGTGCAGTACGATCCCGATACTCGAACGGCCCAGAAAATCGAACTGGCCCGCGCCGTCCGGGATTTCCCCCTCCTGGGCCTGCTCCTGGAACCGGCCCGTCTGGAGCGGCTTTACCGCACGGATGCCTTCGGCGGTGAGACGGTGAAGCTCACGCCTCGGGAAGCCGGTCTGCCGGAGCTGAAGGCCACGGGGAGCAAAGGACTGTTGCGCACCCTGGAATGGACAGATCCCAGTGGCGCCAAGCAGCGGCTGGAACTCCTGAATCCCAAATCCCCGGCCGCACTCTCTCCCGACACCTTCAAGGCCCAGGTGCCCGCGGGCACGCGCTGGTCTACTCCGAACGGCTGAAGGCGTCGAAGCGTTCCGGCTGCGGGAAGCGCAGGCGCAGCCAGGCATCCAGCTGTGGAACGGTATCGAAGATGTGCTCTGCTCCCGCTGCAGTGAGTTCTTCCCGGCTGCCATAGCCCCAGCCCACGCCGATGGCTTCCATTCCATGATCGCGGGCCGCCGTCATATCCACCCCCCGGTCGCCGATGAAGACGCCACCTGGATGGATGGTGCCTTGGGCCGCGAGTCCGCCCAGAACCTCGGTCTTGGGCTGCCAGCGGCCCTTGAGGGTGCTGCCGAAGATGTCATCGAAAATGAGGTTCAGGTCGAACTGGTAGGCGATGCGCCGGGCGAAGAGGCTGGGTTTGGCGGACACGATGTAGATGCGGTGCCCCTGGCGCTTCAGCCGGTGCAAGAGGTGAAACACCCCGGGGTAGAGTTCATGCTCGAAGACGCCATCCTCGCGGTAGCGTTCCCAATAGAACTCAAGGGCTGCCTCCAGGCGTTCGGGATCTTCCAGGGCCTTCAGGGTGGCCAGCGATTCCCGCATGCCGAAGCCGATCCAGCCGCGGATGGTGGCCTCATCGGGCATGTCCAGCTGGAAGGCGGCGCAGGTCTTCCGCAGGCAGTTGCGCACGCCTGCCATGGGATCCACGAGGGTCCCATCCAGATCGAAACAGACGAGCCCGGGGGCCGCCTCCACCGTCGTCACCGCGAGCTACTTGTTCTGCTTCTTGTTGAAGGCTTCGATGGAAGCCCGGACGAAGGCATGGGCCTCATCCTTGCCGCCCCAGCCATCGCTGGACACGCTCTTGCGCTCGAGATCCTTGTAGGTGAGGAAGAAGTGTTCCACCTCTAGAAGGAAGTGCGGGGGCAGGTCGCTGCGGGAGGTCACATGCGCGTAGGTGGGATCATCCGTGGCCACGGCCAGGATCTTCGCGTCGTGTCCCTTGTCGTCGGTCATGCGCAGCAGGCCGATGGGCCGCGCGCGGATCACCACGCCCGGATAGGTCGAGCCATTGATGAGCACGAGAATGTCGGCGGGATCACCGTCATCGGCCAGGGTGCCCGGAATGAATCCGTACTCGGCGGGGTAGTGAAAGGGGGAGAACAGCACCCGGTCCACATGGACCAGGCCTGTGTGGTGGTCGATCTCATACTTGATGCGGGATCCGGTGGGAATTTCAATGATGGCATTGACGATTTCCGGCGCCTGCTTGCCAGGACTGAGGTGGATCAGCGACATGGGCGCTCCATAAAGAGGTCGATTTTCGCATGTTCTGGCCCAGGCGTCGCCTCCCGGTGAGCTGGAACACGGCCGGACCCACTTCAAAATTGCCCATGGAACGCGATTGCCCAGCAAACCACTGTTGTATTTTCGAGTAGGCAGCTTTTTTACGTCGAAATTTATCCATTCCTGCTGGGTCGACGATGGAGCCCCGTCAATCGGCGCACCCCACGGTTTTCGATCTGCGTGTCTGCCTGAAGGTCGCGGCCACGGGATCTTCCAGCCCGGAGAAAGTCGGCCAACTCACCCAGGAACGGCGGCCAGCCGCCTGGGGGATCTCTGCATGAGGAGGAAGGATGAAAGGGCAAACGGCACTGTGTTTTCTGCTGGCCTCGGGACTGCTGCAGGCCCAGGCGCCACCCGCGAAGGATCAGAACCTCGCCGCGGAGCTGGAGGATCTGCTCAACACGCCGATCACGGTGGCCTCGACCAAGGCCATGACCATCCGCGAAAGCCCCGGCATCATCACGGTCTTCAACCGGGAGGAGATCGTCGCTTCCGGCGCCAAGGATCTTCTCGACGTGCTGCGGTTGGTGCCAGGCTTTGAAATCGGCACGGACACCCAGGGGGTCACCAGCGTCTTCGTGCGCGGCATCTGGGGGCACGAGGGGAAGGTGCTCATCCGCGTGGATGGGCAGGAGGCCAATGAGCTGCGCTTCGCCTGCCTCTACCTGGGGAACAGCTTTCTGACAGAGACTGTCCAGCGCATCGAAATCATTCGGGGCCCCGGCAGCGCCACCTACGGCGGTTTCGCGGAACTGGCCGTCGTCAACATCGTGACCCGCGGCGCCAACGAGCTGAAGGGCGCCTCGGGCTCGGTGAGCGTGGGAAAAACGCCCGACAGCTGGGGGCACCAGACTCTTTCGGCCTCCTACGGCGATGTGGCCGGGGACTTCAAGTATTCCGTGGCCGCGGTGGGATCCCGGGGCAACCGCTCGGACCAGGATTTCATCAGCTGGGATGGCGTCGCCACCACCGTGATCCCGCTGAAGGACAACGTGGGCTATCAGAACGACACCAACATCAACGTGGGGGTCCAGGGGAAGGGCCTGGGGGTGCGGTTCATCGAGGACCGCTACGCCACCTTCGACTACCAGTCGTCGAACGCCCGAATGGAGTTCAATCACCGCTTTGCGGAAGTGAACTATGCCTGGGCTGCGGCCGAAGGGCTCACCCTCACGCCCAAGCTCAACTACAAGCGCAGCCAGGGATGGTTCTACCCCTCCCGGGAAGCCACAGGGGACAAGGAAGTCACCCGGATCACCGGAGAGCTTCAGGGCCTCTGGGATCTCACCAAGGATCTGAACCTGGTCTTCGGGGGCCAGTCCTTCCGGGATGAAGGCGTGGCTCGCGGGAGTGGACAGCTCTGGGACAACGGCAAAGACACCATCACCTACACCACCAAGGCGCTCTACGCCCAGGCCCTTTGGAATACGCCCCTGGTCAACGTCACCCTGGGGGGCCGGTATGAAGATCACAGCTCCGCCGGCTCGGCCTTCGTGCCCCGCTTCGGGCTCACCAAGGTCATGGGCCGCTTCCATGCGAAGCTCCTGGTGGCCAAAGCCTTCCGCACGCCTGTCATCGAGAACCTCGAAGGCAGCGTGGTGCATCCAGAAAAGACCACAGCCTACGAAGTGGAAGTGGGCTACCAGCTCACACCCCAGATGCTGCTGACGGTGAATGGCTTCAGCTTGCGGATCCAGGATCCCATTGTGTTTGGCAGCATCGCCGCCACGGCCGCGAACCCCTACACGAACCTGCCTAAAACCGGCAGTCGCGGGCTGGAATCCACCCTCGCCGTGCGGGGAGCCTGGGGTTATCTGAATGTGACCGGGGCCTACTACCAGGCCAACAGCAACCAGGTGCCCGATTACGCGGTGCCCCAGAACGACCGGACGCTGCTGGGGGCGCCCCGCCTCAAACTCACGGCCTATGCGAACGTCATCCTCACGCCCTCCTTGAGCCTGGCGCCCTCCGTGATCCGCTCGGGCTCCTACTATGCCTACGATCAGGCGCATGCCCTCGTGCCTGGCGAAAGGGATGGCAAGACGATCCTCAACGTCTTCGCGAACTACCGCTGGCAGGGGACCAAGCTGCTGGCCTCGCTCGGCGTGGCCAATCTGACGGACGCCAAGCTCTCATACGGAGGCGGCTACATTTCCGCGCCCTCGCCCAATCCCGCCCAAGGCCGAGAGGTTACCCTCCGCCTCGGCTACAACTTCTAGGAGCCACCATGTCCAAGCGTTCGTTCTTCTCCTGTTTTTGTGCAGGCGCGCTGCTGCTCGCTGCCAGCACCCTTTCGGCGGGGGATCTCCCCGCGGCGGTTCAGGCCAAATTTGTGAAGATCCTCTGCGCGGCGGCGGGTTCGCCGGGCAAGGTGGCCTGCAAGGATTCCGAAGTTCTGGCCGAACTCGAGAAAATCGGCGTGGCCCATGATGCCAGCGCGAAGGTTGCCTGGGGGAAGGGCGGTGAGGTGAAGGCACTGAAGGCCGCGGGGAAGTTTGTCATCTGCGCCAAGCTGGATGACCTTCCGGCCGGTGGCGCCATCGCCATCGTGGAGGAGGGCGGGAAGCCGCAGATCTACCTGCACATGGGCAACATCGCCGCCTCCGGGGTCACCCTGGCCGACAGCGTCTTGAAAATCGGCAAACGGCTCTAAGACGAAACCGCCGCGCCGAGGCGGAGATGCACCGTGGTTCCACGGCCGACCTGGCTTTCGATGAAGAGCAGGCCGCCGTGGGCCACGATGATGCGGTGACAGACGGCCAAGCCTAGCCCGGTTCCGCCACCGAAGGTGCTGAAGAAGGGGTCGAAAACCTTCGACAGGGCCTCGGCGGGAATGCCGCAGCCGTTGTCGGCCACGGTGAGATGCCAGCAGGGCTCGCCGTCGAGCCGTTCTTCCACGGCGTTCAGGATGATGCAGGGTGATTCCACATCTTCTGTGGCTCGGGTCGCATTCTGGAGGAGGTTCTGCGCCACTTGGCGCAGCAGATCCGGGTCGCCCCGCCAGGTGGCCTGCTCCGGGATCTGGTTGTCCCAGGGCACGGTTTCCGTCAGCGTCGCGCTGCGGAGGGCATCTTCCCAAAGGCTGCGCAGGAATACGGTGCCCGCCTTGGGGTGCAGGTCCCGGCTGAAGGCCAGGGTGTTGCCCACCACGCGGTTCAGGCGCCCCACGCCCTCCTGCATCTTGCGGGCGAGTTCCAGGGGACCGGCCTGCTCGGCGAGATCCTGCACCAGCATTCCCGAGAAGAGGGAGAGGCTGCCCAGCGGGTTTCGGATTTCGTGGGCCAGTTCAGCGGCCATGCGGCCCATGGCCGCCAGCCGGTCTTCCCGGGTGGCCTGCTGGGCCCGCAGAACGGCCTCGGTGACATCGCGCAGGGTGACGATGGTGCCCCCGTGGGGTGCGGAGCGCCGCTCTTCTTCGAAGATCAGTTCCCGTCCCTCGGCGGTCTTCACGCGGCGCTGGCCTCCGGCGCTGCCAGGCTCCCAGGGCGCGGGGCCATCCAGAAACCACCCCTCCATACCTTGGGGACGGTTGGTGAAGCGCAGCGATCCATCTTCGCCCAGCACCCAGATGGCGAAGGGCACTGCTTCCAGCACGGTCTGCAGCTCGCCCTGCAACTGGCCTAATTGTGCTTGCAGGGCTTCGTAGCGGGCCTGCAGATGTTCCGAGGCGGCGGTGAAGGCCTCGAAGGCCTCCAGGAGTTGGCGCGGATCCGGGTGGACCTGCGGTTCTGTCACGAGGACACCGGCCGTTCGAGGAGGCGCTGCATGGCCTCACGATCTTCACCCTTGGGTTCGCCGTCCACGGCCTTCTTGAGGGCGTTCAGCGCCTCGGGGCTGCCGAGCGCAGCCATGGCCCGAGCCGCAGCCAGGCGGATGGGCTGGCTTTCTCCGCCCCCGAAGAAGCCCTTCCGTTTGATGCACTCCAACATGGTGGGCAGGGCCTTCGGAGAGGCGATGTGCCCCAGCGTATCCAGAGCCTGAATGCGGATCCGCTCCAGCACGCGCTTATCCAGGGCGAGCTCCTCGATCTGCGGCAAGCCCGCCTCGGAACGCAGTTGCCCCAGCGCGAAGAGGATCTCCTGCATGGTTTCCACGTCCGTGTCTTTCATGCGGGCGAGCAGGTGTGGTTCGGCCACGGGGCCACCCAGCTTCCAGAGGGCGCGGACGGCCGTGCGCCGGACTCGGGGCTCCGGGTTTCGGAGGTGCGGAATGATGGCGGGGACGCAGTCGGCGGCACCCAGATCCGAGAGCAGCGTCAACGCATTGCGCACGAGGTACCAGGCCGGTGATTCAAGGGATTCCAGAAGGGTTGGCAGGGCGGTGGGCCCCAGGCTCCGTACCGCTTCCACCAGGCGGCCCCGGCGGGCCCGGTCAGTCTCGTCGCCAAGGCGGTGGGTGAGGTGGCGGGCCATGGGCTCACCGATGAATTCGAAATAGGGCTGCATTTCGGGAAGCATGTCTTCCCGTTTGAGGGAGAGGGCGTAGTCCACCGCAAGGTCGAGCAGCTCGGGCCTTTGGATGGCGGTCCGCAGTCGGCCAAGCGCCTCGTTGCGCCAGGGCTGCTGTTCGTCGAGGAAGGCACACAGCCCTTCGAGTTCTTGAAGGTCCGCCAGGACAGGGCCCAGTTCGCCCCGGCATATCAGGCCGGTGAGCAGGGATTCGAGGGCTTCGGTGGTCCAGCGGTGGATGGGGGGATCGGGCTCCCAGGCGAAATGGGCCCGCAGGGCTTCCGCCAGCGAACCTTCCGCTTCAGGGGGGAGGCCGGGATCGAAGGTCCACCGGGCGACGCCGTTCAGGGTCTTGATGCTCAGCAGGCGCAGATCGGCCCGTTCGCTGCTGAGGGTTTCCAGCATGATCTCCTGGATGCGGATGAAGTCATCGAAGCGGCGGAGGTCCAGCAGCTCGCGCAGCAGGGCCAGCCGTTCTTCGTGACTCAGCTCGTAGAGGTGGCCCTCCTCCAGAACCTTGAGAATCTTGGCTTCCAGGCTGAGCTCTTCCCAGGCCAAGTGCCTGAGGATGGCTTCGGCCTGAGAGGCGTCCTGCCCTGTGACACGGAGGTGAGATGACAACGTGCGCATGAGGCGCTCGCGGTCCGGAAGGGGGCGCAGGATGTCTTGGACGGGGCCCTTCAGCTGGGGCCAGCTGAGCCCCTGGGCCAGCAGCGTGCTGGTGGACACCGCCAGGATTTCCCCGGCCAGGGCCTTCACGCCCAGGCCAAGACCAGCTGGGTGTTCGGGCAGGCTGCCCAACCCGGCCAGGAGGCTGAACTGCACTTCCGGGGCAAGCCCCATGAGCACCTGCCGCAGGGTGCCCAGCTGGCCAGGCGTGGGCATGCCCTCGCCCAGGCCCAGTTCCCGCCCCAGGGGCCCGAGGCCGCTGAGATCGGCCGGACCGAATCCTGACATAGGACCGACTCCCCCTTCGTCGGCAAGACCGCCGGGAGAACCATCCTCGTCGCCGCCGATGGAGCCGCTGCGGACCCCGCCCACCGAGAAGCCGGTCTTGCCGAAGCCAGGGCCCGAGGCGCTGCCGGTGGTGGTTCCCGGTCCGGCCCCTTTGGCCAGGGTGGTGAGCAGGGCCTCTCGGATGAATTTGACCAGGTTCTCCGGCGAATGGGAGGTGGGCGGCGGGGGCTGGGCTGGCGGGGCCGGGGAAAAGGCCGGGGCCTTGTCGCCTGCACCGGATTCTTCGCCCTCGGTCACTTCCTGGTACCGGGTCTGGGACACCTTGATGTGGCGGACATCAGAGGCTTTCAGCAGGCCCTCAAGACCACCGACTTCTTCCAGCTTGGCCGGTTTGGTCGCCATGCCCTGGAGGAAGGTCAGGACCTCTTCCTGGGTGAGGCCTCGTTCAAAGGAGAAGCCGCTGATGCCCCGTTCCGAAACCAGCCTGATCAGGCTGGCGATCTGGGGAATACGTGCGTCCTGCACCTGCCCATCCACGAAAGCCTTGGCTCCCGTGACGATGAACTGGATGCGCGGCTGGTCCAGCAGGCTGGCCTCCAACACCAGATGGGCCTTGGCCAGGCCCTCCTGGGCACGGGGGTGCATGGCCGTGTACATCTGCAGCGCCTTGAGGGCCACGGTCAGGCTCTGGGCCACCTGCAGGAAGTCGTTCATGGCGGCGTCATCTCCATGGGATCGGACCACTCGCGCCTCAGCTGGGCGTAATGGGCTTCGATGAAGGCCAGCCTGCGGCGGCCTTCCTCCTGGGCGGGCTCGGTGTTGAAGCTGGCCGTGATGGTGCGGGCGAGATCCAGCCAGGCCTCGCCCCGGCGCAGGATCTCGGCGGTGCTGATGGGCTGGAAGGCCCCGCTGATGCAGCCGAAGTGGATGAGGCTGGCGGCTCCGATCTTGCTGAGCTTGTCGCAGTCCCAGAGGCAGGCGGTTTCCAGCGGCTCGAGGCGCCGGGTGAGCTTCAGTCCCACGTGGTGTTCGATGGCGTGGCGCACGGCGGGGATCTTTTCCGTGGGGAAGTCCGTCCCCGCGAGGATCTCCTCGACCTTGGCCGAGGCATCCTGGGCGTGGGTGTCCTTGCCGTGGGGATCCTTCAGCCGCTTGGCCACATCGTGCAGCCAGGCGGCGCACTCCACCACCTCCGCGTCCGCGCCGGTGGCCGGGGCCAGCCAGCGGGCCAGCAGCACGGCCGCGTAGGTGTGTTCAAAGCGGTAGTTGAAGATGGGCTGGTAGCTCCCATCCACCTCATGGCCGATGCCCCAGAACCGGATCGAGTCAGCATCCGAGAAGCGCCGCAGCGCTTGTTCACAGGCGGTCCGCCAGGGAGTGGTTGGGGTCATGGACGGGCTTCCTCATAGTCCGCGAGCGCATCGAGGGTGGCTTGTATTTCCACAAACATGACGCGATCCGACCAGGGTGCGCAAGCCTTGGACAGCTTTTCCATGAGGGGCTCCAGGCCCTTGGCCGGGGCCAGGCCGAGGATGCGCACCCCTTCCAGGGCCATGCGGGCCTCGATGGCCAGCACCTGCTCCAGGGCATCCACGGCCCGCAGCAGCTTGCGGGCGGCGATGGGGCCCATGCTGACGTGATCCTCCTTGCCGGCGCTGGTGGGGATGGTGTCCACGCAGGCGGGGTGGGCCAAGCCCTTCATCTCGCTCACGAGGGCGGCGGAGGTGACGTGGGCCATCATGAAGCCGGATTCCAGGCCGCCGTTCTGGGTGAGGAAGGCGGGCAGGTCCGAGTAGGCGGGGTTCACCAGGCGCTCCTGACGGCGCTCGGAAATGCTGGCCAGATCGGCCGCGGCAATGGCGAGCACATCGCAGGCGAAGGCCGGGTACTGGCCATGGAAGTTGCCGCCGGAGCGGGATTCCTGCGTGTCCGTGAAGATCATCGGGTTGTCGGTGGCGCTGTTCAGTTCGGTTTCCAGAATGGCGCCGGCGAAGGCCAGGGCATCGCGGGTGACGCCATGCACCTGGGGCAGGCAGCGCAGGCTGTAAGCATCCTGCACACGGTGGCAGTCCTTGTGGCTTTCGGAAATGGCGCTGCTGGTGCCGAGGATCCTCCGCATGTTCTCGGCCACGGCGATCTGGCCGGGATGGGGGCGGGCCGCGTGGATGCGGGGATCGAAGGCCGCGCGGGTGCCGCGCAGGGCCTCCAGGCTGAGGGCCGCGATCTCATCCGCGAGGGTGGTCAGACGGGTGAACTTCTCCACCGCCAGGTTGCCCAGCGACGTGATGAGCTGGGTGCCATTGATGAGGGCCAAGCCTTCCTTGGCCTGCAGGGTGACAGGCTTGAGGCCGGCCTTGGCCAGGGCCTCGCCGCTGGGGACATGCTTGCCGTCGGACCAGGCCAGGCCTTCGCCCACGAGCATGAGGGCCATATGGGCCAGGGGAGCCAGATCGCCGCTGGCGCCGACGCTGCCCTGGCTGGGCACCACGGGCACCACGTCCTGGTTGAGGCAGGCCGCCAGCAGGTGGATGGGTTCGGGCCGGATGCCGCTGTGGGCCTTCAGCAGGCAGTTGATGCGGGCGGCCATGAGGGCCCGCGTCTGGTCCTTGGGCAGGGGCTCACCCACACCGGCCGCGTGGCTGCGGATGAGGTTGAGCTGCAGCTGCTGCAGTTGGTCCGGCGCGATGACCACGGTGGCGAACTGGCCGAAGCCGGTATTGATGCCGTAGACGGTGCGGCCTTCGGCGACGATGCGGTCAACGACCGCGCGGTTCTCGGCGACGAGGGCGAGGGCGCCTTCATCCAGCGTGACGCCTTCGCCGGCGGCGATGCGCGCCAGCAGGGACGCAGTGAGGGAGCGGCCATCGAGATGAATCATGAGACTTCCTTGGGGGGGGTGGGGGAAAGGGTGAGGGCCAGCACCAGGGCCAGGCCCAGGGTGAGTCCGGCCACGGTGTAGGTGGTTTGTCCGCCCCAGCGGGCGAAGGTGAAGGTGCCCACGGCGGGGCCGATGATGCGGCCCATGCCGGTCATGGCATTGATGACGCCGAAGAGGGCCCCCTGATCTTCAGGCGGCGTCAGGCGGCTGGCCAGGGCCGTGCCCGCGGTGTTGCCCATGCCACTGCCCCAGGAGAGCGGAATGAAGAGCAGGACGAAGGGCCACATCCAGGCCGCCTTGGGCATCAAGGGCAGGGTCACGCCCATGAGCACCAGACCCGTGATGAGCGCCACCCGCTCGGGGATGCGCTTGGCCACCACCCGCACCAGGCCGCCCTGGTAGATCACCAGCAGCACACCGATGCCCGCAAACAGGTAGCCCACCTCGCGCTGGTGGAAGTCGAACCGCTGGTGCACCAGCAGGGCGAAGGTGCCCTCCATCATGGCGAAACCCGCCATGGCCAACAGGGACACGCCGAGAATCTGGGGCAGGCCCGGTCGCTTGAGTGCCTTCACCAGGGCGTGACCGCGGCTCTCGTGGGAACGGGCGCGGGCACGGACTTCGGGCGTGAGGGTTTCCGGCAGCCAGAAGAGCACCATCAAGGAGGCCAACAGGGACAGGCCCGCCGCCACAAAGAAGGGCAGGTGCCAGCCCTTGGTGGCCAGCAGGTGGTGGCCGAAGGCGCTGCCACTGAGTACGCCCGCCATGGCGGGGCCCAGCACGAAGCCCAGGCCGAAGGCGGCGCCGATCATGCCGAGGACCTTCGAGCGCTCCTCCGGCGAGGAGGTATCGGCCATGGCCGCCTGGGCCACCGAAATGTTGCCGCCGGTGATGCCATCAAGAATCCGCGCGGCCAGCATCCACTCGAAGCGGCTGGTGAGGGCCAGCATGAGGTAGCCGAAGGCCGAGCCCACGAGGCTCATCCACAGCACGGGCTTGCGGCCCACTTTGTCTGAGACGCGGCCCAGGATGGGCGAGGCAATGAACTGCATGACGCTGTAGCTGAGGAAGCCCACGCCTGCCCAGAAGGCGCCCGGCGTGGTGCCCGCGCCACCCAGGCCCAGGAAGTGATTGACGCTGGCCATCCAGGCGCTGGGGTGGTCTGCGATGGCCTGCGCGTAGAGCGGCAGGATGGGAATGACGATGCCGAAGCCCAGGAGGTCGACGAAGACCGTGAGGAAGATGGCCGTCCTGGCGCGTTTGGAAGACTGCATGAGGCTCTCCAGGCTCCCAGTGTAGCCCGGGGGCGCCCCTAAACCCCCAGCACCCTCTGCACCAGAAGGCGCAGTTCCTTGATTTGGTAGGGTTTCTGGATGAACTCGGCAGGGCCCTTGCCGGACAGGGTGCGGAGGGAGTCCTGCTCGGTAAAGCCGCTGCTGAGCACCACGGGGACCGAGGGATCCAGGTTGTGCATGGCCTCGAAGGCTTCCCGCCCATCCATGCGGGGCATGGTGAGGTCCATCAGCACCAGATCTGGCCGCGGGGCCGCCTCCCGGAACACCTCCAGGGCCTCCAGGCCGTCCCGGGCCGTGATCACTTCCAGGCCCAGGGTTTCCAGGGCCGCGCCGATGGTTTGGCGAATCAATTCCTCGTCATCTACCAGCAGGATCCGGCCCCGCATGGGGTGCGCCAGGGCCTCTTGGACCCCCGATTCGCAGGGAGCCGGTTGCTCGCTGGACGCTGGGAAGCAAAGCCGGAAGGTGCTGCCCCGACCCACCTCACTCTCGATCTGCAGCCCGGCCCCATGGCCGCGGAGGATGCCCAGCATGGCCGACAGGCCCAGCCCCCGGCCCGAGGCCTTGGTGGTGAAGAAGGGATCGAAAATCCGCGCCATGACCTCCTGGGTCATGCCCATGCCGGTATCGGTGACTTCCAGCATGACGTAGCGGCCCGCGGGCAGCGACTCCGCGCGGTAGGCGGACCGGAGCTGCCGTTCATCCAGGTCCGTGGCGTAGGTGCCGAGGTGGATGGCCCCTTCCCGGTCCCCGATGGCGTCGGCGGCATTGGTCACCAGGTTCATGACCACCTGCTGGATCTGGGTGGCGTCCGCCTGGATGGCGGGCAGGCCGGGCTCCAGATCGAAGCGGAGCCGGATCTTCTTGGGGATGGAGACTTCGAGCAGGTGGGTGACGTCCCGCACGAGGCCGTTGAGGTCGTGGGGCTGGACGAGGAAATGGCCGCGCCCGGAATAGGCCAGCATCTGCTTGGTGAGGTCCGTGGCCCGCAGGACGGTGGCCTCCATCTTGGCCAGGTAGGGGCTTGCGGGTGATTGCTCCGGCAGGTGCATCTGGGCCAGGTTCAGGTTGCCCAGCACCACCGTGAGCAGGTTGTTGAAATCGTGGGCGATGCCGCCGGCCAGGATGCCGAGGCTTTCCAGTTTCTGAGATTGCCTGAGGGCGTCCTCGGCCTGGCGCCGATCGGTGATGTCGAGCAGGTAGCCCAGGTAGTGGGTCGGGTTCGGGCCCGGGGAGGCCGCGGCGGAAAAATCGTAGAACCAGCGGTATTCGCCCGAGGCGGTGCGCAGCCGGTACTGCTGCTCGAAATGGCTCTTGCCCTGGGTTTCGACCTCCTGCGCCTCCTGGATCACCCGGCCCGCATCATCGGGGTGGAAGAGGCTGCGGAAGGGAACCCGTCCCTCCACCAGGTCGCTGACGGAGTAGCCGAGGATGGATTGGACGTTGGGCGAGACGTACTCCACTGGCCAACCTTCGATGGTCCGCCACTTGAACACCATGACCGGCCCACCGATGAAGAGGCCGCGCTCGGCGGCCAGGGCCTCTTCGGCGGCCTTGCGGTCTGTGATGTCCCGGGTGATGGAGAGCACGCAGGGGACGCCATCGACCTGCATTTTTTTACCGGACATGAGGCCGGTCAGCAGGCTGCCGTTTTTCCGACGGAAAGTGGTCTCCAGACCGGTGAATTCACCGTCGCGTTCAAGTTGCTCCATCATGCGCTGGCGGTCTTCGGGAACGGCCCAGAGGCCAAGATCACGGGATGATCGGCCGATCACCTCCTCCCGGGTCCAACCGCTGATTTTTTCGAACCCTTCGCTGACATCCACATAGGTCCCATCCGACAACCGGGTGAGGTTGATGGCATCCGGACTGGCGTGGAAGGTCTTGGAGAATTTCTCCTCGCTGGCGCGGAGGGCTTCCTCCGCGGCCTTCCGCGAGGTGATGTCGCGGGCGTAGGTGAAGATGATGTCCTGGCCTTCCGTGGACAGGAAATTGCTGCTGATCTCCACGGGAAAGATGCTGCCGTCCTTGCGCAGGTGCCGGATCTCCAGGCGACGGGAGCGGAGGGAGCGCACCAGGTCCCAGCGTTCGGGCCAGCGGGTGAGGTCCACATCCGGATCGATGTCGCTCAGGTTCATCCGCTCGAATTCTTCCCGGGTGTAGCCCAGGGCCGCGCAGGCGGCCTGATTGACGAACACGAAACCCGCCTCGGAATCGATGCCCATCACGGGGTCGGCCGCGCAGTCAATGGCCGCCGTCAGGAGCCGCTGCTGGGACTGGGCCTTGGCCCGGTCGATGGCCAGCGCGACCTGGGAGGAGACGAAGGCCAGGAGGTCGCGGTCTCCGGTGTTGTAGCGGTGTCCGCCCGTGTAGCTCTGCACCACCAGGACGCCGAAGACGCCCGAATCATTGCGCAGCGGCACCCCCAGCCAGTCCAGGGAGAGGGTTCCCTGCGGCGCCACTTCGCCGGCCGCCTGGAGCGCCTTCAAGGTCTCTGTATCGATGAGCAGGGGTTGGCCGCTGCGGAGAATGTATTCGGTGAGGCCCCGTCCGACCCTTCGCTTTCCGGGGACCGGGTCTTCCTGATCCACCCAGTAGGGAAACGAGAGGGTGTCGGAGGCTCGATCCCAGAGGGCGATGTAGAGGTTTTCCGCGGGCATGAGGTCGCGGACGATGGCGTGGACGCGCTCAAAGAGTTCACGGCTGCTCTTGGAATCCAGAGCCGCCTCGGCAATGCGGAAGGTTGCCTGTTGGGTCTGTTCAGCTCGCTTCCGTTCAGAAATGTCCTGAGCCACGGCGACGATGACCTGCTGGCCCAGATAGGTGCCTGGGTAGAGCCGCACCTGCTTGGGAAAGAAGGAACCGTCGCTCTTTCGGCCCCAATACTCAAACTGTTGTGGTTCGCCGTGCAGGGCCTTTGCGAAAAAGGTCTCGAGGACGGCGAGATCATTGCGTCCCGGCGCGGAGATGGCTTCCGGCGTTTTGCCGATGAAAAAGGACCGCGGGTAGCCGTACATCCGGGCCGCGCCCTCGTTCACATCCAGGAAGCGGCCCTGGGCATCCTGGACATAGATGGCCTCGGAGATGGCATCGAGCATGCCGTGGGTGGCATCCAGGCGGGCCTTGAGTCCATCGACCCGCAGGTCAGAGGGGTCTGAGGCGGTCCTGAGGTCTCGGGGGGCTGGGTCTGCCATGACGACACCATCGGCCAAAAGGCGCCGTGAGCCAAGTCTAGCGGTTCAGATTTGGCCTCAGGCCCAGCGGAAGCGCCGCACGGCCAGCAGGAAGGCTGCCACGCCCCAGGCGCCCACGATGGCCAGGCCCATGCCATGGCCAGCAAGGCCGGCGCCATCGTTGAACACGGCCCGCAGGGCCTTGATGAAGGGGGCCAGAGGCAGCACGGCCACGGCATGCTGAAGCCAGGCCGGGGCGGCGTCCAGGGTGAAGTAGACGCCGCTCAGCAGCATCAAGGGCAGAAACACCAGGTTCGAGATGGCCGCATAGCCTTCGGAGGTATCGGCGAAGCTGCTCAGGGCGAAGCCGAAGGCCATGAAGCAGCCGGTACCCAGCGTCATGACCAGCAGCAGGAGGCTGAAGGAGCCCTGGTTCTGGATGTTGAAGACGAGCCGGCCCACCAGCAGGAGGATGGCGGCCTGGAGCACGGTGAGGGTGAGCCGGTGGGTGACCTGGCCCAGCAGGAAGATCCATTTGGGCAAGGGCGTCACCGCCAGGCGCCGGAACTTCCCCTTTTCGCGGTAGGACACGTTCACCATGCCGACGCTGAACAGGCCCATGCTCACCAGGTTCAGGCCCAGCAGGCCGGGCAGCAGGAAGGAGGCGTAGTTGGTGGCCCGTTTGTGGCCGGGGCTCTCCACCTGGGTGGGGATTTTCAGGGGCTCGGGTGACCCGTTGAGCCGCGCCTGCGCCACCAGCCAGGCCTGGTTCACGAGGCCCGCCGTGGCCCCGGCCTGGGCCATGAGGTAGCTGTTCAGACGCAGGCGGTAGCCTTCGCCGTCCGGCTCCACTTGGGCGGCCGTCTCCCCCTGGGCCCAGCGGGCCTCGGCTTCCGCCTTGGTCAGCGGCTGGACCTTGAGCTGCAGGTCGGCCAGGGCCTGGTCGAAGGCCGCATCCTTGGGCGTCGACGTGGCTGAGAGGACACGCACCACTGAGAGCCTGGGGCCTCCGCTGTCCCTAAACATGGTGCCGAAGCCCAACAGCAGGACCACCGGGAAGGCCAGGGTCCAGAACATGGCGGCCCGGTCGCGGCTGTAGAGCCGCCATTCCATGACGAATTGTCTCCAGAGCAACATGGCTACTCCCTCAGGCTCCGGCCCGTGCGGTGCAGGAACACATCCTCCAGGGTGGCTCGGCGGACATGGACCTGCTGGAAGGGGATGGCCTCGGCCTCGGCGGATTCCAGCAGCCGGGGCAGCAGGGCCTTGGGATCGGGCGTGGGGATCTCCCACAGGTCCGCGCGGTGTTCGACGGGTTGACCGAGCCGATTGGCGAAAGCGGTGGGATCGGGCGCCTCGCCCTCGAAGGTCAGTTCCACCACGCTCGGAATGGCCAGATCGGCAATGAGCGAGGCCGGTGTGCCCGTGGCGATGACCTTGCCGTGATCCATGATGGCCAGCCGGTCGCAGAGGGCTTCCGCTTCATCCATGTAGTGGGTGGTCAGCATCACCGTGCGCCCCTCGGCCTTGATGCGCCGCACCACCTCCCAGAGGCTGCGACGGGCCTGGGGATCCAGGCCCGTGGTGGGCTCATCGAGGAACACCAGCTCGGGATCGTTCACCAGGGCGAGGGCCAGGGCCAGCCGCTGCTGCTGGCCGCCGCTGAGGGTGATGTGGTAGGCGTCGGCCTTCTCCTCCAGCTGCACCAGCTCCAGCAGCTCCTTGCTGCTGCGGTTCTTCGGATAGTAGCTGCCGTAGAGATCCAGCGCCTCCCGGGGGGTGATCTTGTTGAAGAGGCTGGTGCTCTGGAGCTGCACGCCGATGCGGGAGCGGATCTCCTGTCCCTGGTGCTTCCAGTTCAGCCCCAGGATCTCGATGTCGCCGGCATCGGCCGTGGTGATGCCCTCGATGATCTCGAGCGTGGTGGTCTTGCCGGCCCCGTTGGGTCCCAGCAGGCCGAAGACCTCGCCCCGGGCCACTTCCAGATCCACCCCGTCCACGGCAACCACCTTGGGGAAGGCCTTGCCGAGACCGCGAATGCGAAGGGCGGAATCGGACATGGGCACCTCAGGTTTCAAAGGGGGGGGGGGAGGCAGACAGTCTGTCACGACACAATCAGATCGGCCAGACGCACCAGCTCTCATGGAGTCGTCGCAGCATCGCCACCGCACGGTCGCGGTGAGCTGTGGAATCGAAGCGCGCCGCCCAGCAGCTTCCGGACCCGCAGAGCAGCGGCTCCCCACCGGCGGCGGCGAGGGCTTCGCGCACTTCCACGAGGGCGGGGCAGACTTTCAGGGCAGCCGCAGTCAGATCATTGCGCCAAGGTGGCGCGATGCCCTCTGGCAGGGAAAGCAGAGGCCGGGGATCTGCGTACCCAAGTTCCGCCAGAACCCGGTACACGTTGGGGGTGCTCACATGCAGCCCGGGGTGCACGAGCAGCAGCGGTTCAAAGGGCAGGGGGCGCAACGGAAACACCCGCTCACCCCGGCCCAGGCCCAGCGTGGTGCCGCCCAGCAGGAAGAGGGGCACGTCGCTGCCCAGGGCCGCCGCCAGATCCAGCAGGGTCCTCTCTGCCAGCTCGAGGTTGAAGAGGCTGTTGCCCAGCCGAAGGGCCGCCGCCGCATCGCTGCTGCCTCCGCCCAGGCCCGCCCCGTGGGGAATGCGCTTCTCCAGGTGGAGGGTCGTTGGAAGGGCGCGTTCCGCGGCGGCTTCGAGCAGGCGCCAGGCCCGGATCACGAGGTTGGATTCATCGGTTTCCAATCCTTCACCGGCGGGCCCCGAGATGCTCAGCGACAGGCGGGGGCCGGGCTCTCCGGAGAGCGTGTCCGTGAGTTCTGCAACGCCTTCGAGCACTGTGGTGACCAGCTCCAGCTCATGGAAGCCATCCGCCCGACGGCCGAGCACGGCGAGGAAGCGGTTGAGTTTGGCGGGGGCCTGGATCGAAAGAACCATGCCTCCACGGTAGCGCAAGGGCCCGCTAGGCTGGAGGGATGGTTCTGCTGCTCCGCACCCTCTGGAAAGGCCTCACCCTGCGCTTTCGGGCGCCTCTGGAGGCCCTTGAAGCCTCGGTGCTCAGCTTCCGCGTGTGGCCTAACGACCTTGATGTGAACGTCCACATGAACAACGGCCGGTTTCTGAGCGTCATGGATCTGGGCCGCTTCGATCTCACGTTCCGCACCGGCCTGGGGAGGGCCATGCTTCGCAACCGCTGGAAGCCGCTGGTGGGAGGCGTCACCATCCGTTACCGCCGCAGCCTGGATCCCTTCGAGGCCTACGAACTCCACACCCGCTTGCTGGGCTGGGATGCCAAGTGGTTCTTCCTGGAGCAGCGCTTCGTGAAACGGGGCGGGGAGCTGGCCGCCGAAGGTGTGGTCCGGGCCCTTTTCCGCGGCCGGGAGGGGAATGTGCCCGTGGCCGAAGTGCTGAGCCAGATGGGTTACGTCGGGCCCGACATCAATCCGCCCGAAGCGCTGCGCCGCTGGGCTGAGGGCTGAATCCATTCACTTGTTGAGGGACCATGGCACCGATCCCGGAAACCCATCGCATCTCGCTTGATCCGTCGGAACTCCAGTTCGATGTGATCCATGGCTACCTGACCCGGAGCTACTGGTCCCCGGGCATTTCCCGGGAGCTCGTGGAGCGGGCCGCCCGACATAGCCTCTGCGCGGGCGCCTTCGGGCCCCGGAGCGTCCAGGTGGGGTTCGCACGGCTGATCACCGACCACACCACCTTCGGCTACCTGGCCGATGTGTTTGTGCTGGAGGCGCACCGGGGCCTGGGTTTGGCCGAGGCCATGGTGCGAACACTCATGGATCTGCCAGAAGTTCAGGGCATGCGTCGCCTGATGCTCGCCACCCGCGATGCCCATGGCCTCTACCGGAAGCTGGGGTGGGAACCCGTGACCGATCCCGCGCCCCTCATGCAGATCCGCCGGGCCAACCTGTACCAGGCTCCACAGGAAGGGATGGAAGGCTAGAGTCCGTCCTCGAGCTCGAACTCCGGATCCGGGATGCTGAGGATTTCCGGGCCGTCGCGGGTGATGGCCACGTCGTGCTCGAACTGGGCCGAGAGCTTGCCGTCCTGGGTCCGTACGGTCCAGCCATCGGATTCCACCAGGCATCGGTGGCTGCCGATGTTCAGGATGGGTTCGATGGTGATGGTCATGCCCGGTTCCATGCGGAACCCGGTGCCCGGCCTCTGTTCGGCGAATACCACCTGGGGATCCTCGTGCAGATCCCGGCCCAGGCCGTGGCCGATGTACTCGCGCACCACGGAGTAGCCGCGTTCCTCGGCGAAGGATTGCACAGCGGTGGCCATGTCACCCAGGCGCAGCCCCGGGCGGCAGTGCTCGATGCCCACGAACATCGCCAGCTGAGCCGTCTGGATGAGCATGCGGGCTTCATCAGATATCTTGCCGACGCCCACCGTCAGGCAGGTGTCGCCATGGAAGCCATCGAGCTTGGCACCGCAGTCGATGGCGATGATATCGCCCTCTTGCAGCACGTACTTGGAGGGAATGCCGTGCACCACCTTGTCGTTCACGGAGGTGCAGAGGGTGCCGGGGAAACCATGGTAGCCCTTGAAACTGGGCGTGGCGCCATTCTGGCGGATGTAGGTTTCAGCGATCTTGTCGAGTTCCAGCAGGCTTACGCCCGGCCGCGCGGCCCGGGCGGCGATGCGCAGCGCGTTGGCCGCCAGGCGGCAGGATTCCCGCAGCTTGTCGATTTCCTTGCGGCTCTTGTATCGGATCTGTTCGCGAATCAGGACCGTGCCCCCCTCTTCCTCATTCTAGCGGGTAGAATGACGGCATGGCGCGACCTTTGATTTTCCTTCTGGCGACAATGACCCTGGCGGGATGCCTGGTGGATTGTGGCGGCGCGCCTTCGCGTCCCGCGTCCGTGTCGTCCGAGGCCCTGTGGGGCGGCGACGCGAAGAAGGGCGTGTTTCTCAAGGTCAATGGCCACCAGGGCACGCTCTGGCAACTGGAAGTCTGGAATCGCAAAGGGCAGCTTTTGGGAGCGGGCGGCTTCCGCCTGCGCGGCTTCGGCAAGGCCCGGATCATCCCCGACGAGATCATCGGATGGGAGAACGGCGCCCTGCACCTCAAGGACGGCACCTGGCTGGTGCCGGAACCCGCTGCTTCCCACTGATGCCCTACAGCCGCGACGAAAAAGACTGGCTGGAGCGGGAATGGGCTTTCCGGGCCTGGGGCCGGGCGGGGTTGCTGAGCACCGAGGACTACCGCCAGGTGCTGGCCTGGGAGGCCGGTGGTGTGCCCATGGATCTGGTGGTGGCGGCCCTCAACACCTTTTTTGATCGCCGCGAGAAGAAAGAGAAACCTCGCACCTTCGTGGCCCTCAAGCACATCGATCGCGATGTGGCCAAGGCCCTGAAGCTGCGCGAGTCGCTGTTGCGCGCGGGCCCAGAACTGGATGCGGGGAAGGGTTGGGAGCAGGTGAAGGCGCCCTTGCGGGAGGATCCCGCAGCGAAGGCGGCCTTTGAGGCCTGGCAGCGACTGCGGGCCTCGGCCCCCTCGCCAGAGGCCGCAGGCTACCTGGCTCATCACGATCAGGAACGCGAAGCCCGGGCGGCTTTGCTGGATCAGGCGGAAGCGGCTCTGGGCCCCGCGGCGGAACCCCTGCGGGCGGAGCTTCGCCAGCGCCTTCTGGCGGCGGACATGAAAGAAGGCGGTTTGGTGTGGAAGCGCGCGTGGAGCCACCATTGGGGCCGGTTGGTGGCTGCGGCGTGGGCGCTGCCCCTGGAGGGTGCATGAGCGTCGAGGCTCGCTGGCAGCAGGAACTGGAAACGCCTTCGGAGGGCTTCTTCGCGGCTTTCGCGGAACGGATCGCTGGCCCTGGCGGTCTGCGGGACGCCCTGCGGGAGGCCGTGAAGACGATCATTCCCCGCATCGACTGGGAGGCCTACCAGCCGCATGTGCCCCACGGTCTTCTGGGCCTGAGGGCGGTGCTGCGGTTACGCGAGTTCCTGGATGAGCGGAGCTTCCTACGCGCCATGGCCATTCAGCTGCACATGGCGGCTCACGAGGGGCGCCGCTCTGACCAGGCGGTGGCACAGGTGTTGGGGGCCAAGGGCAGTGGCCAATGGCGCAACCTCGAGGCTTTCATTGTCGCGCGGAAGCCAGGTCTGGCCTTTGCGGAAGCCCAGGGTTTCGACCTTCCCACGGCCGAGGATTTCCGGCGGCTGGCGCGCCTCTGCGACCTGGACATGGCCAACGTGGGCCACAAGGCGGTGCTTTGCGACGATCTCGCCGATCTCCACGAGCGCCTCGAACGGCCTCGGGCCACGGGCCGCCGCCTCTTCGGCCTGGCCGCCTGGCTGGCGGCCACCACCGAAGACACTTTCTGGGCGCGCCGCGCCGCCAAGCGGCTGGTGGGCTCTGAAACCATCGTCGCTTGGGGCGAGTCGACCCTCACGGAAGCGGCGTGCCAGGCCCAGGTGAGGGATATCTGCGATCAGGGGCTGGTGACGCTGCTGGACCGGTTCACGGACCTGCTGAAGCAGGGCCAGGGCGGCGCCGACACCCTGGCCACGCTGACCCTGGCTGCCGCCGAGAAGCAACTGGATGCGCGCCGCGACCTGGAAGGCAAGACCGCCTGGACCTTTGCCTACTTGGCCCACCTCGCACGCACCCGCCCGACGGATCCCCGCATCTGGTGCCAGGCAGCGGCGCTGGTGAATCTCTTCCCCACCGGGGAAACCGAGGAACGCCCTCAGCCTGCCAAGATCGCTGCGGCCAGCCCTGAGGCCTTGCGCGAGGCCGTGCTGGACATCGAACCGCTGATCGCCATGGGCCAGGCCCAGGGGCTGACGCGCGCCGATCAAACCCGGGCCGCTCTGGCCGCTCTGGCCGAGGCCGCCACGCGGAACGATCCCACCTTCAACCACGCCCATCAGGTGATCGCAGTGGCCGCCGCCGCGGACCTGCTGCCCCATCTGCCCGGCCAGGCCCAGGAGGCTCTGATGGTGGCCCTGGCCAAGAACCTCGCCAACAGTCAGGGCAGCGGGGATCTGGGGCGGCTCGCGGACAAACATCTGAAGGCCTGAGCATCCATCACCGGGCTGTGGAACAATCGCGCATCCGGAGATGACCATGGGCAAGAACAGGCTGGAAGCCTTCAGCGATGGGGTGCTGGCGATCATCCTCACCATCATGGTGCTGGAACTGAAGGTGCCGCATGGCGACTCCTTCGCGGCCCTGGCGACGCTGCTGCCCACCTTCGTGAGCTACGCGCTGAGTTTCATCTACATCGCCATCTACTGGAACAACCACCACCACCTGCTGCACGCCGTGAAGAAGGTGAACGGGCCCATCCTGTGGGCCAACACCCACCTGCTGTTCTGGCTGTCGCTGGTGCCCTTCGCCACGGCGTGGATGGGCGATAACCATTTCGCCGCGCGGCCCGTGGCGCTCTATGGCTTCATCCTGCTCATGGCCAGCCTGGCCTATTACGTCCTCAGTCAGTGCCTCATCCATGTCCAAGGGAAGGATTCGGTGCTTGGCTCCGCCGTGGGCGGCGACCTCAAGGGCAAGCTCTCCTCGGCGATCTACGCCACCGCGATCCTGGCCTCCTTCGCCAATCGCTGGGTGGGCTTCGGCCTCTACTGGGTGGTGGCCCTCATCTGGCTGGTGCCCGATCGGCGCATCGAGCGGGCCATGGGTGAGTAGACCATGGAGGCTGGATCCGCTTCCCATGTTCCGGAGGTGAGATGAGACCCGCTGACGCCACTCTTCGCAAAGTCCTGGCCGGTACCCTTTTCTTCCTGAAGGTTGCCTGTCTGTCCAGTTGTGGCGGCGGGAGCGGCAGCACGACGACGGCTTCACCGACGCCGACGCCGACGCCGGCGCCGGTCCCGGGTTCCTGTGCCCCTTCGCCCTCTGCATCGCTCGTCGTGAACGTCCGTGACGCGCCGTACGGCGCCATGGGCGATGGCGCCACCAACGATACGGATGCCATCCAGAAGGCCGTGAACGCGGTGGCCGGGACCGGAGGCACGGTTCAGATTCCCAGGGGTACCTACATGATCGACGCGGTGGCCACGAGCCCGGGTTACGGCATCCGCCTGGGGAACAACATGACCTTGCGCCTGGAACCTGGCGCGACCCTGAAGGCCCAAACCAACGCCTCTGCGGGTTACATCATGCTCCTGGCCAGCGGCGTCAGCCACGTGAACATCGTGGGGGGCGGCACCATCCAGGGCGACCTCGCCACCCACGCGGGCACGGCCGGAGAAGGAGGCTACTGCCTGCAGCTGAGCAATGGCGCATCGAACATCGTGGTGGCCGACATCACGGCGAGGGAGGGCTGGGGGGATGGCTTCTATGTGTCAGGCGCCAGCAACATCCTGTTCTGCAACGTGACGGCGGATCACAACCGACGCCAGGGCATGTCGATCGTGGACGGCAACCACCTGACGATCAAGAACTCGACTTTTACCCGGACGGTGGGTTACGCGGATACCAGCGGCGCCCTGGTGTGTGGCACGGGCCTCGACATCGAGCCCAATCCGGGCCAGACCGTGAGCGATGTGTTGATCAGCGGTTGCACCTTCTCGGACAACCTCGGCGGGGGCATCTCCTCCGGGCTTTCCCAGGCCAACGCGGGCGTGGCGTTCACGCACGACATCGTGATCGATGGGAACAAGGTCACGGGAAACGGTTCCACAAGCCGCCCCCGACCCGGCATTGAAATCAGCGGCCAGACCAGCCTTCAGCGGATCTCGAACAACCTCGTGGATGGCAACACCAGCATGGGGATCTACCTGCGGGGAGGGGCCACGGACATCCAGGTGACGGGCAACACTGTGAACAACACCCATGCCTCGCCAGGAACAACGGATGTGGTGTTCCGGGCGGGCTACGGCATCCTGGTCGCCTACCTGAAGGGGATCACGGTGACGGGGAATGTGGGCAGCGGCAACGACGGTTGTGGCGTCTGCGACCTCAACCCATCAGGAACGAACACCGTCAGCGGCAACGCAGTGTCGGGCAAGGGCAGCTGCCCCTAAAGGGGACCGCGTGCGGCCTACTGCAGCTCAATGGTGATGGCAGTGGCCATGGCCTTGGCGTTGCGCCGGGCTTCCTCCAGGTTTGCCGCCGCGGCGATGGCCACGGCCAGACGCCGGTGGCCCTTGCACTCGGGCTTTCCGAACAGCCGCACCTGGCTGTCCGGAAGGACCAGGGCCTGCTCCAGGCCGTGGAAGGCGGGAACCCCGTCGCCGTGCCCCAGCAGCGGCACGCTGGCGGCGGGCGAGAGCAGGCGCACGGGCGGGACCGGTAGGCCCAGGATGGCGCGAGCGTGCAGGGCGAATTCACTCATGTTCTGGCTGCCCAGGGTCACCAGGCCCGTGTCGTGGGGGCGCGGACTCACTTCGCTGAAGATGACCTCCTCGCCACGGATGAACAGCTCCACGCCGAAGATGCCGTGGCCGCCGAGGCCCTGCACCACCTGCTGGGCGATGGCCTGGGCCTTGAGCCAGGTGGCCTCGCTCATGGGCATGGGCTGCCAGCTCTCGCGGTAGTCGCCGTCGATCTGAATGTGTCCGATGGGCGGGCAGCACTGGATGCCGTTCACGGCGGACACGGTCAGGGTCGTGATCTCGTAGTCGAAGGCAACGAATCCCTCCACGATGCAGCGTCCGGCTCCGGTGCGGCCACCCTCCTGGGCAGTGGCCCAGGCCGCGTCGATCTGGGCCTCACTCTTGATGACACTCTGGCCTTTGCCGGAGCTGGACATGATGGGCTTCACCACGCAGGGCAGGCCCAGGGCCTGCACCGCCTCGCGCAATTCGGCCTCGGTGGAGACGAACCGGTAGGGAGACGTGGGCAATCCCAGCTCCTCTGCCGCGAAGCGCCGGATGCCCTCGCGGTTCATGGTGAGGTTGGCGGCTCGAGCGGAGGGGATCACGGTGTATCCCTCGGCCTCCAGCTTCAGCAGCTCCTGGGTGGCGATGGCCTCGATCTCAGGCACGATGAGGTGGGGTTTCTCCAGCGTGACGATCCGGCGAAGTTCAGCCGCATCCAACATGGAAAACACATGGCTGCGATGGGCCACCTGCATGGCGGGGGCGTTCGGGTAGCGGTCGCAGGCGATGACCTCGCAGCCCAGCCGCTGGAGCTCGATGGCCACTTCCTTGCCCAACTCGCCGGAGCCGAGGAGCAGGACGCGCGTGGCGGAGCTGGAGAGGGGCGTGCCGAGGGTGGTCATGGAAGTCCCGAAAGGCCCCATTCTGCCCTGGAATCCGCGGCTTGAGCCGGGCGCTCGCGCCCCGGTCAGCTCTTCGTCCTCCGGTAGTTCGGCATCACCTTGCCCTTGGCACACTCGAAGATGAGGCTGGTCTGGATGTGGGCCACTTCGGGGCGGGTGGTGAAGGCATCCAGGGCCAGGTCGCGCAGGTGGTGCGCGTCGCGCACGGCCACGTGCACTTGGAAATCGTGGGTGCCAGCCACGTGAAAGGCCGAGAGCACCTCGGGCAGGCCCATGACGTGTTTCCAGAAGGCCTTCACCTGGGCGCGGCTGTGCTGGCGCAGCTGCACGGCGATGAGGGCCTGAAGGCCCACGCCCAGGGCGTCGGGATCCACCTCGGCGTGGGCGCCTTTGATCACACCTTCCATTCGCAGGCGCTGCACGCGGGCCAGGCAGGAGGATGGGGCGAGACCCACGGCCGCCGCGAGTTCCTTGTTGGACAGCCGAGCATCCTTCTGTAAATGCTCGATCAGAACGAAATCAATTCGGTCGAGTTCCATATGAGGCATTGTTTCACGAAATCAATTCGGCTGATGACCGAATGTGTCGAACCTACATTGGGCCCAGGAGAACATCCATGACCCATCCGTCCGCTTCCCTGTCGCTGGAAACCCAGGCCGTTCACGCGGGCCGCGAGGTGCTGCACGAGCAGGGCATCCACGCCATGCCCATCGACCTCAGCAGCACCTATCCCGTGCAGGACCTGGACGAGGGCGGGCGCAGCCTGGAGGCCATGGCCATGGGTGGCCTGCCCATCGGCAGCCCCGTCTACTCGCGCCTCTACAACCCCACCGTCGCCCGCTACGAGCAGGCCCTGGCGCAGCTGGAGGGCGCCGAGGAGTGCGTGGCCTTTGGTTCGGGCATGGCCGCCGTCACCGCGGCCCTCATGGCCGCCAAGACCCGCGGCAACCACATCGTGGCCGTGCGCCCACTCTACGGCGGCACCGACCACCTGCTGGCCTCGGGCATGCTGGGCCTGGAAGTGACCTGGGCCGAAGCCGATGGCATCACGGCCGCGCTCCGCCCCGACACCGCCATGGTGATCGTGGAGACCCCCGCCAACCCGACGCTGGCACTGCTCGACTTGGATGACGTGATCCGCCAGGCCGGCAAGGTGCCCGTGCTGGTGGACAACACCTTTGCCACGCCGGTGCTCCAGAACCCCATTGCCCAGGGCGCCACCCTGGTCCTCCACAGCGCCACGAAGTTCCTCGGTGGCCACGGCGATGTGCTGGCGGGCCTGGTGGCCACCAACCACGAGTGGGCCGTGGAGCTGCGCAAGGTGCGCGTCATCACGGGCAACGTGCTGCATCCCCTGGCCGCCTACCTGCTGCACCGCAGCATGCCCACTCTGCCCATGCGCGTGCGCAGCCAGCAGGCGGGCGCCCAGATCCTGGCCGAGCGCCTGGCCAAGCACCCGGCCATCTCCGCCGTGCACTTCCCCGGCCTCCCCGGCCAGGACCCCAAGGGCCTGCTGGGCCGCCAGATGAAGGGCCCCGGCTCCCTCATGGCCTTCGAGGTGGTGGGTGGTTTCGAGGCGGCCTCGGTGGTCATGTCCGAAGTGAAGCTCATGACGCCCGCCGTGTCCCTGGGCAGTGTCGACACGCTCATCCAGCACCCGGCCGCGCTCACGCACCGCGTGGTGAACCCTGATGCCCGCGAGCACAGCGGCATCTCCCAGTCCCTGATGCGGCTCTCCGTGGGCCTCGAGAACCCCGAGGACCTCTGGGCCGATCTGGAACAGGCCCTGGTCAAGGCCATGGCCAAGGTCGCCGCCCACGTCTGACACTCCAAGTCATGAAAAAGGAGCAGGGCCGCTCTGGGAACGGGGCGGCCCTGGGCTTATGCTGGGGGCCCTTCCCCTGACATAAGGAGACCCCATGGCGGACAAACCCATGCCCACCGGCTTTGGCACCTTCTGCTGGAGTCAGCTGAACGCCAGTGATGCGGCAGCCTGCGAGCCCTTCTACCTCAGCCTCTTCGGCTGGTCTGCCGACCACAAGGACCTGGGCGGCCTGCCCATGACGCTGTTCAAGCGCGGCGCGGATGAGATGGGCACCCTGATGCAGATTCCCCCGATGGCCTCCGGGACGCCCCGCAGCCACTGGATGGGCTACGTGTGGGTGCAGGATCTGGACGCCACCTTCGCCCGGGCCAAGGAGCTGGGGGCCGCACCCTTCGTGCCGCCCACTACGGTTCCCGAGGCGGGGCGCTTCGCGGTCATCGGCGATCCCGGCGGCGCCGTGCTGGGGCTCTTCGAGGAGGCTCCGAGGCCGGGCCCCTCCCGGCCCATGCCCACCGGCCATGGCGCCTTCTGCTGGTACGAGCTCACCACCCGGGAGGTGGCGGCCTCCATCGCCTTCTATACCCAGCTCTTCGGTTGGACCACCCGCGAGTGGCCCATGGACTTCGGCATCTACACCCTGTTCCTGCGCGGCGAAGAGGCGGTGGCGGGCCTCATGCCCATGGCGGGGCCCGAGTGGGAGGGCATCCCCAACCACTGGATGCCCTATGTGGGCGTCAACGATGTGGACGAGCGCTTCGCGGCGGTGCCCGGGCTGGGCGGAACCGGGTGCGTGCCCCCGACCGACATCCCCGAGGTGGGCCGCTTCGCCGTCATTGCCGATCCCACGGGGGGCGTGATCTCCCTGATGAGGGGACTGGACTGAAGCCCGCTGCGGGCCTGCGTCTCGGAGGCCGACCCCGCTAGTCTGGAGGCATGTCCTTCGCGCCGCTTCCCCTGTCGTCCAAGGTCACGGTGCTCCGTGGCCTGGGCCCGGCGCGGGCGGCGGCGCTGCAGGAGGCGGGCATCGACAGCCTGCGCGACCTGCTGTGGAGCCTGCCGTACCGCTACGTGGACCGGGGCAGCCTGCGGCCCTTGGGCAGCCTGGAGATGCGGGGCTTCGAGGCGGATCCGGGCCTCGTCACGGTGCTGGGCACCATCCAGGACCTGCGTCAGAGCACCACCCACGTGCAGCGCATGGCGCTCACGGAAGTGCTGCTGGCGGACGAGACCGGCAGCCTGCGCCTCGTCTGGTTCAACCAGCCCTACCTGGGCCGCTCGCTCAAGGTGGGCGACCGCCTGCTGGTCTTCGGCAACCTCTTCCTGGGCCGGCACGGCCTGGAGATGCGGGGCCCCCAGTTCGAGCTCATGGAGCGCAGCGGCGATATCGGCTGGGTGAGTCGCTACCTGCCCCTCTACCGCCGGCTCGGCCCCCTCACTGGCCGGGTGCGGCAGAAGCTGGTGGTCGAGGCCCTGGGCCGGGCCCACCTGGGCGAGGACTGGCTGCCCCTGGACCTGTCGCAGGATCTGCCCGACACCCTGACGGCCCTGCGCCTGCTGCACGAGCCGCCGGACAGCAGCGAGGCCCAGGCGCTGGAGGAGGGCACCACACCGGCCCACCGACGGCTGGCCACCGAAGAACTCTTCGCCTTTTCCCTGGGCGTGGCCCTGCGCCGGGCCGGGCGCCTGAAGCGGCGGGGCCTGGTGGTGCCCACCTCGCCCGAGCTGCGGGAGCGGCTGCGGGCCTTCCTGCCCTTCCGGCTCACCGGGGCCCAGCGGCGCTCGTTCAAGGAGATCGTGGACGACCTCACCTCGGGCCGCGTGATGAACCGCCTCCTCCAGGGCGATGTGGGCAGCGGCAAGACGCTGGTGGCGCTGCTTTCGATGGCCATGGTGGCCGAGACCGGCGGGCAGGGCGCCCTGCTCGTGCCCACGGAAGTGCTGGCCCGCCAGCACGCTGCCAGCTTCCAGCGCTACCTCGGCGCGGATGCCGAGGCCATGCAGCTGCTGCTGGGCGGCATGCGGGCAGCCGAAAAGCGGGCCGCCCTGGCCCGCATCGCCAGCGGCGAGGCGCGCTACGTCATCGGCACCCACGCCCTCTTCCAGGAAGCCGTGGCCTTCCATCGGCTGCAGCTGGTGGTGGTGGACGAGCAGCACCGCTTCGGCGTGAAGCAGCGCGAGGCCCTGAAGGAGAAGGGCGGCGATCCCCACTGGCTGGTGATGAGCGCCACGCCCATCCCGCGCTCCCTGGCCCTGGCCGTGTTCGGCGACCTGGACCAGAGCGTGCTGGATGAGCTGCCGCCCGGCCGCCAGCCCATCACCAGCCGCCTGTTCAAACCCGACCTGGCCGAGCGGGCCTGGGAGCTGGTGCGCCGCGAACTGGCCGAGGGACGCCAGGCCTTCGTGGTGAGCCCCAGCATCGACCCCTCGGATGAGGGCAAGGTGCAGCTCCGCGACATCCAGGCCATGGAGGCCCTGCTGCGGGCCATCTTCCCCGACGAAGCGCTGGAAGTTGTCCACGGCCGCCTGAAGGCCGACGACATGGCGGCTCGCATGGCGCGCTTCGTCTCGGGCGAGGCGCGCATCCTGCTCGCCACGACCGTGATCGAGGTGGGCGTAGATGTGCCCAACGCCACCGTGATGGTGGTGGATCACGCCGAGCGCTTCGGCCTCAGCCAGCTGCACCAGCTGCGCGGCCGGGTCGGCCGCGGCGCCCACCGCAGCCACTTCCTGATGATCAGCGGCTCCGAGACCGAGCGGCTGCAAACGTTGGTGGAGACCCAGGATGGCTTCCGCATCGCCCAGCGGGATCTGGAACTGCGCGGCCCCGGGGAGTTTTTCGGCGTGCGGCAGGCAGGCCTGCCCCAGTTCCAGGTGGCCGACTTGGTGCGCGATCGCACCCTGCTCCTGCGCTGCCGCGAGGCCGCAGACCGGGCCGTGGCCCAGGGGCTAAGCGAGGCCCAGCGGGACTGGCTGAATCGGGAGCACGCACGCCTGAAGCTGGCGGAGATCAGCTGAGCGGATCCCCCTTCGCTCCGCTGGCAGGCGGTCGGGCGGGCCTCAGGAAGGTGGCGAGCAGGGTATCGCGCCGGGCCAGCCGATCCAGCTCCTGCGTGGCCTGGTCCCAGCGCGCGGCATCCCTTGCCAGCGTGGCTTGCAGCAAGTGCAGGGAGGCGAGAAGGCTGGCCCGGGTGCCGGGCCGCTCGAAGTCCAGATCCGGCCCTGGCGTCCAGACGGAGGCGGCAGTGGCCAGGGCCTGCTGGAGGCTTCGGGACGGCGCCACGGGGCGGGCCGTCTGGCTGAGCCAGCCCTGGGACGGCCAGAGCGGCGCCGCTGCCGTTTGAGCATGTCCGAGCTGGCATTCCACCCGGCGCAGCGCGACCTCGGCCTGCAGCAGGGGCGCCTGCGCCCGCCAAGCGGCCACGCCTTTGCCACTGGCGGCGCGAGCCAGGCCGCGGGCGAGGGCTGCGGCGCGGTCCAGGGACGCGACGGGTGAGTGCCCCTGGGCGTGATCCCACTGGGCCTGCAACAGTGCCACCTTGGCGGCGTAGACCTGGAGCTTGGCCCCACCGCCCAGGCGCTCCCCCTCCTGGAGGCTCCGCTCCAGATCCGACAGGGGTTCCCGGGGATCCTCCCGTCGGCGGAGGCGGTGCTCTGCCCGGGCCAGGAGGGCCCAGACGCGCAGGTCGAGGCGCCGGGCGGCGAAGGTGCTCGCGGCTTCGGTGCGGCGGCTGAGCGCCAGGATGGCCTCCAGGTCGGCTTCGGGATCGCGCCCCTCGCCCATGGCCTGCCAGGCCCGGTGGAGGTGGAACCAGGCGGCCATCTGCTCGAAGAACTGGTACTGGGGCTCCAGGTGCAGAGCCTCCTCCGTGGCCCGCTGGGCCTCGGCCTCGTCGCGGGGATCGGGGCGGCCCGCCTCCAAGCGGTACTGGTAGCGGCGGAGCTTGGCCTTGGTCAGCTTCTCCAGGGCGATGAGGCCGTGGTGGCTGCCCCTGGGCACCAGGCGCAGCAGGGCCTCGCTGGCGGCCACGCTTTCCTGGATGGCGGCTTCGGGATCCTGCCCGGCCTGCCACTGGTGGTCCACGGCCCGGGACAGCGTGGCCGCCAGCAGCACCCAGCCGTAGTCATCATCCGGGTCGAAGCGGGTGGCGAGGCGCGCCTCTTCGATGGCCTGGCGGTTGTCCGTGGGGCCCTGGGCGCGGCGCCACAGCACGTAGGCCTGGCAGCAGTGGCCGCGGGCGCTTTCGGCGTCGAGCTCCAGCAGGCGGCGGGTGATCGCGGCGGTGTCCTCCAGCAGGTGGTCCACCTCCTGGTCGCGGTACACGCCCCGGTCGTTGTGGGAGAAGATGAGGCGGCAGGCCAGGCCCTCGAGGGCCCGGGGATCGCAGCGACCCACGGCGGCCGCGGCTTCATAGCTGGCCTGGATGGCGGCTTCTTCGGCTTCGCTGGCGGGCCAGTCCTTGGCCTCGATGGCCTCGACGTAGCGCTGCTGGTGGATGGCCCCGGCCAGCAGGCTGGCCTCGTAGGCCGCCGGGGACTGACGCAGGGCGAGTTCCGCCTGGCGCAGGGCGCCCTCCGCGTTTCCCTGCAGCCACAGGATGAGGGCCTCGATGTGGGCGGGGGCGGGGCTCGCGCCCTTGCCCGCCTGCAGGTGCGCGAAGGCGGGATCGCGCAGCTCCCGGTGGAGCTTTTCCCGCTCGAGGGTGCGGGTGGCGGGATCCTTGAGCTGGGCCACCACCCGGAGGCGCCGCTGGTAGAGCTCCGCCTGCACGAGGCCCAGGGAGAGTGCCGACTCGGCCGTGCGATGCCCCAGGGCCCAGGCCCGCTCCAGATTCTGGCGCGCCGCGCCCCACTCCCCCAGGGCCATGTGGCCGCGGCCCAGGGCATGGTAGGCGGGGCCCGTGGAGGCCTCCGGCAGCTGCGCGGTGAGGGCCTGCACTTCCGCCATGCGCGCCCGTACCTGGGCCTTGTCCGGGGCCAGGGAGTGGGCGGGCAGGAGGTAGGCCAAGCGCATGCGGGTTTCCACTTCCCGGGACACCGCGCCCATCTGGGCCGCCACCCGGGAGGTGCGCTCCAGTGCCATGCGGTTGCGGGCGATGAGGCCTGCCAGGGTGAGCAGCAGCAGCAGCACGGCGCCCAGGCTGGCCGTCAGCAGCGGGTGGCGGCGGGCCCGGCGCACCCACTTGGCCAGCCAGGTGCCGCGCTTGGCCGCGATGGGCTCGCCCTCCAGGAACCGGCCCAGGTCCTCGGCCAGGGCCTTGGCGGTGTCGTAGCGCCGGGCCGGGTTCCGTTCGAGGCAGGTGAGCAGGATGGTGTCCAGGTCCCGGGGCAGGGCGGGGTCCAAACTGCGGGGTGCCACCGCTTCCCCATCGGACAAGCGCCGCAGGGTGTCCATGGGGTTCTGCCCCTCGAAAGGGGGACGTCCGAGCAGCAGCTCGTAGAGCGTGGCCCCTAGGCTGAACACATCCGACCGCCGGTCCACCCGGGCCGATTCGCCTTCGGCCTGCTCGGGCGACATGTAGGCCGGGGTGCCCATGGGCATGCCCGTCAGGGTGAGGTCCGGGCCCTCCACATCCCGCACCAGCCCGAAGTCCAGGACCACGGGTTGCAGGGCGCCGTCGGCATCGCGGGTCACCATGATGTTCGCGGGCTTCAGGTCACGATGCACCAGGCCCAGCCGGTGGGCGGCATGGATGGCTTCGGCCACGGTCCGGATCAGGCCGATCTTCTCCCGCTGGCCGAGCCGGGCGGAAGCCTCCTGCAGCGTCTCGCCTTCGACGCGCTGCATGGCGATGAAGGGCAGGCCCTCGTGCTCGCCCACCTCGTAGATGCGGCAGATGTGGGGGTGCTCCACCCGGGCCAGGGCCTGGGCCTCCAGCAGGAGCCGCACCATGGCGTCATGGCTGCCGTGCTGCACCAGCTTCAGCGCGACCACCCTCCCCAGGGTGGCGTCGAGGGCCTGGTAGACCCTTCCCATGCCGCCTTCACCCAGACTGGCCTGCACCAGGTATTTGCCGATACGGCGGCCCTCCATCCCTGGTGGGGGGGATCATCGAAGCAGGAAGAGGGCTGCGGGTCGGGGGCCATGGGGGATGCTCCAGGTTAACCTTCCCGCGGCATCCCCCGTCGCGAAGAAGGGCCAGTTTGGTATCGTCAGGGCCATGGTCACCCGCGGTCCCTACGATTCCAGCAACGCCTCCGACTTCGACCCCCGGTCCCTGGGCGACCGCATCAAGAAGCTGCGCTGGCACCGCGGCTGGACCCAGAGCGACCTGAGCCAGGCCGTGAACACGGACCAAGCCATCATCTCCAACTGGGAGCGGGACAAGGCCAAGCCCTCGGGCGCCGCGCTGGCGGCCCTGGCCCAGGTGTTCGGGCTTTCCCCCACGGCCCTGGAGACGGGCGAGGGCTTCCACCTTCCCGATCCGCCTGTGGAGCGGGGGAAACGCGGGGGCCTGAACCTGGACCTGCCGGCTCCGGGGCAACACCCCATCACGCTGGTGGATGCTCCCAGCGGACAGGGACGGGGCCTGGAGTTCCAGGAGGCCCTGGCCCACCTGCTCAAGGCCACCCAGGCGGGTCGCCGCGTATGGTTGGTGGTGGAGTAGCTCCATATTTCAAAATATGTAATTGACATTTTTTGAACCGAGCTCATCCTTGGGGTGAGCTTCACCGGTTTCTGCCCATTCCCGTTCTTCCCGTGCCCTGCTTTCAAGGAGCCTTCCATGACGTGTGCCTTCGCACGCCCGCTGCTGGCGGGCCTGATCCTCCTCGCCCCCCTGGCTGCCGACGAGGCGTCAGCGCCCCCCAAGGCGGTGTTCACGGATTCCACCCCGGCGCCCCTGGGCACCACCCGGCGCGTGGCCATTTCGCAGCTCGTGGTGTCCTTCCAGGCCTCGGTGGGCAAGACCATCGGCACCGGCGGCCTGGGGAAGGACCTGGCGAAGTACGGCCTCGGCGGCCTGCTGCGCCACGACAAGACCACGGAGACGGGCTACCTGCAGATGGACCTGGATCCCGAGTTGACCCATCGGCTGGCGAACACCCTCTACAGCCGCCTGCAGGCGGAACTGGCCGCCGCCGGTTTCGAGGTGGTGCCCGAGGCCGAGGTGGTGGGCCAGGAGGCCTACAAGGCGCTGCTCAAGGAGGCGGGCTATGCCAACAGTGCCCGCTTCTACAACGGGGACGGCGACACCCTGCTGGTGGCTCCGGACAGCCTGCCGCCCTACATGCCCTATGCGAAAGAGCTGGGCGAGTACTTCAACAGCGGCGAGCCAAAGACCTACCGTCCCGGCTGGATCAAGAAGATTCCCTTCGCCGGGGGCAGCAGCACGCCGGGTGGCCCCAAATTCTCGCTGGCGGGCTCGGTCTATGGCGTGCCTGACCTGGAGGTGAAGCTGGCCAAGGCCCTGAAGGCCCATGTGCTCAAGGCCCACCTGGTGGTGACGATCGGCGACCTCGATCTGAAGGCCACCCACGACTACAGCAACCTGCTCTATACCGACAAGGGCGCCACCACCATCACCTCGGGCAGCGCCGTCGCGGTGCTGGGTCTGAAGGCCTGGCAGACGCGCCTCGCCTTCCGCACGCCCGAGGGCAGGGGGCAGTCCGCTGCCAAGCAGGGCAAGGTGGTGGCCGCCAAGGATGGCGATGTGGTGGTGACCCTGGATCAGCCCCTCCGTGGGTTGGGCGACCACCTGTCGGTGAAGAGCACCAAGGAACTGGTGGGCGAGGTGGTCATCGCCGAACCCGACCTCTTCGCGACCCGCGCGCTGGACCTGCTCGATGGGGCGCAGAAGAAGCTGGTGGACCTCGTCAAGCGCTGACACTCATCCCCTCATCCGGAGAAACCATGAAGACCCATCACGCCCTGTTCGTGTTGCCCGCCCTCTGCCTGACGGCCCAGGCGCCAGATCCGGCCGCCAAGATCGATGGCAGCACGCCCCTCGAGACCCTCACCGCGCTGGCCACCGCGGGTCGCGCCGATGCGCAGTTCGTGTTGGGGCTGCGCCACCACGAGGGCGCAGGCATGCCCGTGAACGAGGCGGAAGCGGCCAGCTGGTGGCGCAAGGGCGCCGAGCAGAAACACTCCGCCTGCCAGTACAACCTGGGCGTGCTGATCCTGAACGGGCGGGGCGTGGCGAAGGATGAGAAGGCGGGCGTGGCCCTGGTGCGCGCCGCCGCGGAGCAGGCCTACCACCCGGCGGAGAAATCCCTGGGCCAACTCTACGAGTTCGGCGACGGGGGCCTCGGCAAGGATCTGGTGGAGGCGGTGCGCTGGTACCGCAAGGCCGCCGAGGGGGGCGATGCGGATGCGCAGTACCGCGTGGGCTGGGCCTACCAGCAGGGGAAGGGCGGGCTGCCCAAGGATGCCTCCGAAGCGGTGGTCTGGTTCCGCCGCTCGGCCCAGCAGGGCTTTCCCACCGCGCTGCTGAACCTGGGGCTGCACCATGAGGAGGGCCTGGGCACGGCGAAGAACGCCTCCATGGCCTTCGACTGCTTCAGCAAGGCCGCTGAAAAGGGGCTGGCCTCGGCCCAGCAGAAGGTGGGCTACTGCTACGCCACCGGCACGGGGACGTCCCAGGACCTGGTGCGCGCCGAATACTGGTGGAAGAAGGCGGCGGCCCAGGGAGACCAGGTGTCCCGCAACAACCTGGAACAGCTGAAGGCCATGAAGGCCGCCAAGGCGCGACGGTGAGGCGGCTGCTCCTGCTGAGCCTGGCGGCGGCGCTGCCCGTGGGCGCCCAGGTGCGCCAGACCTACTACAGCCACCTGGGCGAGCGCGGCTCCAAGATCTACTACGAGCAGCGACTCTCCGCCGAGCGGCAGCGCGAACGGGCCAACCAGCAGCAGGCCCTGGAGGATGCCCGGAGCCGGCATGGCCTCTCCGGGGCTTCGGCCGCGTCGGATCCCACCGCGCCCCTGGGCCTGCTGGCGGGCACCTTGAGTTCCCTGGCCCAGCGCTTCCAGGCCCGGGCGCCGGAACCCCAGCTCACGGTGGAGCAGAAGCTGGCGAAGGTCCGCGCCAAGGCGGAACAGGGCGACCTGGAAGCCCAGACGGCCCTGGCCTGGGTGTATGCGAATGGCTACCGCGACAAGAACGGCTTCCAGGTTCCCAAAGACGAAACCCAGGCCCGGCATTGGGTGCGCCGGGCCGCAGAGGGGGGCGATCCCGCCAGCCAGATCGACCTGGGCATCCAACTGCTGTTCGCCGAGGATGGGGCGGGAGATGCGGTGGCCGGCGCCGGCTGGATCCAGAAGGCCGCGGCGCGCGGTCACGCCGATGCCCAGTACCTGCTGAGCATCCTGCTGGAGGCGGGCAAGGGCCTGCCCAAGGATCCCATCAAGGCCGCGGCCCTGCTGCGGTCCGCCGCGGAACGGGGCAGCGCGGGGGCCCAGGAGGCGCTGGGAGAGCACTTCTATTTCGGGGAGGGCATGCCTCGCGACGACCGCCAGGCCCAAGCCTGGTTCACACAGGCCGCGAATCAGGGCCTGGCCCTGGCCCAGTACAACCTCGGGGCCATGCACCTCAAGGAGCGGGGCGGGGTGGAGGGCTGGGAGGCCTTCAAAGTGGCGATGGGCTGGTTCCAGAAGGCCGCGCGCCAGGGGCAGGTGGATGCCCAGTATTCGCTGGGCTTCATGCATGCGAGTGGGGTGGGCACGGAGCCGGATCTGAACGAAGCCGAGTTCTGGTACACCCAGGCCGCGGAGCAGGGCGATGCCCCCAGCCGCAAGGCGCTGCAGGACATCGTGAGGCTCCGAAACCGCTGATCCCGCCTCAGTGGGCGGCCGAGTTCGCGCTGTCCTGCTCCGGAGCCGCACGGACCTGAGGTGGCGTGGGAGGGATCCTCAGGGTGAAGGTGGTGCCCACGCCTGGTGAAGACTCCAGGGCGATGGTGCCGCCCAGCAGATCGGTGAACTTCTTGACGAGGGTGAGGCCCAGGCCGGTGCCGCCGAACTTCCGCGTGGTGTTCTCGTCGGCCTGCACGAACTCGTCGAAGACCACGGCCTGCTGTTCGGAGCTCATGCCGATGCCATCATCCTGAACGCTGGCCAGAAGGTGTCCATCCTCGGACCAGGCCCTGACCTGGACGTGTCCGTTCGTCGTGAACTTGGCCGAATTGCTGAGCAGGTTGACGAGGATCTGGCGCAGGCGGGTGGGATCGGAGTGGAAGTGCCCGGGTGCATCTTGGGCCTCGATGTCGAACTGATTTCGATTCTTCTCAACCAGGGGCCGCACGGTGGCGTCGAGATCCTCGAAGAACGGCCCCAGCTCGAAATCGCGGAGGTCCATGCGCATATGGCCTGCTTCGATTTTCGACATGTCGAGGATGTCGTCGATGAGGCTGAGGAGGTGCCTCCCGGCGCCCTGGATCTTCACCGCGTCTTTCCGGAGACCCGCCAAGGCAGGATCTTTCGTGTCCTCCTGGAGAAGCTCTGAGTAGAGAAGAATCGCGTTGAGGGGAGTCCGCAGTTCGTGGCTCATGTTCGCCAGGAAGGCGCTCTTGGCTCGGGACGCGGCCAGAGGCGCAGAGGTTTGTCGCGCCACTTCCTCCATCAGCTCGCGGTTGCGCCGCTCGAGGCTGGCCTGGCGAAGCTTCACAGCCAAGCCCACGAGGCCCATGAGGCCTAGGATTCCCAGGGTACGGACCCACCACCGCTCCCACCAGGCGGGACGCACTCTGAACTCGAATCGCGTCACCGGGCCCGGATCGCCCTGCCGGGTGAGGGCACGAAGCTCCAACACATGCGGTCCCGCCGGAATGCCTGCGTAGCGCAGATGGGGTGTCTCGAGTCGCACCCAATCTGAGTCCACCCCGGACAGTTTCGCCGCGTAAGAGATGGTGTCTTTGACCTGGTAGTTGGGAACCATGAAGCGCACTTCCAGCTCGTTGAACTCGCGGGCCAGTTCAGGCACCGGCTCCAGCAAATCCAACAGTCGGCCGCCGCTGCGCGCCGAGAGCAGCAGGGGGGCGCGCAGGTCGGGGTGGCGGGGCAGGGGCATGGGATCATGGCTCACGAGGCCCGCGGGGGTGCCGAGCCAGACTCGGCCCGGTTCCACCAGAATGGCGTTCTCGTCGCACTCAGGGCTGATGATGCGGTCCTCGGTGCCCAGCATGCGGAAGGTGCTGGGGTCATCCCCATCCAGGTACCCGAGGCCCCGGGCGGTGCCCAGCCAGATGCGACTTTGCTCCAGGGCCACGCCATAAAAGACGAGGTTGGTCCCGGCATCGGTGAGCGCCAGGGTCGCGGTGCGGGTGATGGTGCCGTTTTTCAGCCGATGCACTGTCAGGGCGCTGCGGTTCTTGTAGGCGATGACGAGCTTGCCCGTTGCATCCACCGCGGCCACCCAGGGGAGATCCGGCAACAGGTCGGGTACCGGATGCCAAGCCCCGCTGTGCCAGAAGGACGCGGATTGATCATGGAGCATGAGGATGCCGCCGCCTGGCAAGGCCATCAGACTGCGCACCCCGCGAAGTGCCGCACCGGGCGTGGGCATGGGTGTCCACATCCAGTTTCGGCCATCGCGCATGCCACGAACTGGATGCCCCTGCTCGTTGACCACCCAGGGCAGCCCGTCGGCATCCACGGCCACGCCCGCGCTGATGCGCGCCACGGGCAGAGGCTCGATGCGAAGCGCCTTGGTTGCCAGGGTCTTCGTGTCCACCGTATGAACGGTTCCCCCGGGACTGCCTGTGGCCCAAAGGGTGCCATCTTCGGCCAGGGCCAAGGTCAGGAAGCGGCCCGGCAGCACCCGTTGGAACCGGGCCCCATCCAGCATCCAGAGCCCTGCGTCCATGGCCACCCAGAGGCGGTTCTGGTGATCGCGGAGCATCTGCCAAGTGGTATCGAGGGGCAGGCCGTCCTGGGGGCCATAGGAGCGCCAGCGGGTCTGGCCCAGGATCCGCAGCACGCCCTTGTCGGTGCGCAGCCAGAAGCCGCCCTCCTGATCGACGATGCCCCCCCGGGCATCATCCTGGGCGTGGCCAAAGGGTTCGCGGCGGTCCCCCCTCACCCGGGAGAGGCCTTCGGCGGCATCCACCCAGACCCAGCCCTGCCGATCCCGGCTCAGCCTGGAGATGTGGCTGTAGCCGCCTGCCATGCGCCGCCCGATCCAGCCCGAACCTTCGCCGCCGGGAAGCCGCCAGAGGGAGCTGCTGGTTCGCACCCAGAGATCGCGGTCGCCATCCACAGCGATGTCGAGCAGGATTTCGCCCGGTGCGAATTGAGGGGATGCCAGGGGCTCCCAGTGGTTCTCCTGCCAATGCCAGATGGTGCGGGACGTGATGGCCCAGGCTCCGGACAAGGAGGGGTCCGCGAACAGGTGCGCCGGCAGTTCCTGGCCAGGCCAGGGCGTGGGAACGGTGAAGCCCTTGGGGGCATGCTCCACCCGGATGCCCTGGGAGGTGAGGGCCCAGAGGTGCCCTTCGGCGTCCCGGGCCACCTCCTGTACGGCCCCCTGGGGAATGCCGTCGGCTTCCGTGAAGATCCGTGAGCGGCCGTGGCTGATGCGGGTGAGGCCGCCGTCTGTCGACACCCAGACGGCGCCATCCAGATCCACGGACAGGTTCAGGATGAAGCCCGGCGCCAAGGCCCCAGAGTAGGGCAAGAATTGGCGACCATCGAAGGTGGATAGTCCGCCCTCGGTACCCACCCAAAGCTGCCCCTCATGATCCTGGACCATGGAGGAGACCACCTCGCTGCCGAGCCCCTGCTCCGTGCCATAGCGCCGGACGGGAAACACCCCTGCCGCCTGGGCCTTCAGGGGAGGCATGGACAGAAGGCAAAGAAGGGCCAGGGCGCGCAACATCATTGGAGGAGAACCCATTCATTCTAATCGGGCGGGGCTGCCTCAGGCTCCAGTTTTCGAGTTGGGGCGAGCCTGTCACTCAGGGTTTCTGAAGCCTTCCCGCGATGCGTTCCCGGAGGGTATCAGGCACCAGGTCGGCCAGGTTGCCGCCCATGCTGCCGATTTCCCTCACCAGGCGGCTGCTTACGGCGCTGTATTTCTCTTTGGGCATGAGGAAGACCGTTTCCAGTTCCGGCGCCAGCTTGCGGTTCATGAGGGCCATCTGGAATTCGTACTCGAAATCGCTGAAGGCGCGCACGCCTCGCACAATGAACTGGGCACCTTGGGACTTCGCGAAGTCCACCAGCAGGCCGTGGAAGCTGGTGATGACGATGTTGGGCCGGTCCCCCACGAGTTCCCGCAGCATGGCCACCCTTTCCTCGACACTGAAGGCCGGGCTTTTCGAGGGGTTGTAGAGGACCGCCACCACCAGCTTGTCCACGAGCTTTTCCGCCCGTTGGATGATGTCCCAGTGGCCGAGGGTCACGGGATCAAAGGAGCCTGGATAAATGGCCGTCCGCACGGGAACTCCGGGAAGGATCCTAGCCTAGCGCACCGGATGCGGCGCCGGTGTCACAGTGTTCCAGCCCACTGGTTTTGCGCGGGGGCGCTTGGGAGTACAGTGGTTGCATGAGCGAGCAGCCAAGCAAGCAACTGGGCAAGCAACCGGGCGGGCCACTGAGCGTTGGTCTGCTCTTCGGCGGGGAATCCCCCGAGCACGAAGTCTCCATTGTCACGGCGCGGGCCATCGCGGAGCATCTGGATCCCGCACGGTTCTTGGTGCGGCCCATGGGCATTGCGCGGAATGGCGTTTGGGCGGTCAATGGCGACCCCTTCGCCCGGCTGGCTGCGGGCGAACTGCCAGAGCGCAGCGACCATCCCTTCCTTCCGCTGGAAAGGGGCGCTGAAGCGCTGGCCTTGCCGGATCTCTTCTTCAATGCCCTCCATGGCGCCGGCGGTGAGGATGGCCAGATCCAGGGTTACCTGGAACTGCTTCACCGCCCCTACACCGGTGCCGGTCTGCTGGCCATGGCCGCGGGCATGGACAAGTGGATCACCAAGCGGCTGTGGGAATCCGAGGGGTTGCCGGTGGTGCCCTACGTGGGGCTCACCGAGGAACGTTGGAACCGGGAACAAGCCGCATGCCTGGTGGATTGCGGGAAGCTGGGCCTGCCCCTGTTCGTGAAGCCCGCCAACCTGGGCAGCAGCATCGGCGTGGAGAAGGTCAAGCGTGCCGAGGATCTTCCTGGCGCCCTGGACCGGGCTTTCACCTTCGACCGCCGTGTGCTGGTGGAGCAGGGGCTCGACATCCGTGAAATCGAGGTGGCGGTCCTCGGCGGGGATGAACCGCTGGTGTCCCAGCCCGGCGAAGTCATCGTGGCCGACGAGTTCTACACGTTCGAGGACAAATACCTCCACGGCAAAAGCCGTACGGAGATCCCCGCCCAGATCCCCGAAGAACTGACGGACCTGGTTCGCAAGCTGGCGGCGAAGGCCTTCGCCGCCTCGGATGGCTACGGCATGGCGCGGGTGGATTTCTTTTTGGAGCGGCTCACCGGGCGGATCTTTCTCAACGAGCTCAACTTCATTCCCGGCTTCACCAGCATTTCCATGTATCCCAAGATGATGGCCGCCAGCGGCGTGCCCTACGCCACCCTGCTCACCCGTCTCATCGATCTGGCCCTGGCCAGGCATGCCCAGACTGCGGCCAAACAGAAGGGGTTCCAATCCGGCAGTACGTGGTTCCAGAAGGGTTAATTTCCCAGATTTTTTTAGTCAAGTCGGATCGGAAAGCCGCCGATAGATTCCCCATGGACGTTGCAGGCATCGCACTCTCCGGTCTTCGCGCTTCCAGCGCTGGATTGGCTGTGCAGGCCAACAACGTGGCCAACCAGTTGTCTGGCGGATACAAGGCTAAGCGCGCAGACCTGGTGGCTGAAGCCTCGGGGGGGGTGCGGGTGTCGGGTGTCTCAGAAGACCCCACACCCGCCGGCCCCGAAGGCTCGAATGTCGATCTCGCCACTGAAACGGTGCAGGGCATGGGCTTTGACCTGATGTACAAAGCCAATCTGAAGGTCCTTAAATCCCAGGATGAGCTGACGAAGGCGACTCTGGACTTGAAGGCCTAAGGATTCCGGACCCTTCAGCGACATCGGGCGATAGCTGGAAGCCTTCGAGCGGTTTCCTCGTAGACTGTTTCCATGCACGCACGCACCTGGCTCTCGGTTCTGTCGCTTCCCCTGGTGGCCGCTTTCACCGTGCCGGTGATGCAGCAGGGCAACCCTCCGAAACCTCAGCCGCAGGCCGGGGCCAAGGCCGCGCCCCAGGATCCCCTGGCGGGACTGTCCGACATCCAAGATGTGCTTTCCCTCGTGCAGCAGAATTACGTCGATCCGCCCGACATGGAGAAGGTGGTGTCAGGTGGTGTGCAGGCCGTGCTGGAGCGGTCCCACCCCCTGAACGCCTACCTGACCGCCGAGGACCTTCGCCTGCCGGACCCTGGGCCAGCCGAGGCCGGCTTGGTGGTGGTCAAGCGAAACATCTACGCCACGGTCGTGGCGGTGACGCCCGGCGGACCCGCCGCAAAAGCCGGCATCCAGCCCGGTGACGTCATCCGCAAGGTGGATGGGGATTCCGTGGGCTACCTCAGCGCCTGGTCCCTGGAGCGCAAGATGCACGGCCCTGAAGGCTCGTCGCTGGACCTCTACCGCTACAACGCCAATGGCGACCTCACCAAAACCACCGTGGTGCGCCAGCGCCTGAGCCCAGGTGCCGTGGCCATCAAGCAGGGGCAGGGCGCCCTCATGGCCTCGCTGCCGGATCTGGCCCCGGGTCGCGCTGAGGAATTGAAGAAGCTGCTGGCGGCGGCTGATCGCTCCCAGACCTTGCTGCTCGACCTGCGTCAGTGCCAGAAGGGCGCCATGGAAGAGGCCGCCGCGGTGGCGGGTCTGCTGGGTGCCACGGGTACCTTCGCCACCCTGCAGGAGGCTGGCAAGCCCGAGCGCCAGGTACCCGTGGTGGGCCAAGGCACGCCCTTCGCCCGTCTGCTGCTTCTCACCGGACGCTCCACCCTCGGGGCCCCGGAAGTCTTGGCTTCCTGCCTCAAGAAGGGCGGCGCCAAGACCTTCGGTGAGCGGACACCCGGCCTCGGCGTGGAACGGTCCCGTTTCCCCCTGAAGCAGGGCGGGGCCGTGGAACTGGTGTCCAAGCGCTGGATCGGCCTGGGCGGTGAGAAGCTGGATCGGCAGGGCATCATCCCGGATCAGGTGCTGCGCATGGCGGACAGCGAGGATGCCCTCGCCAGGGTAATGACGGCCCTGGCCGCGCCGCCCAAGACCGCGGGTCAGGCTTCTGAAGCTGGCGGCGCATCGAAAGCTGAGCCCGCTCCGAAGCCCCTCCACTAATGGCTGCTGGCAAGCGGAAAGGCGCTTCCACCCTGGCCTTGGTGGGCTGGGCCCTGCTCATGCTGGGGCTGGGGCTGGGCGTGGGTGTGGTGCTGGGCCAGCAAGGCTGCAACCGGCGGGAGGCCCCCGCCAAGCGAGACACAGCGCCCCGACCTGAATCGAAAAAGCCGGAGAAAAAGCAGCCGGAGTCCAAGCCGAAACCCAGTCCCGAAGCGACGAAAGCCAGCCCTGATGCGCCCCGGGTGCCGAGCCAGGAGCCGGAGCACCCGCTGCCCCGCTTCGCCCTCGTCATCGACGATCTGGGCTACATGCAGCCGGAAGTGGTGACCCGTCTCTGCAGCCTATCCATTCCCTTCAGCGTGGCGGTGCTGCCCTACCAGGAACACACTCGGGAGAGCGCTGACATCGCCCACCGGCTGGGCAAGGAAGTGATGCTGCATCTGCCCATGGAGCCCGTGGGGTATCCCGGGCCGGGCCGGGATCCTGGGCCCTACGCGATCCTCTACAACCTTCAGGAAACCGAGATCCGCCGCCGTGTGCGCATGGCGCTGGATGAGATTCCCCATCGCGTCGGTGTGAACAACCACATGGGCAGCCGCATCACGCCGGACCGAACCCGCATGGGGTGGGTGCTGCAGGAGATCAAGGCGTGGAAATGCTTCTTCGTGGATAGCCGCACCGAGAAGGACAGCGTGGCCTACGACGTGGCCGAACAGATGGGCGTTCCGGCCGTGCAGCGGAAGGTCTTCCTGGATGACGACAAGGCCTTCCCCGAAATGGAGAAGCAGTGGGACCGGGCGCTGAAGTTGGCGGCGAAGGAGGGCTCGGTGCTGGTCATCGGCCACATCTACCCGGAAACCGTGGAGGCCCTGGAGAAGCTGGTGCCCCGCACCAAGGGGCAGGTGCGTTTCGTGACGGCGGGGCAGCTGGTCAAGTGAGGCGCGTGCTCCTGCTCCTCTCTTCGGTCGTGGCCTTCGGACAGGATTGGACCGAGGCCCAGGTGGCCAGGGCCTTGGCGCCCTTCGATTACGTGCTGTTGCTGGATCGCGGCGTCTCTGCCCAGCGCTGGTCCCATGCCCTGAAGGCCTCGGACGCCTTCCTGCCCTGTTCCACCTTCAAGCTGCCCCATGCCCTCATCGCCCTGGACACGGGCGTGATCACCTTGCGGGAGAACCGGAAGCGCTGCAACGCACAGGAATGCCACAGCAGCCATGGGGAACTGGATCTCGCCGAGGCCATTCGCGTGTCCTGTGTGAGCTACTTCCGCCAGACCGCCCGCGCCATCGGGCCGGAGCGAATGGCTGCCGGGCTGGCGAAGCTGGGCTATCCCGCCACAGGAACGCTGGAACCGCTCGATGGCTTCTGGCTCACGGGCGGCATGCGGATCACGGCCGAGCAGCAGCTGCGGTGGATCCGGCGCTTCTACACCGAGGCCCTGCCGGTGAAGGCCGAGCATCTCGAGGCGGTCCGCGCGGCCTCCCTGCGCACCGGGGCCGGCGATTGGGCGATCCAAGGCAAGACCGGCGCCACCGGGCAGGAGCTCGGTTGGTTTGTCTGCCAGGCCTCGCGGGAAGGGTCTGCTCGTTGGATGGTGATCCTCTTGAAAGGGAAGGGGGCCACCGGCACCGAAGCCGAGCGGCGTCTCAGGGCTCTCCTCAGCGGTGAAATCCGGTAGGATCTAAGCATTCTGGCGATGGTGTCCGCCCCATAACCGCTCCTCGAGCTGATGGCGCCTACGGTTTTCTTCCGGGAGGGCGTGGGCATGGATACGGTGAAGCGGGCTGGATTCGTCCTGTGGGATGGGGTGGCGGGTTCTCTCGTGGGTCTGTTGGCAGGGCTTGCCTCGGCGGGTTTCATGTGGCTGCTGGAGCGGGTGATCCACTTGCGGGAACAGCACCTCTGGCTGCTGTGGCTGCTACCTCTATTCGGTGTGTTATCAGCCTGGCTCTATCAGCGATTTGGCGCTGCCTCCGAGGGCGGCAACCGCCTGGTCTTCGATGAGGTGATCGATTTCCAAGGTCGCGTGCCCTCGCGCATGGCGCCGTTGGTGCTTGCGGGCACGCTGCTGTCGCATCTGGGTGGGGCTTCTGTGGGCCGGGAAGGCACGGCGGTGCAAATGGGCGCCAGCCTGGCCCGCAGCCTCGGAAAACTGCAGGGCACCAAGCTGGGTTCCTGGTTCCGGCTGACCGAATCGCGGCAGCGGCTGCTGCTCATGGCGGGCGTGTCTGGCGGTTTCGGTTCGCTGTTCGGAACGCCGGTGGCTGGCGCCATCTTCGGCATGGAGGTCATCGCCATCGGCAAACTGCACTACGAGGGCCTGCTCGTCTGCACGGCAGCTTCCTTCGTGGGCGACTGGGTCTGCCGAGGCCTCGGCGCGCCGCACGCGCGGTTCCTGGTGGCGGCCCAGCCCTGGAGTGCCGCGTTGGGGCTGAAGCTGCTGCTGTTCGCCCTGCCGGTGGCCCTGGTGGCGGGGGGCTTTTCGGAAGCGATGCAGGCACTGGGGGGTTGGGTGCGCGCGCGCGTGGCTTCCCCGTTGTGGCGTCCCTTCCTGGGTGGTCTGGCCATGATTGGCCTGGTCTGGCTGTTCCGCCGCACGGATTTCCTCAACCTGGGCACCGTCTGGTTTCCGGCGGTACTCCAGGGCGCGGCGCCGGTGCCATCCTGGGCCTTCGGGGCCAAGTTCCTGTTCACGGTGGTGGCCCTGGGTTTTGGCTTCAAGGGCGGTGAGGTGACGCCTCTCTTCGCCATCGGCGCCCTGCTGGGGGCGGCCTGCGCGCCTCTGTTGGGCGTGCCCGTGCCCTACCTCGGCGCCCTGGGTTTCGCGGCAGTGTTCGCCACGGCCAGCAACACGCCCATCGCCTCGCTGCTGCTGGGTGCGGAACTCTTCGGAGCGGCCTTCCTCGGCCCCTTGGCCCTCATCTGCTTCCCGGCCTACATCCTGGTAGGACATCGGGGCATCTACGGCGCGCATCGGGTGCAGACCCGCAAGGATTTGGCGGATTGAGTTGGTTCAGCCGTGGCTGCAGCCGCAGCCGCCGGTGAAGTCCTGGCGATTGGCGGCGCGGATCATGCTGCGCCCCTCCCAGCCGATGAGCAGGGCCAGGGCCAGGGCGGCGGCGCCATCCACCCACCAGAGCGAGGGCACCAGCAGAAACAGAAGGCTGCCCGCGAAGAGCACGCCAGAGAGTTGGATGCAGGCCCGGCTGCAGGCGGCATCGGCCTCCAAGGCTGCACTGTCCAGCACTTTCGCCGTCTGGAGCTTGGCCCGCCAGAGGGCGAACATGAAGGACAGCGACAGCGCTGAGATGATCAGGCCCGGCAGGGTGGTCGGCGGGTGGCGGTGGGCGGTGAGCTGGAGTATCGCGCCTCCGGCGATCCCGAGGGCGAGGGCCGCGAACAGCCAGCCGATGCGCCGGGTGGCTTGGCGTTCCCGCTCGAGGTTGCCGTGATCCAGCAGCTTCCAGAGCACCAGCAGGGCCGAAGCCACTTCGATGAAACTGTCGGCGCCGAAGCCGAAGAGGGCGAGGGAATCATCGGCCCACCCAAAGGCCATGGACACCAGGCCTTCCACCAGGTTGTAGGCGATGGTCAGCCCCGCGAGCCAGAGGGCCCGTCTGCGCCACCGCTCCCGGTCAGGAATGGGCTTCCCTCACCTTGCGGGCCTTCACCAGCACCAGGGTCGATCCGGTAGGCGTGCGCTCCATGGTGACTTCATCCATCACCTGACGCATGAAGAAGACGCCGCGGCCGCCGGGCTTGAGCAGGTTCTCGGGCAGGTTGGGATCAGGCAGGGCCTCCAGGTCCACGCCGGGGCCGCGATCCTCGATGCGGATCTCGAAACGGTCCACCCTGGGCGTGAAGGTCACCTTGACGGACTTGTCCTTCTGCAGCTTGTTGCCGTGCCGCATGGCGTTGGCGATGCCTTCCTGGATGGCCAGCCACAGCCGCTCGCCGTCTTCCTGGGTGAAGCTGAGGTGCTTGAGGAACTCCGCGCCCACGACCTGAATCAGGTCGATGAAGCGGAGATCCGTGTTGCACGTGAGGACGACGGGCAATAGGGCGGGATGGGCCATGGAAGAAGAATCCCTTTCAAGAGATCAGGAGAACCACGCTCAAGGTACTTGGAATCCTGCCTCCCAGGCCAGTGGTTTTGCCAGGGCAGGGGTGAGTGGCGGCGTGCCTTGGATCACAATTAAGAATAGTTGGTCTTAAATATGGAATTTTGTGAAACACTGCTTTTCGGCGAGCAGATGCGCCCCGATGGAGGTTCCCATGAAGGCAAGATGGTGGCTGGTGTTGCTGGTGCTCCTGGCGGGCTTTGGCGTGCTGGGACTGGGCGGGCGGCAGATCGCCCAGAACGCGCCGCCGATTCCGCAACGGGTGGTGACGGAGGATGGAACCCTCCTGGTGGGACCGGGCCAGATCCTCGAGGGCCAGGTCAGCTACCTGGGTCACGGCGGCCAGCACATCGGCTCCATCTGGGGCCATGGGGCCTATCTGGCACCGGACTGGACGGCCAAGGCGCTGCACCAGTGGGCCTCCCACACGTTGGAAGGCGCCCGGGCTGAGGGCGGATCCTCCGCCGATGCCCAGGCCAAAACCATATCTGTATTTCAGGACAATAGGTATGAATCATCCAGCGGCACGTTGACTCTAAGTTCGGCCCAGGCAGCGGCCTATCTGAAGACCCGCGCCGAACTGGCGAAAATCGCCGTGGAGGGCGACAGGGGCGCCGCCATTCCAGCCCACTGGATTCCCACGATGCAGGAAGGCGAACGCGTGGCCGACTTCTGGCTGTGGACGGCTTGGACCGCCGCGGCCCGCCGTCCCGGCATGGATCACAGCTACACCCAGAACTGGCCCCAGGAATCCCTGGTGGGCAACACGATCACGCCCATCAGCCATCTGTGGAGCATCCTTTCCATCATTTTGCTGATCCTGGGCGTGGGCCTGATGATCTGGCACCACGCCAGCCAGCCCGCCGAGGACTTCCCCGCGCCCCAGGCCATTCCGGCCGCTCCCGCCACGCCCAGCCAGCGTTGGTCGGCCCTCTACTTCGCCGTGGCCATGGCGTTGTTCCTCGTGCAGATCGGCATGGGCGTGCTCACGGCCCACGATGCCGTCGAGGGCAATGGCCTCTACGGCATCGACCTTTCGCACATCCTGCCCTACGCGGCATCGCGCACATGGCACCTGCAGCTGGCCGTCTTCTGGATCGCCACGTGCTGGCTGGCCACGGGCCTCTATCTGGGCCCCAAGCTCAGCGCCAAGGAGCCCAAGGGCCAATGGCTGGGCGTGGCGGGCCTGCTGGCTGCCCTGGTGGTGGTGGTGGTCGGCGCCCTCGCCGGAGCGCACCAAGCCATCGTGGGCAAGCTGTCGGGCTCCTTCATGCTGGGCCACCAGGGCTATGAATACGTGGAGCTGGGCCGCCTTTGGCAGATCTTGCTGACGGCCGGCATGCTCATTTGGCTGGTGCTGGTGCTGCGGGTGCTGATCCCCGCTCTGAAGGGCGAGAAGGGCCGCCTGGGCCTGCTCAAGCTCTTCGTGCTGTCGGCCATCGCCATCCCGCTCTTCTATTCCGCGGGCTTCATGTACACCCGCGAGACCCATGTCGCCCTCGCCGAATACTGGCGCTGGTGGGTGGTCCACCTCTGGGTGGAGGGCTTCTTCGAGGTCTTCGCCACGGTGGCCATTGCGCTGCTCTCCACCCGCATGGGCCTGCTGCGCGAGAGCACCGCCCTGCGTGCCGTGAGCACCTCCATGGGGCTCTTCCTGGGCAGCGGCGTCATCGGCACCTTCCACCACCTCTACTACACGGGCTCGCCGGCCTCCATCTCGGCCCTGGGTTCCGTGTTCAGTGCGCTGGAGATCGTGCCCCTCACCATCGTGGGCTTCGAGATCGCCCAGAGTCTAAAAGCCGGCAAGGCCATCGGCAGTGGTTATGAGTGGCCCTTCAAGTTCTTCGCCGCCGTCTGCTTCTGGAACCTCATCGGCGCCGGTGTCTTCGGCATGCTGATCAACCCGCCCTCGGTGCTCTACTTCGGCCAGGGCCTCAACACCACGCCCATTCACAGCCACGCGGCCCTCTTCGGCGTCTACGGCTTCCTCGCCATCTCGCTCATGCTCTTCGCCCTGCGCGGCATGACGCCGGACAAGGCCTGGGACGAGAAGTGGCTGAAGGTCGGCTTCTGGGGACTGAACCTGGGTCTGGTGCTCATGCTGGTGTTCTCGCTGATCCCAAGCGGTTTCTATCAGATCGCCCAGAGCCTCGAGCACGGCACCTGGTACGCCCGCGGCGCTGAGGTGGTGCAGAGCCCCCTCATGCGCACCTTCACCTGGCTGCGCATGCCGGGCGATGTGCTCTTCGGCCTCGGCGCCTTGGCGGTGATCCTCTTCACGTTCAAGGCTGTCGTGGGTGCCTGGGGGTGGAGGACGGTGGAGGAAACTGATTCCACGCGGGAAACCGCAGATGGTGCGGTGGTCTGCGCCGTGGTCAACGACTGAAGTCGGCCCTGAATGAGTGAAGGCCCTCGCCATCCGGCGGGGGCCTTCGCCTGTCTGCGTGTTTCCAGGGGTTCAGCCGCTGTTGCGCAAGCCGGCCGCAATGCCATTGATGGAGAGGAGGATGCCGCGCTCGGTGCGGTCGTCGGTGTCACCGGCGCGGTAGCGGCGCAGCAGCTCGACCTGCAGGTGATTCAGCGGGTCCAGGTAGGGGAAGCGGTGCTGGATGGAGCGCATCAGGTAGGGGTTGCTCTCCAGGAATTCCCGTTGGCCGGTGATGGCTTTCAGGGCCGTGATGGAGGCTTCGCATTCTTCCTGGATGCGGGTGAAGATGCGGTCGCGCAGGTTCCGGTCGCCCACCAGATCGGCGTAGCGGGAGGCGATGGCCAGATCCACCTTGGCCAGCACCATGTCCATGTTGGACAGCAGGCTGCGGAAATAGGGCCAGGTGGCGTGCATGTCCTGTAGCAAGGCCAGCCCGGTGGCGCCGTGTTCCGCTTGGAAAGCGCGCACGGCGGCGCCGAACCCATACCAGCCCGGCAACATGAGGCGGCACTGGCTCCAGCTGAACACCCAGGGAATGGCGCGCAGATCCGTGATGGAGCGGCCGCCCTTCCGGCTGGCGGGCCGGGAGCCGATGTTGAGCTGGGCGATTTCGGCGATGGGGGTGGATTCCCAGAAGTACCGCTCGAAATCCGGGGCGCCGTAAATCAGGTCGCGGTAGGCCTCGCAGGCCTTGGCGGACAGCGCATCCATGGTCTTGGTGAAGCGGGGATCGGCGCCGGGATCTTGTGCCACCGGCAGGCTGGCCTCCAGGGTGGCGGCCACCAGCACCTCGAGGTTGCGTCGTGCCACGGCGGGGTGCCCGTACTTGGCGGCGATGACTTCGCCTTGTTCCGTGAGTCGGATCTGGCCGTCCACGGCGCCCGGAGGCTGGGCGAGGATGGCTTCATAGCTGGGGCCGCCACCGCGACCCACAGAGCCACCACGCCCGTGGAAAAGACGCAGATGAACGCCATGGCGCCGAGCCACGTCGAGCAGCCGCCCCTCGGCCTTGTAGAGCTCCCAGCGGGAGGTAAGGAAGCCACCATCCTTGTTGCTGTCCGAGTACCCCAGCATCACTTCCTGGATGTCACCGCGGCTTTGCAGCAGGCGGCGGTAGAGGGGCAGGGACAGCAGGCCGTCCATGATGTCGCCGGAACGCTGCAGATCCTCGATGGTCTCGAACAGGGGGATGAGGTTGAGGTCGAGCCGGTTCTCGGCGGGGCGCAGGATGCCCGCCTCGCGGAGCAGCACGGCCGCCTCCAGCAGGTCGGAAACATCCTCTGTGTGGCTGATGATGCAGCTGGGCAGGGCCTCGATGCCAAGGCGTTTGTGGTTGACTGCCGCAGTGCGGAAGAGGGTCAGCTCCCGCTGGGTTTCTTCGCCGTAGGTGAGAAAGGGCGAGGCGAGGGGGCGTGGGCTTTCCAATTCAGCCGAGAGCAGCGCGACCTTGGCGGCCTCGGGCAAGCTGGCGTAGGCGGTGCCTGGGCGCAGGGCTTCCAGCAGTTCCGCCACCACGCGACCTTGAACTTCGGAGCCCTGGCGGAGATCCACCGGGGCCAAGTGGAAACCGAAAATGGAGACGGCGCGCCGCACGTCGCGCAGACGCCCTCGGGCCAGGCGCCGACCGCCGTGGCGCCGCAGGGATTGATCCAGCACATCCAGATCGGCCTTCAATTCGGCGGGAGCCGCATAGGGCTCAATGGCCGAATCCTCGGTCGGGCCGCCGAGGGAAACCCGCCTTCGCGTGGCACTGAGCCGCTGGTGTATGAGAATCAGGGCGCGCCGGTACGCTTCGTCCCGGCGCTGGGGTGAAGCATCCGCAGAGCGGTCAGCCAGATCCAGCACTTCCTGGGAGGCCCGCGACACCTGGAGGCTGAGCGAGAGCTCTTCGCCCAGGGTTTGGATCTCCTGCAGCAGGAAATCCAGGATGGTGCGGCTGTGCAGATCCAGCGTCTGCTGCAGCACCTCGGCGGTCACGAAGGGATGGCCATCGCGGTCGCCGCCGATCCAGCTGCCCAGCTGGAAGAAGGGCGGAAGCTCAGCGTCGCCCCAGGCGGGATCCAGGGCCAGACGGTCCTCCAGATCCGCGTAGAGGGCCGGGAGCTGGTGCAGGAAGATGCGCTCGAAATAGGAGAGAGCGTTCGACACCTCGTCTGTCACTGCGGGCCGCTGGGGCCGCAGCATGCGCGTCTGCCACAGCAGCAGCACCTGCCGCTGCAGCTGCTCGTCACGAAGGGCAGCCTCCCGGGGGGTGGACGCGCTGCGGTCGCGTTCATCCAGCAGCCGCGCAATCTCCACCTGGGCGTTGAGGATGCTTTTGCGTTGCACCTCTGTAGGGTGCGCTGTCAGGACGGGGCGTACCTGGGATCGGGCGAAAAAGGACTGGAGCCCCTGGGCGTCCAGACCGGCCGCCGAGGCTTGGGCCAGCGCATGGCCCAGGGAACTGGGGCGGGGCGCTTCCTGGGCCATGCGGTGGGTGCGGGAGCGGCGGATGTGGTGCTGATCCTCGGCCAGATTGGCCAGCTGGGAAAAGTAGCTGAAGGCTCGCACCACGAGGATGGCCCGTCCGGGGCTGAGGCCCTTGAGGATCTCCTTCAGGGCATCGCTGGCTGCGGAATCCATGCCCCGGCGGAATCGCACCGCGCTCTGGCGCACCTGTTCAATGAGTTGGAAGGTGTCATCACCCTCCTGTTCCCGGATGGTGTCACCCAGCATCCGGCCCAGTTGGCGGATGTCCTCCTTGAGGGGAAGGTCCTTGTCAGCATCAGCAACAACCATGGCGGGCGTCCGGGCGAGGCGGGGAAATGAAAGATCCATCCTGCCAGATTAATGGCATTCCGCTGGTTGGCGGATGCAGATGCAGCCGAGGTTTTTACACGCGGAACTGATTGACGGCCTGGGATACGGCCTCTGCCAGACCTGAAAGCTCTGCCGCGAGACGGGACACTTCCTGCACCGACTGGGCCAATTCAGCGGATCGTGCCGCGTGGTCGGCGGCCTGGGTGTCGACGGTGGCGGCCTGCTGGGATGCCTCGCCGCTCAGGTGGGCTTGGCGGCCCGTGGCGCTGGCGATGTCTTGAACCAGCCGCGAGATGTCGCCGATCTCGGATTTGATCTCCCGCACTGCCCCGAAGGACGCGGCGGTGGTGCGAAGCCCCTCTTGCACGGCGGTGTCGCTTCGCTCGATCAGCACACTGATGTCCCGGGCCGCGGCCGCGGAACGCTCGGCCAGCTTCCGCACTTCTTCGGCCACCACGGCGAAGCCTTTGCCCTGGGCACCTGCCTTGGCGGCTTCGATGGCGGCGTTCAGGGAGAGGAGGTTGGTCTGGCGGGCGATGTCCTGGATGAGCCGCACGGCGTTGACCACTTCGGCGGTGGCAGATTGGATTTCCGCCATGGCCTGCGCGATGGAACTGCTGGCGGCTTCACCTGCGTCCGCGGCCCGGATGGCGCCATCCACCCGGTGTTTGGTCTGGTCCAGGTGCCCGTTCACGTCCTCGACAGAAGCATCCAACTGGGCCACGGTCTGGCGAATGTCCCCCGCACTGCGTCGAGCGCCCTGGGCGCCTTCGGCCAGAATCCGGGTGGTCCCGCTCATCTGATCCGCTGAGATTGAAAGCTGAGTGGCCCCTGAGGCCACTTGGCGGGAAGATCCCAGCACCGAGGTGAAGGCCTCACGGAACCGGCCCAGGGCCCCTTCGGCGGATTGGGCCACTGCCTCGAATTCATCCCGGCTTTCCAGAACCACCTTGGTGTTGAGGTCACTGTTGGAAAGGGCGAGGATGAGTTGCTGCAGGGTTTCGCCCACCGAGCGGTGCAGCCCGGTGAACAGGTAGGCGCAGAGGAGAAGCCCGCCTGCGGCCACGCCCAGCGCCAGAGCCAGGCTGCGCTCCTTCTCCTGGATGCGGGCCTCCAGCAAACGCTCCAGGGCCGGAACTGCGGCCAGGAAGAGTTTCCGGTTGGCGTCCATGGCCAAGCCCGTGTGCTGTCGAAGGGTCGCCTGATCGGCGTGGCCGGACCCCTGCATCACAGGGCCCTCCAGGAAGGCGATGCAGGCCTGGGTGGCCGCCGTGGCTTCCCGGAAGGCGGGGCCAAGACGCTGAGCGGAATCCGGATTGCTAAACCCTTTGGCAGGCTTGAGGTCGTCCTCCATTCCCGATTGGTTGGCCCGCAGGGTGCTCAGGAGAATGGCCAATTGCGTGGCCTCCTCCGGCTTCACGGCGCGGCGGGCCAGGAACCCTTCCGCCAATGCCTGGGATTGCGCCAGGGCGTCCCCCTGCTGCAGCAGTTTCAGCAGGGCCAGATCCATGACGTAGTAACTATCCAATTGGGGATCGAGGATCAATCCGGAGGTGTCACCCACTTTGGAAACCGCGGTGAAAAGATCACCGCTGAGGGCTTCGAGCCCTGCGGAATCCGTTGCGAAGCCTGCTTGTCGCCAAGCGGCGGCCCGGCCCGACCAGCCCGCATCCATGCTCAAAGGGCCTCCGAGGCGGGCATGCACGTGATCCAGCCGGTCGAGGGCAGTGGTGAGCTCCGCCTTCAACGTTTCCGGCGCCACCCCGGAGCGCAACCGGGAGATCCCCTCGGAGACTCCCCCCAGGGCCTCCAGATAGTCGGTGCCCTGACGTTCCAGCTGGGCCGTGGCCAAGTCCCCCCTGATCACTTTCACCATGCTGGCGGTGTTCCAGCCCAGGGCCAGGAATACCACCAGCCCCACGACCAGAAATTTGCCCCGGAAGCGCAGACGGTGCATCAGGCGGACAGCAGGTGCAGTCATGTCCATGGCGTCTCCGGGCCGGATCAACGTCTCTTCCATCGGCCCAGGGGCTGCCCCAGATGAACAATGCCGCCATCAGGACGCAGGATGCCTGGGGAAGTGGAGGATGAACCGGCTGCCTTGGCCCAGCGTGCTTTCCACGTCGATTTCGGCGCCGTGGGCACGGGCGATGCCCTGGACCATGGCCAGGCCAAGTCCGGAACCCCGGTCGGCCGACTTGGTGGTGAAGAAGGGCGTGAACAGCTGCTGCTTCACTTCGGGCGAAATGCCCTGACCCGCATCGGACACGGCCAGGAAGGGGCGATGATCTGCCCCCAAGCCTGCCTCGAGGGTGAGGAGTCCGCCTTTGGGCATGGCGTCCCGGCCATTCACCGCCAGGTTCAAGAGCACCTGCTCGAGCTGGAGGCGATCCCCGTGGATCCACACAGGCGCTTGAGGGGCCTGCACCTTCAGGGTGACCAGGGCGCCCAGCAGTGGCTCCAGCAGGGCGCCGGATTCCCGGAGCAGCTGACCCAGCTCAATGGGACCGGGTTCTTCTTCCACCGGCCTGCCAATGGTCAGCAGGGCCCGCAGGAACCCACGGCTGCGCCGGAGGGCCGTGGAGGCCATGCCCAAGCTGCGCAACCGGGAAGCCTCCGGCAGGCCCTGGTCCTGGGCCAATTCCAAATTCGCGCCCGCAGCGGAAATGAGGTTGCCCAGGTCGTGGGCCACTCCCGCCGCCAGGGTCCCAATCATCTCCCGCCGCTGGGCCTGGCGAAGGTGGCCCTCCAGGTTGGCCTGTTCCTCCAGGGCAATGGAGGCCGCCCTCAAGCTGCGAGCCAGTTCCTGGAGCTCAAGGATGCGGGTTTCCGGCGGTGTGATGGCGTGGGCTTCCGCCAGAGAGCCGGCCTGGGCAGCCAGTTCTTCGAGGGGTGCCGCAATCTGGCGGCTGCTCCAGGCCATGCGCCAGGCCAGAAAGGTCAGGGCACCCAGGCAGGCGGCCAGGGTGGCCAGGGCCAGCTTTCGCGGCTCCCTGAGCAGATCCCCCTCGGGAATGGCCATCAGGAGCTCCCAATCCAGGCCGCCCTCCAGATGAACCCTCCGGCGCTGCACCAGGAAGGTTTCGGCGCCCACTTTGATCTGGGGCCAGAGGCCTGGGCGGATGGCGGTGGGCGTGTTGTGGATGGCCGTGGGGATGGGATGGCGGACCGTATCGAGGGGTTCTGGCGTCAAGATCCGCGAAGCCTCCGGATCCTTGGAATCCGGCTCCTGCTCGGGTGGCACCAGCAGACGGCCGTCACCATCAAGAATGGCCAGGCGGGTGCCTTCGGTGGGCTTGGCCTCATTCAGCCAGGGACGGAGGTCGCCCAGCACCAGGTCCACCCCCAGCACACCCAGGGGGCGGTCCCCCCGGGAAACGGGAACGGTGTAGGTCAGTCCAAAACCCACCTTGCCGAGGAAGAGGTAGGGGGGGGTCCAGCTGCCGCGGCCTTCCCGCAGCCCCTGGATCACCCAGGGGCGAAGGCGCCAGTCCGGGGGCGCGGCGGGATCTGGCATCGACTGAACCCGCTGGTAGTGGTTGTCCCAGAGGTGCAGCATGCGTTGCGGTAGGCCCCGCTCGAAGTGGGTGCCACGGGTGAGCCAGTGGTTTTGATACTGGGCTTCGGGCGCGTTGGCGGCGGAGGCTTGGCCATCGGGCAGCACGAAGGTGAGGTTGGAGAGGCTGGGGCGACTGCTCAGCTCCGTGAGCAGCTGCTGCTCCCCTGCCAGGGTGTCCATGGGGGCCAGTTGGCCCATTCGCCCCATCTGGGCCAGGGCTTCCCCAGTGCGGACGGCCTCTTGGAGACTGGCCTGTACACGACGCTCCACCTCCCGAAGCCCCGCCTCAGCCCTCATTTTGGCTTGGGCCACCATGATGGCCCGGGCCCCCCACCAGCCGAGGCCAGCCAATCCAAGGCCTCCCAGCCCCACCACCAGTAGGCTTTCACGGAGCAGGAGACGGCGGAGGGGCAGTGGCTTCATGGCAACGCCTTTTCTTCGGCAGGTCGCGAGGGGCTGTTGAGGATCGCCAGGGCGCCTGAATGGTGCTCGTGCAGGTGCGCCCCCGGATTCCCGGCGCTATGATGAAGATCCTGACCAACCTGGTCAGGATTCAGGGGCTGCCATGAAGGTCATCGTCGCCAAGACCGCGGGTTTTTGCTGGGGCGTGAAGCGCGCCATGGACGCGGTGCTGGAGGCCTCCGTGCGCAATGACGGCCGACCGGTGCAGACGCTGGGGCCGCTCATCCACAACCCCCAGGCCCTGGAACTCATCGGCAAGCGGGGCGTGGCCGTGGCCGAGGCCCCCGACAAGGTGCAGAACGGCACCGTGGTGATCCGGGCCCATGGCATTCCCATCCAGGACTTGCGGGGCCTCAAGGAGCGTCAGGCCAAGGGCGAGCTGACCATCGTGAATGCCACGTGCCCCGAAGTGGCGAAGGTGCACCACAAGATCAAGAAATGGAGCCCCAAGGGCTATTTCACCGTGATTCTCGGCAGCCATGGCCATGCGGAAAGCGTGGCCCACCGCAGCTTTGCAGAGCACGGCTCGGTCATTGTGGCCAACATGGCCGAGGCCGAAGCGCTCACCGACGAGCAGTTGAAGAAGGTGCTGGTGGTGGCCCAGACCACCTTCACGGTGAAGGATTACCACGCCATCACCGATTACATCCGCGGTCGCGCCGGCGATGCGGTGTTCGAGAACACCATCTGCGAAGACACCTGGATGCGGCAGGATGAGGCCAAGGAACTGGCCCGCACGGTGGATGCGGTCATCGTCGTGGGCGGCAAGGCTTCCAGCAACACCAAACACCTGGCCGAACTGGCCCATCACTACGGCAAACCGGTGCAGTACGTGGAGACCGCCTGTGAATTGGATCTCAGCGCCTTCACGGGCCGGGAGACCGTCGGTGTGCTGGCGGGCGCCTCGACTCCCACCTGGCTGGTGGACGAGGTGGTGGATGTGTTGGAGCAGTTGGGTGACGGCCCCAGCCGCTGGCGCAGCTTCCTGCAGGGCGCGTTTGGAAGCTCTTCGCTGATGGCCGTGGGCGCGGGGTTGATGACCCTGGGGGTCCACCGCTGGCTGGGCCTGCCGCTGGGCTGGCGCTATCCCCTGCTCACTGCCGCGTATGTGCTGGCCATGTACCTGCTCAGTCCTTTCCTGGATCCGCTGGGCCTGGGCGCCAAGGGACCGGCCCGAGCCCGTTTCCTGGAGCGCAACCGAAAGGTGCTGTTGGCCTCGGCCCTGGCGGCCCTGGCGCTGACCTTCGGTTTGGCCGCCAGCCTGGGCGGAAAAGTTTTGAGCATCGTCGCCGCCGCCTCCTTGGTGGGCGCCGCCTACAAGCAGCGCATCCGCCTGGGTGGCCGGGAGTGGGCCCTGCGCCGGATTCCCGGCTCGAAGGATGTGGTGGTGGCCCTGGCCCTGGCCACGGTGGCGGTCATCACACCGGTCTGGCAGGAAGGACGCGCCTGGGATCTGCGGGCTTTCGCGGCCATCTTCCTGGTGGGCGTGTTGGCTTTTGTGCGCACGGTGATCTACGAGATCCACGACATGCAGAACGATCAGATCGTGGGCAAAGAGACGCTGCCCATCCTGCTGGGGAAGCGCGCCACCAAGGCCGTGCTCCTGAGCCTTCTGGGCACCCTGCTGGCCGGAACCCTCTGGCTCACCTTCGACAATCGCACCCATGGACATCCCATGGCTGTGGCCCTTGTGCTGGTCATCTGCGCCGCCTACCCGGTGATCTACCTCTGGCTGTACCACGAGCGCTTCACCACCGGCAGGACTCGCTTCGAGTTGAGCGTGGATCTGAGTTTTTACCTCGTGGGCCTGCTGGCGCTGGTCTGATTCTGATAGCCTGGGCGCACCTTTCCTGAGGAGTGTCCCATGCGCATGAAGTCCCTCGCCGTGCTTGCCACTACCGCCATTTTGGGCGCCGCCCTGGGCTGGGCTGCCGCCGCGGCCAGCTACCAGAAAACGGGCGTTGTGAAGGAAGTCTCCACCGATAGTTTCACCCTCGATTTGGGCAAGGAGGAGTGGCGCTTCTATACGGATGGCGGCACCGCCGGGAAGGATGCCATCAAGGCCGGCGACAAGGTGACCGTCACCTACAAGCAGGTCGCCACCAAAGTTGAAGGCAAGGGCGGCGACAAGAAGGACGCGAAGGGCGGCAAGAAGAAGTAATCGTTCCGCAGCCAGGTTGACCCGCGGAGAGGACGCTTGGCGTCCTCTCCGCTTGTTTATGGAAGGATGGAGGCATGCGGAACTGGGTGCTGATCACGGGATGCTCCACGGGTATTGGACGGGCTCTGGTGCCGCTCTGCCGTGCTTCGGGCTGGGGCGTGGTGGCCACAGCCCGGAAGGCGGAGAGCCTGGCGGACCTGCCGCTGGGGGATGACCTCCGCATCCTCGCCCTGGATGTGACCGATGCCGACAGCATCACCAGGGCGGCCGGGGCCTGTGCAGACCTGCGTCTTCGCGCCCTGGTGAACAACGCGGGTTACGGCCAGGTGGGGCCCCTGGAGCTGCTTCGTGCAGAGGAACTCCGGGCGCAGTTTGAAACGAACGTCATCGGCCTCCATCAGGTGACCAACGCCTTCCTGCCGCTGCTGCGGCGGGAGCGGGGGGCGCGAATCCTACAGGTGGCTTCGATGCTGGGACGTCTGTCCATTCCGCTGGGAGGCGCCTACAACGCCTCCAAACATGCGGTGGTGGCCCTCGCTGAGACCCTGCGGTTGGAGGTGGGTCGCGAGGTGGCCGTGGTGCTGGTGGAGCCCGGCGCCATCCGCACGGCCTTCCGCGACAGCCTGCCCCTGGTTTGGGGTGACCTGCCGGAACGCTCCCAGGGCACGCCCTATGAAGGCGTCATTGCCAGCTACCTGGAGAACCGCAAAGGCCAGGCCGAGCGGTATGCCATGGATGCCGGGGCCTGCGCCCGCAAGATGCTGCAGGCTCTCAACGCCAAGCACCCGCCCCGCCGCCTGGTGATTGGGTGGGATGCCCACTGGGTGGGCAAGCTCAAGGCCCTTCTGCCCGCGGCCTGGTGGGAGGCCCTGATGTGGCGGGTGTACGGCCTCGGTTGAGCTAACGGTAGACGCCGCAGCCCACGATCCAGCCGTCGAGATACTCCACGTACGAGGTTTTGGTTTCGATCTTGCCGGTGGTTGGGTTGGGGTATTTGTAGTCCACCCAGCCGCTGCCCTTGGTCTTGGCGACCTGGACCAATTCCTGGATGAAATACTTCCCATCAGGATCCTTCACGCCCCAGCGGTTCACGCCGACCAGCTGGCTTTGATAGCCGATGGCCTTGCAGACACCGGTCATGTCATAGACGAAGATGTACAGTGCCTTGCCGTCGCGTGAATGGAAGCGCCCTTGGCCCTGGTTGGTCTCGCGCAGGAGGGCCTCCTTCCCCTGGGTTTTCGCATAGCCGACGGCCTCCTTGACCAGGGCCTGCGCCTGATTCTGCTGTCCCTGCGCCGGAAGGCTGCTGGCGAGGCAGGCCAGAATCGAAACGCAGATTGAGGGGCGGGGCATCGGGGCTCCTTCGGGCAGCTTCCATCCTAGCGGGGCTCAACGAGGAGGACACGAATCCCGGGGAGATCATCCGGCTCAGGCCCTCACGGATCCGTTTCAGGCCGGGCGCAACCCGAAGCGAGCCATCCGCGCGATAGCTTGGCCGGGAAGGGGGTTCCATGTCCGATCCATCCGCCCGCAGGCCCGACCTCGATGGCCTCCGCATCATCTGCATCCTGCTGCTGCACCTCTACCATTCGGCCCGGATGTTCAACGTGAACGATCCCTGGCACGTGAAGGCACCGCAGTTGCTGGCGGCGCTGAATGGCCCCATGGATCTCCTCCACATGGTGCGCATGCCCCTGCTGATGCTCATCGCCGGGATGGCCACGGCCTTTGCCCTGCGTCGGCGGAGTGTCGGCGCCTTCGCCTGGGACCGGGTGAAGCGGCTGCTGCTGCCCCTGGTCTTCGGCATGCTGGTGATCGTGCCGCCGCAGGTTTGGGTGGAATGGGTGTGGAAGGGGCAGTACGCAGGCAGCTACATTGCGTTCTGGCCTTCGGTGCTGCGGGGCGTTCCCTATCCCAAGGGCAGCCTCAGCTGGCACCACCTCTGGTTCGTGGCCTACCTCTTCGTGTTCTGCATGCTGGCACTGCCGCTCTTCGGCTGGTTCCGCAGCGCCTCCGGCGCCCGGCTCCTAGGGCGCACCGAGGCGTTCCTGGCCCGTGTGGCCAATCTTTGGTGGCTGGCGGTGCCGATCATGCTGGGGCGGTTCCTGCTGCGCAACCATCCCGAGACCCACGACCTGGTGCGGGATCCCAAGAACCTCGCGTTCTATGGCGGGCTTTTCCTCGCGGGGCATTTGATGGGTCTCTTGCCCAGTCTTGGTGAGCGGGTGAAGGCCCTGCGCCATTGGCATCTGGGCCTCGCCCTGGCCACCCTGGCAGGCGTGTACCTGGGAGACAAGCTGCCGGTACCGCTGCGCTACCTCACGTTCTACACCGCCATCTGGGCTTCGTTGTGCGCGGCTCTTGGGTACGGTCATGCCCACATCACGCGTTCTACGCCCCTGCTGCACCACGCCCAGGCATTGGCCTATCCCTTCTACATCTTCCACCAGAGCGTGATCGTGGTGCTGTGCTGGTGGATGCTGCGCTTCCATCTGCCGCCCTGGACCTTTTTCGGCCTGCTCACATTGGCCTCCTTCCTCGCCACCTGGGGGCTCTGCGAAACCGTGGCACGCATCGGCTGGCTGCGCCCCTGCCTGGGCATGGGGCCCCGGAAACCGCCAAGCCATCCCGCGGAGACCCGCCCGGATGCCCGGCTTGGCGCCATACTTTCAGACGAGGCCCACTGAATGCAGACCTACCTCTCCACACCCACCACCTGGCGCTGGCCTCGGCTGCGCCTGCGTTGGGCGGCACTGGCGCTGGCCCTGTTCTTGGCCAATGGGGTGTGGCGGGCGGTGACGGTGGCGCTGGATCTTCGCGCCTCCGGGCTATCGACGCGGATTTGGGAGCCCCTGGTCTGGGAACTCAGTTCCTCCCTGGTGGTCTGGGCCCTGCTGCCTCTGATCATGGCCGTGGTCGAGAACGCCCCCTGGCGCAAGGGTGGAAGGCTGCGTTTCCTCGGCTTTCATGCGCTGGGCTGCCTCCTGTTCTGGGGCTTTCATGTGGCGGGCATGTGGGGGCTCAGGATCTGGGTCTACCGGTGGTCGGGCTGGGGTCCCTACGACTACGGGCGCACGGCCTACCGGGTGCCCATGGAGGGGTTCAAGGATCTCATCAGCTTCGCGGGTTTGGCCCTGCTCTTCCATCTGCTGGAAGCCCGCCGCGCCCGCCAGGCACGGGACCTGGCGGCGGCGCGCCTGGAGGCGGAGCTGCGTGAGGCCCGGCTGCAGGCCCTGTCCGCGCAGCTCGACCCCCACTTCCTGTTCAATGCGCTGAACACGCTGAGCAGCCTGATGTATGAGGATCTGCCCAAGGCGGATCACCTCATCACTGCGTTGGGACAGATGTTGCGGGATGGGCTTCAGGCCGAGGGCCCCACCTGGCCCCTGGACCGAGAGCTGGAGCACCTCCAGCACTACCTGGCCTTCGCCGAGGCGCGTTTCGGCGATCGGCTTCAGGTGGAGCAGGCCATTGCGCCGGGTCTGGGACGCCTGCCGGTACCGCGCTTCGCCTTGCAGCGCCTGGTCGAAAACGCCCTCAAGCACAACGAGGGCACCCCTGGGCGGGTGCTGCGTGTGCGGGTGGAAGTCCAGCAGCACGGCGGACTGGCGCGGCTCTCCGTTTCAGATGATGGTGTGGGGTTTCTGGATGCCAAGGCTGGCGGTCTCGGCCTCGACAACCTGCGGCGGAGCCTCGCCCTGCTGCATGGGGACATGGGGACGCTGGACGTGGGCGAGGCGCCTGGCGGCGGCGCTCGGGTTGGTCTGAGCCTGCCCGTGGAGGCCGCCCATGGCTGAGCCGTTTCGCGTGTTGGTGGTGGACGACGAGGCTCCGGCCCGCTCCAAACTGAAGCGAATGCTCGCCTCGGATGCGCGATTCACCTGGATCGGCGAGGCCGCCGATGGGCTAGACGCAGTGGCGAAAACCCGGAGCCTCAAGCCGGACCTGCTCATCCTTGACATCCAGATGCCGGGGTTGACGGGTTTCGAGGTGCTGGAGGCCCTGCCAACACCCCTGCCGCAGATCATCTTCTCCACCGCCTACGATCAGTACGCCCTGAATGCCTTCGAGGCCTCGGCCGTGGATTATCTGCTGAAGCCCTACGACGGGGAGCGGCTGGCCCGTGCGCTGGATCGGGCCGCCTCGTTGCTTGGCGCAAGGAAGCCTGACGAACTGAAGGGCCTGCTGAGCCGCGTGGCGCATCTTCCCCTGGAGCGCCTGCTGGTCGAGGGCGAACGTGGGCTGGAGGCCCTGCCTTTGAAAGCCATCCTCCGCCTGGAGGCCGAGGGCAAGCTGGTGCTCGTGCACACCGAAAAGGGTGTGTTCGAAGTGCGTCGGGCCCTGAGAGATCTTGAAGCGCGGCTGCCGCCCCATCGATTCACCCGCGTGCACCGCAGCACCCTCGTCGCGCTGGAAGCGGTTCAGCGTCTGGAACCCTGGGATCACGGCGATGGCCTCCTTGTCCTCCGCGGTGGCAGCCACTGTGTACTGAGCCGCACCTACCGGGCCGCCTTTCTGGAGCGCTGGGGTGGCGGCGCCTGAGGTGAAGGCACGCTTCAGGCCTGGATCAGCTCGGGATCTGAACAATCCCCCCGGCATTCCCGGTGGAAGAGGTGCCATTCCAGGCTGCGCGGGCCGTCGCCATGGAAAGGCAGGGGCCTGAGAGTCCCGCCCTGTTTCAGGAAGGCGAGGGTGGCCTCGATCACGCCGGGATCCCGCAGGAGGCGGCGATGGCCCAGTCCCTCCGTGCTCAGCAGGCGTCCCCGCGGCGCGGCCAGTGCGATGGATTCGCCATCGGACCAGGGCACCTCGCGATCGCCCTTGTCGTGGATCACCAGCACGGGTGGAGCGAGGCGGGGCGCCAGGCTGCGCAGGCGCAGCCGCTCCGGGGGCAGGCCGGCGCGACGGGCGTAGGCCTTGAAGGCAGCCGGGTGCTCCGATTCCGGGAACCCCAGCAGCGACAGCACGCCGTGATAGAAGGGATCGGGCCGCGCCGGCGGCGCCAGGAAGACGGCGCGGGGGACCTGGAGGCCGCGGTCCATGGCGACTCCCACGCCGGCGGCGCCCAGCGAGTGGGCCACCACCCCATGGATGGGGCCGACCTCGGCCACGAGATCGAGGGAGGCCTGGGCCCAGTCCAGGGGCCCGCTGCGACGGCCCTGGGAGCCGCCGTGGCCCGGCTGATCGAAGGTCAGCAGCGAAAACCCAGCCTGGGTCAGGGGTTCCACGAAGGGGTGGAATTGCGCGCCCCAGCCTTCCCAGCCATGGAGGCAGAGCACCGCGGGGCCCTCACCCCAGAGGTGGCCGCGGAGCCGCAGTCCCCTGGACTGGAAGTGGAAGGTGCGTCCTGTGCGCAGCAGGGTGCGCTCCTGGTCGGTTTCCCTCCGCCGCCGTGGAGTGGAAAAGAGGCGCTCCGCGCCGCGGCAAGCGAGATCGCGGGAGAGCAGCCGCAGGGCCTGGAACCCCACCCGCAGGGCCCGGATGCGCAGATCGTTCGGATTCGGCCGGGTCATGGGTGCCTCAGAGGGAGGGAAGACGAGTTCCGGGGGTGGCGAAGGTTTTGAGCCGCTCCTTGATGGCGCGGCGGGCCATGGTGAAACTGCGGTGATCACGATGGAGCTGGAAGGCGCCGTTGGCGCCGATGGCCAGCGCCTCGAATTCGAAGGCCAGCTGATCGGGATCGGCCCCACGCGAAAGCTCGCCGGACTCCTTGGCCTCGGAAACGAGGCGCGCCAGGGAGGCCCGCCAGTCCCCCATGCAGGCGGCCACCATGTCTTTCACGGGACCGGGCCGACTGTCGAACTCCACCGACACCGCGGCGAAGAAACAGCCGCCGCGGAACATCTCACGTTCTGCGTAATTGAGCCAGGAGACCAGGGCCGCGCAGAGGCGCTTCAGCCCGCGCGGCGCCGCGAGCGCGGGCGCGAAGACCTGCTCGATGAAGAGGGCCCGGGCGGCTTGCACGGTGGCCAGCTGAAGCTCTTCCTTGGAACCGAAATGGGCGAAGAGTCCGCTCTTGCTGAGGCCCGTCGCTTCGGCCAGAGAGCCGATGGTCAACCCCTCCAGCCCGCTCACCGAGGCCAGATCCATGGCCTCTTGGAGGATGGCCTGGCGCGTGAGGGCGCCCTTGTTGGCGGGCAGGGGGACGAGGGTTTTGGGTGCGGCGGGGGTCATGGGCATTCCATCCGTGGTTATAAAAATAGAACGATCGTTCGTGCTGTCAAGTCGCTTTCCCGACAGCAACCACAAGTCCAGCCCAGGGTGAAGTTCGAGCGGACAGGCTTGATCAGGTGGGATTCTGAGACACTGGTGCATGCCTGAAGACCGCCTCTACCTCATCGACACCTTCGTCTTCATCCTCTCGGTATCGGATGCGCCGATACGCGAGACCTCGCCGTGGAATGGGGAGGTGGCCCGTGGCTGAGGAACGCCTTTACCTGATCGACACCTTTGCCTTCATCTTTCGGGCGTACTTCGCCAATCCGCGGCTGAAGAACGGAGCGGCCTACACGTTCACACGGCTGGTGCTGCAGCTGCTGGAGAAGCACAAACCCACCCACATCGCCTGTGTGTTCGATACGCCAGAACCCACCTTCCGGCATGAGATCTATCCCGAGTACAAGGCCAACCGCGATGCCATGCCCGAGGATCTGCGTCCGCAGATCCCCATGATCCGCCAGCTGGTGGAGGCCCTCTCCATCCCCATCGTGGAGCTGCCTGGGTTCGAGGCGGATGATGTCATGGGCACCCTGGCGCGGGAATCCGCAGCCATGGGCCTGCCGGCGGTCATCGTGAGCCCCGACAAGGACCTGCTGCAGCTGGTCAACGATGAGCTGCGCATCCAGGTGCTGAACACGAAGGATGGCGAGGTCTGGCACGACCGCGAGGGTGTGAAGGCCCGCATGGGCGTGTGGCCGGAACAGGTGGTGGACTTCCTCTCCCTGCTGGGCGATGCCTCGGACAACGTGAAAGGGGTGCCTGGCATTGGCGAGAAGGGCGCGGCCCAGCTGCTGGAGAAGTTCGGCAGCCTGGATGGCGTCATCGCCGCCAAGTTCGAGCTGAAGCCCAAGCAGCGCGAAGGCTTGGAGGCCTCGCTGGATCCCGAATCCGGCTGGCTGGAGCTGACCCGCCGCCTGGTCACCGTGGTGACGGACCTGCAGCTGGCCCTGCACCCGAAGGATCTGGCCTATCCAGGTGTGGATGAGGCCAGGGCCCGGGAGACCTTCAAGGAACTGGGTTTCCAGACCCTCACCAAGGAGTTCACCCAGAGCGCCCAGCAGTCCGGCAGCGCCCGGACCTACCGCGCCGCCACGACCCTCGCCGATCTGGAAACCGCCGTGGCCGCCTGCCGCACTGCCGGGCGCTTTGGGCTGGATACGGAAACCACGAGCATCGATCCCACACGGGGTCACATCGTGGGCTTGAGTCTGGCCTGGGCACCGAACGAGGGCCTCTACGTGCCGCTGGCGCACCTGAAGCCCGCCACGGCGGATACAGAAGGCTCCTTGCCGGGCCTGCTGCCGGACAGCGGCCTGCCCGAGACCCTGCTCGATCTGCGGGGCGACGCCGTGGCTTTCTTCGCGGAGCTGGCGCCCCACCTGGATCCGCGCAACCTGCCCTTTGCCGAGGCCCAACGCATTCTGGCACCGCTATTGGCCGATCCCGCCGTGGGCAAGTGCGGCCAGAACCTGAAGTACGACCTGCAGGTGTTCGCACGGCATGGCCTGCCGGTGGAAGGGCTGGCGGATGACAGCATGATCCTGAGCTTCCTGTTGGAGAGTGGCGTGCGCCACAACCTGGACGATCTCTCCGTGCGCCTGCTGGATGTGAAACCCATCGCCTTTGAAGAGGTGGTGGGGAAGGGCAAGGCCCAGAAGCGCTTCGACGAGGCTGTCTTCGAGCAGGCGGTGCAGTACGCCGCCGAGGATGCCGACCTGGCTCTGCGCCTGTGCGACAAGCTGCGGGAGAAACTCACCGATGACCAACTGAAGCGGCTCTACGCGGACGTGGACCTGCCCCTGGTGGAGGTGTTGGCGGCGCTGGAGGGCCACGGTGTCCGCCTGGATTTGACGGTCTTATCCCAACTCGCCATGCGCATGCATGGCGAGCGTGAGCGCGCCTCCGCGCGCGTCATCGAGCTCGCTGGCGAGGCCTTCAACCTGAACAGCCCCACTCAGCTGGGCGCCATTCTCTTCGGCAAACTGGGCTACAAGCCCGTGAAGTTCACCGGGAAGACCAAGGCGCCCAGCACCGATGAGGACGTGCTGCAGGAACTGGCGGAGAACCAGGGCGCCGAGATCGCCCGGGAACTGCTGCGTCACCGCCAGATGGTGAAGCTGCTGGGCACCTACGTGGAGGCCCTGCCTCAGATGGTGAACCCCGTGACGGGGCGCGTGCACACCAAGCTGCACCAGGCGGTGGTGGCCTCAGGGCGCCTGGCCTCCAACGATCCGAACCTGCAGAACATCCCCATCCGCACCGAAGAGGGCCGCGCCATCCGCGGCGCCTTCGTGCCCGAGCCCGGCTGGGTGCTGCTGGACGCGGACTACAGCCAGATCGAGCTGCGCGTGGTGGCAGCCCTGGCGGAGGATCCGGTGCTGCTCGGTGCCTTCGCAGCCGGAGAGGACATCCACCGCCGCACGGCGTCTGAAGTCTTCAATGTGCCCATGGAGCAGGTCACCTCGGATCAGCGCAGCGCCTCCAAGGCCGTGAACTTTGGCCTGCTCTATGGCCAGGGGGCCTTCGCCTTGGCGGCCAACATCGGCGTCAGCCAGAAGGAGGCCAAGGCTTTCATCGAACGTTATTTTGAGCGCATGCCTAAGGTAGCCGCCTGGATCGAAGGTGCCAAGGAAAAGGCGCTCGCTGAAGGCCTCGTGCGCACCCACTGGGGCCGCATCCGCCGCATCCCCGAGCTGGAGAGCCCCAACAAGCAGTTCCAGGCCCAGGGCCTGCGCGAAGCGGTGAACACCATTGTGCAGGGGACGGCGGCGGACCTCATGCGGCGGGCCATGGTGCGCCTGCACCGCAGCCTGAAGGCCGAGGGCCTGCGGGCGCGGCTGCTGCTGCAGGTCCACGATGAACTGCTCATGGAAGCCCCGCCTGAGGAAGTGGAGCGGGCCTCAGCTTTGTTGAAGGAAGCCATGGAAGGGGCTGATGATCTGGGCCCCCTGGGCGTGAAGCTGGCCGCGGAAGTCCGCACCGGCGACAGCTGGCTGGCCTGTAAGTAGCCTTGAACCCCTACTCTGCGCTTTCCAGCGCATCCTCCGGGCAGGGGTGGTGGTGGCCGCGGATGGCCTGGATGGCCAGGTCGTAGTTGGGCTCCCGGGTGATCTCCGCAACCAGTTCCGAGTGGGATACGATGCCGTTTTCATCCAGGGCCACGACGGCTCGGGCGAAGAGGCCGCGCATCGGGCCATCCACCAGGGTGACGCCGAAGGCCGTGCCGAAATCCGGATGCCGGAACGCGGACACGGGTTCGGCGCGATCCAGGCCGTGGGACCCGCAGAAGTAGCCCTGGGCGAAGGGCAGGTCCATGGAGACGCAGAGCAGCACCGTGTCCTTCAGATCGGCCGCCAAGGCGCTGAAGGTCATCATGCTCTTGGCGCAGGTGGCCATGTCCAGGCTGGGAAAGATGCTCAGGAGCACCCGCTTCCCTTCCAGATCCGCGCTGGTGACTTCCCGGAGATCGGTGCGGGTGAGGGTGAAAAAGGGAGTCGGCTGCCCGGGCAAAGGCAGGTCACCGCAGGTGTGGATGGGGGTTCCGTTCAGGGTGATGACGGCCATGGGTTCCTCCTGGCCCGACCATGCTATCCACATCCCTGCAGCCCGGGAATTCATTTTATACCAATCAGTCATCTACGGATGAAATCACCCCGTGAATGCCTCGTTTGGCCCCTGAGAGGCTGGTCCGAAGCGCGGGCCTCCTCTAGGCTGGGGGGCATGCAAAGCCTGAACCTGAGCTGGAAGTGGTACTGGGGGATATGGGGCCTGATGGGGCTCTACATGACCACCTGGGACATGGCGCTTTACCCCTCCAGCCCGGTGCTTCGTCTCCTGACCATGAATCTGTTGCAGAACGGAGCCTGGGGGCTGCTGGGGCTTTTCCTGATCTGGTTGGCCCACAGCCATCCCATCGAATCCTTTACTTGGACCGGCTGGCGCGTGTGGTGCCTGCACCTGCTGGCCAGCGTGGTGGTGGCTGCGCTTGGGCTCCTTGTGGCCTACCTCATCTCGCTGCTGGTGCAGTCGAACGAATGGAAGACGCTGGACTGGGCCATGATCCGCAGGGCACTGCCGCGGTTCTTCCGCGCATACTTCCACACCAACCTCCTCTTCATGTGGGCCGTGGTCGGCGCCTTTCACGGCCTGCGGCTATATCGGAAATACAAGACACGTGAGGTGGAGGCCGCTCGGCTTGAAGCCCGCTTCGCCGAAGCCCAGAACCTCGCTCTGCGCATGCAGCTGCAGCCGCACTTCCTCTTCAACACCCTCAATTCGATTTCAGCCCTGGTGCATTCCAGCCCTGAGGGCGCTGACGAGATGATCGGCCGTCTGGGTGATTTCCTCAGAAAGACACTGGATGCGCCGCCGGACCAGTTCGTGCCGCTGGGGCGGGAACTCGCGTTCATCCAGGATTATCTGGCCATCGAGCAGATCCGCTTCCAGGATCGCCTGCAGGTGGTGATCCAGATCCCCGAGGCGCTCATGAATTTGCCTGTCCCTTGTTTCATCCTCCAGCCCCTGGTGGAAAACGCGTTGAAGCATGGATTGTCGGACCGGCCGCAGGGGGGAACGTTGCATCTGGGGGCGGCTTTCGAAAGCGGGAAGCTGGTCCTGGAGATTCGTGATGATGGTGAAGGGTACCTCCCAGGGCGCGAGGGCGTGGGCTTGGCGAACGTCAGGTCCAGGCTCGACCTGCTCTACAAGGGGCGACATCGCCTGGAAATCAAGGGCAGCCGCGGCCACGGGACCCAGGTGACGCTTCGCCTCCCCATTGATGTCGATGAAGTCACCGGGGCCGACGCCATGGTGGCGCCATGAATCTCCGTGCCCTGGTGGTGGATGATGAACCACTGGCCCGCCAGCGCATCCGGCACCTGTTGAAGCGGGTCACGGACATCGAGGTGGTTCAGGAATGCGGCAATGGTCTGGAGGCCCTGAAGGCCATCGAGGATTTGGCGCCCGACCTGGTGTTCCTGGACGTCCAAATGCCCGAGCTGGATGGATTCGGCGTGGTGGAGGCGGTGGGGGCCGCCCGCATGCCGCCCACGTTGTTCGTCACCGCCCACGACCAGCACGCGCTCCGCGCCTTTGAAGTCCACGCCCTGGATTACCTGCTGAAGCCCTTTTCCGCGGAGCGCTTCCACCAGGCTTTGGAACGGGCCCGCCGCTGGTGCGCGCCTCATCTGGCCGGCGGCGCTCCCGACTTGGCTGCCCTCATCGAAGGCGTTCGGCAGGAGCGGCCCTGGGTGGACCGCCTGCTGGTGCGCCAGGGCGAACGCCACGTGCTGGTGCGGACTTCGACCATCCAGTGGATCGAGGCTGAGGACAACTACGTGCGGCTGCATGTGGAGGGAACCTCCCACCTGATGCGCCAGACCATGACCGGCCTGCTGGCACGGCTGAACCCCGCGCAGTTCCGGCGCATCCACCGCTCCGCCATCGTGAACCTCGATTGCATCCGCGAATTCCAGCCCTGGTCTGGCGGCGATCATCTGGTGATCATGCGGGACGGCACCAAGCTCACCCTGAGCCGCACCTTCCGGGATCAGTTCGGGGAATGGCTCTAAGTCGGCTCTCTCGGCGATACTGGAGGCTCGCGGAGGCCCCATGAAGATCCTGCTCCTCGGCTCTGGCGGCCGGGAACACGCCCTGGCTTTGAAACTCAAGGCCTCGGCCACAGCCGTGGAACTGGTGTCGGCACCCGGCAGCGATGCGCTGGCGGAGCTGGGCACCTGCGTGAAGCTGGATTTGGAGCGGCCCGTCGAGGTGGCCCAGTGGTGCGCCGCCCACCGCCCCGACCTGGTGGTGGCCGGGCCGGAAGTGCCCCTGGTGGCCGGTGTAGCCGATGCGATACGGGCTCTGGGCATTCCTGTCTTCGGCCACGATGCGGCCACGGCGCACCTGGAAGGCAGCAAGGCCTTCGCCAAGGCCTTCATGCAGCGGCACGGCATCCCCACCGCCGCCAGCCACACCATCACCGATCTGGCTGCGGGAGAAGCCCTCGTGCGGGGATGGACGCACGGCTTTCCCATTGTGCTGAAGGCCGATGGCCTCGCCGCAGGCAAGGGCGTGGTGCTCGCACAAACGGAGGCGGAGGCGCTGGAAACCTTCCGGGCCTTCATGGCGGGCCAGTTCGGCGATGCCAGCCGCACCGTGGTTTTCGAGGCGCCATTGGTGGGCATGGAGCTTTCGCTGCACGTGCTGGTGGATGTGGATGCGGATCATGCCGCCTACGCGCTGCTGCCCGCCTGCCAAGATCACAAGCGCATCTTCGAGGGCGATCAGGGCCCCAACACCGGTGGCATGGGTGCCTTCGGCCCCTTGCCGTTCCTGCGTCCCGAGGACATCGAACGCATGCGGGTGGACCTGGTGGAACCTACCGTGAAGGGCCTGCAGAAGGATGGTCTGGTGGCCCGCGGCGTGCTTTTCTTGGGCGTCATGTGGACGGCCCAAGGGCCGGAACTGCTGGAATACAACGTGCGCTTCGGCGATCCCGAAACCCAGGTGCTCATGCAGCTGCTGGACGAAGACCTCGTCTCCCTGCTGCTGGAAGTGGCCGAAGGTCGTTTTGCACCGCGCACGTTGAAGCTCAAGCCCCACACGGCCATCGCCGTGGTGCTGGCTGCGGAAGGCTACCCCGAAACCGCCAAGAAGGGCGTGCCCATCACCCTCGGCGCCCCCGGCACCACGCTTATCCACGCCGGCACCAAGCGGCAGGACGGCCAGTGGGTGACGAACGGCGGTCGCGTCATGAACCTCGCCACCTCCGCGCCCGACCTGGCCACAGCCCGCGACGCCATCGACGCTTCGCTGTCCCAGGTGCAGTGGCCCGGCATGCAGGTGCGTCGCGACATCGGACTGAAGGCGCTGCGCCATGCCCAGGCGGGGAAGACCGTTCAGGACGCTTGGTAGTGCCTCGGTTCAGCCGCGGTTCCGCAGCAGCCACACCACGGTGGTGAGGGCCAGGGCGAGCAGGGTGAGGGTGCCGAAGGCGCGATGGATTCGCGGAAAGGCCGCGTGGGTGCTGCGGGCTTCCCGCCAGGCCAGGGCCATGCGCCCCAGCAGCAGGGTGGTGCCCGCAGCGGCTAGGACGGCCAGCCAGAGGCCGAGGTGGGTTGGCAGCAGGGCGCGGGGGTGAAGCACCAGTCGCAGCCCAATGACGGTGAAGGCCGCCAGCATGAGGTGGCCGTGAAGGCGATGGTCGCCCCGGCGCACGGCCTGAAGGGCCAGTACAAGCAGCAGGGCTGCCGGGATCAGCAGGACATCGAGCATGGGGCCAAGCCTACCTTGGATGGATCACAGGGGCATCGCCTCCAGACGTTTTTCGCCCTCCCAGCAGTAGAAACCCGAACCCGTCTTCCGCCCCAGACGACCGGCCGCCACCAGCTGGCGGAGCAGGGCAGGGGCCTTGAAGCGGGGTTCGCCGAAGGCCTCGAAGAGGACTTCTGCCACGCTCTGCATGGTGTCGAGGCCAATGAAGTCGCTGAGGTGCAGAGGCCCCATGGGGTGCCCGCAGCCCAGCTTCATGCCCATGTCCAGATCCTCCACCGTGGCCAGCCGTTGCTCGGCGCAGCGCATGGCATCCAGAAGGTAGGGCACCAGCAGTCGGTTGACGATGAAACCCGGGGCGTCCGGCGCCAGGACTGGGGTTTTGCCCAGGGCCTTCACGAATGCCTGAAGATCGGCGAGGGTTTCGGCGCCAGTGGCCAGGGTACGGACGACTTCCACCAGAGGCATGGCGGGCACGGGATTGAAGAAGTGCAGGCCCGCCAGTCGGGAAAGGCGCTGCAGCGCGAGGACGGGGCTGAGCTGGGCCACGGAGAGGCTGGAGGTGTTGGTGCAGAGGATGGCCTCCGGCCCCAGCACCTGGTCGAGGTGGGTGAAGGCCTGCAGCTTCAGATCCAGGCGTTCGGGAATGGCTTCCACCACCAAATTGCAGGACGCCAGATCGTCGAAGGCGAGGGTGCCGTGGAGCCGTCGACGCCATTCCTCGCGTTGGGCCTCAGTGGCTTTGCCCTTGGCCACGGCCCGATCCCAGGTCCCGGCGATGCGCGCGAGCCCGCGATCCAGAAGGGCTTCGTCAGCCTCCTTGATCCATACCTCGAAGCCGGACTCCGCGGCGCATTGGGCGATGCCTGCACCCATGAGCCCACAGCCGACGACACCAACACGCTGAATGTCCATGCTTGCCTCCGGGGTCTGGATGGATGGCCTCCATTCTCCGGGAAATCCCAGAGGGCCGGGGCGCCGACCTCCGGTAGAATTCGCGCATCGAAATGGGAGGGAGCATGAGCGGCGCCTTGAAGGACTTGCTGGCCCACCAGGCCTGGGCGGATGCGAAATTCTTCTCGGCCTGGCAGAGGTCGGGCCTGTTGCAGGATGAGGAACTGCGGATCCGGGCTGATCACCAGGTCACGGTGCTGGAGGCCTTCCTCCACCTGCTGAAAGGGGGGGAGGTGGCGCTTCCTGAACGGCCCATTGCGGGCTTTCATGAACTTCAGGCCCGTTGCGGAGCGGCCCACCAGGTGTACCTGGCCCTGGGCCACAGCCTCGACAGCACCACCCTGGAGCGGACCCTGAGGGTGCCCTGGTTCCCGGAGCCACCCTGCGTGCTCAGCGTGGCCGACCTCCTCCTGCAGGTCTGCATGCACAGCCAGCACCACCGCGGACAGAACATGGCCCGCCTGCGCGCCTTGGGCGGGCAGGTGATCAATGTGGATTACATCATCTGGCTCTGGAAGCAGAAGCCGGAGGCGCGCTGGTCCTAGGTTTCCAGCCTAGATTTCAAGATAGGTGTGCAGGTTGCGCTCTTCCGTGAGGAGGGCGCGCAGGGCCTCGGCCGCGTCGTTCTTCACGCTGGCCTTCCGCTTGGTCTGGGGCCCCTGGATGAGCACATCGGGATCGTAGTGGACGCTGCGCAGCACGTGGTCGACGGTGTCGCCCTTGACGATGTGCTGCACCTTGAAGGTGTCGTCCTCGTGGACCATGATGTGCGCCTCATTGGGCGCGCCGAAGAGGTTGTGCCGCATGCCCAGGATGTCCTGGTAGGCGCCGGTGAGGAAGAAGGCCACGTAGTAGGATTCGCCGCCCCGGGGCTCGTGGAGCGGGATCTCGTCGCGCACATCCTTCAGGTCGATGAACTTCTCCATCTTGCCGTCGCTGTCGCAGGTGATGTCGCAGAGCGTCGCCGACAGACCGGGCTTTTCCTTGAGGCGGTGGATGGGCATGACGGGGAAGAGCTGCTCGATGGCCCAGTGGTCGGGCATGGATTGGAAAATGCTGAAGTTGGCGATGAGCTTGTCGGCCAGGCTCTTGTTGAGATCCTGGAATTCCTCGGGCACGTACTTCAGGCTCTTGTTGCTGAGGATGCGCGAGAGCTTCCGGCAGACTTCCCAGAACAGCGTCTCGCCCTTGGAGCGATCCTCCAGGCCCAGATAGCCCAGGTTGAAGAGCGTGAGCATCTCGTCCTTCTGGGTGATGGCGTCGTGGTACATCTCTGAGAAGTTCTTGATGGAGATGTTGTCCCGCGTGTAGGCCAGCTCCTTGAGGATCTGGGGCTCATTGCCCGTGAGGGTCACGGAGTATTTGGTGTGGGTGGTGTCGATGAGGCCGATGATGTCGACCACCACCACCTGGTGGTAGGCCACGATGGCGCGGCCCGATTCACTGAGCAGATCCGGCATGGGCACCTGCTCCTGGGCGCAGATGTCCTTGGTGGTGTAGACCACGTCGGCCGCGTATTCGGCGATGGTGTAGTTCATGGAGCTGCTGAAGGTGGTCTTCGAGCCGTCATAGTCCACGCCCAGGCCGCCGCCCACGTTGAGGTAGCGGATGGGCACGCCCATCTTGCGGAGCTTGGCGTAGATGCGGGTGGCCTCCTTCATGGCCGACTTGACCTTGCGGATGTCCGTGATCTGGCTGCCGATGTGGAAGTGAAGTTCGATGATGCTGTCCAGCAGGTCGCGCTTCTCCAGCACCTCGATGGCATCGAGGATTTCGCGGGTGGTGAGGCCGAATTTCGCATGATCACCGGCGCTGGTCTCCCACTTGCCCGAGCCCTGGGCGTTGAGCTTGGCGCGCAGGCCGATGAGGGGCTCGACCTTCAGTTCCTTGGCCACTTTCAGGATGAGGGGCAGCTCCGTCATCTTCTCGACGGTGATCACCACCTTGCGCCCGGCCTTGCGGGCCAGCAGGGCCATGCGGATGAAACTCTCATCCTTGTAGCCGTTGCAGAGCACCAGGGCCTCTGGGTGGAGATCCAGGCTGAGGGCGATCATGAGCTCGGGCTTGGAGCCGGCCTCCAGCCCGTAGTGGTACTTGTTCCCGGCGCGGATGATCTCCTCGACCACTTCCTTGGTCTGGTTGGTCTTCACGGGGTAGACGCCCTGGTAGCCGCCCTCATAGCCGAACTCGATGATGGCGTGGCGGAAGGCCTCGTTCACTTCGATGACCCGGTGGGCCAGCACTTGCGGAAACCGCAAATTCACGGGGGTGCGAATGCCCTTCTTCTTCAGATGCTGGACGATCTCATAGACGTCGCAACTGAGGGACTCGTCCTTGGTGGGTGTGATTTCGAGATGGCCCTTGGCGTTGATGCCAAAGTAGCCATTGCCCCACTCGCGGATGCCGTACAGGCTCGCGGCATCCTGGACCGTCCAGTGCTTCATGGGCATCCGAGGGGCCTCCTCAAACCGGGGCGGCCACCTTTGGCCGGAAGTTTGTTTATATGGGAAAAACTCAATCCCTCCAACGAAAAAATCAGTAACCCAGGATTCGAGCCAGGGTGGCCCGCCAATGGCGGTCCCGCACCCGCCTCAGGGCCGTCCGTCGGATGCGCTTCCGCCACTGGGCGGCGCCCCGGGGCAGATCCTCGGCCGGGAGGGTGTGGAGCGGGCTCGGGCCACCCCAGAGGGCAGGATCTCCCCAGACCGGCGCACGGTTCCAGGGGCAGGCCTCCTGACAGGCGTCGCAGCCCGCGGCCCAGCGGCTGCTGGCCAGGGCCGCGGCCACCACCGCAGGCGGCTCGGCTTCCGTTTCGATGGAATACGTGGTGAGGCAAAGAGCTGGATCCAGCCGGAAGGATTCCAGGGCCCCCGAAGGGCAGGCCTCCAGGCAAGCGGTGCAGGTTCCGCAGAATTCGGTGAGGGTCGGCGCGTCTGGCGGCAAGGCCACGGACAGCAGCAGCACACCGAGGAAACCCCAGGAGCCCGCCTTCCCCAGGATGAGCAGGGTGTGTTTGCCCTGCCAGCCCAGGCCGGCGCGGGCGGCCAGCTGTCGTTCCATGAGGGGTGCAGTGTCTACGCAGACGCGGCCCTCCAACTCGGGCCACCGGGCCTGGGCGGCTTCCATGAGCCGTGTGAGCCGGGGCTTCAGGATCATGTGGTAGTCCGGGCCCCAGAGGTAGCGGCTCAGTTTCAGGCTGCCGGGTGCCGCGCCCGGTACCGCATCGGGCCGGGCATAGGGGAAGAAACCCACCATGGCGGTGCGCGCCTGGGGCCAGAGGGCCCTGGGATCCAGCAGCGTGGCAGGGTCCAGATAGTGCAACAGGGCGCCCCGGCCCGCCTGGAACCAGGCCTGGAGGCGCGTTTCCTCGCCAGAGAAGGGCTCGCAGGAGGCAAAGCCCACGGCGGAGAACCCCGCCTTCTCGGCCTCGGAACGAAGCCAGGCCTTGAATGCCAGTGGATCCGGGTGTTCAACTGGCACGCGAAGGTCACCTCCCATGGACATTCTTACCCTCGAGCTGCTTGACGTCACGGTCTTCCAGGCCCTGCTGGAGCTGCGGGGTCTGCTTCAGGATCACCCGGGCGAGCCCCTACGCATCCGCGGGGAAGAGGAATTGCTGCGGGTCAACGTGACGGGCTTCCTGGAAAAGCAGGGCCGGACGGTGCGGGTCAACCGGGCGGGCATCCCCTGGGAATTGCAGGTGGCCCCAGGGCCCCGGCCGGTGCCGGTGCTCAGTCCCCTGGCGCCCGCACCGCCTGCGGTGATGCCGGTGCTGCTGTTGCGGAGCGCGTTTGCGCCGGGGGATCGGGCCCTGGGTCGACGGCTCCTTCTGGAGACCATCGCTCGCCTTGAGGTTGGTACACCCTGGCTTTGTCTGGCCCACCAGGCGGTGGAGCTGTTGGAAGATCCCGGCGCCGTGGCCCTGCTGGAGGGCTTACGGGGGCGGGGCATCCCGGTGCAGGTGTCTGCCGCAAGCCTGGCCCACAGTGGTCAGGAATCCAGTGGTTTCGAGGTGGTTTCGGACGAGGTCTGGCAGAAGCTCCTGGTGCGCGGTGGCGTGACCGTCCTGTAAAGGAAAAGCGGGTAGGCTGGATCTGGAGCCGATCAGCACCCCATGAACCTTCCGAACCTTCTTTCGCTCGCCCGGATCCTCATGGTCCCTGTTCTGGTCGTGGTGCTCATGACCAAGGTGACGAACCACGAGGTCATCGGCGTGGTGGTGTTCTGGGTGGCCTCCATCACGGATTGGCTGGACGGCTACCTGGCCCGGCGCTGGAAGCAGGTGACCACGCTCGGCAAGCTGCTGGATCCCCTCGCAGACAAGCTGCTGGTCTCGGGTGCCCTCATTTCGCTGGTGGAACTGAACCTCGCGCCGGCCTGGATGACCTTCGTCATCGTCGCGCGTGAATTCGCCATCACAGGCCTGCGCGGCATCGCCAGCGAAGAGGGCATGACCATTCCCGCGGGCACCGTGGGCAAGTGGAAGATGGGCTTCCAGGTGGCGGCCATCTCCTGCCTCATCCTCGGCCCAAGGCTCGACTACTGGCTCTACGAGTGGACCCACAAGGAGATCTTCCACTTCTTCATCCAGCTGAACCGGCCCTACACCTTCTTCTGGGGCATGGGTGTGCTGCTGCTCTGGGGTGCGGTGATCCTGGCCATCTGGAGCGCCATCTCCTACTTTCACGGCTTCTGGAAGGTGGTGGGCCCGCGCATCATGGCCGGGAACAGCCACCTGACCGGGCCTGAGGATTCCGAATGATCCGAAAGTATCTCCTCGCGGGCCTGTTTACCCTGCTGCCGCTGGTGGTCACGCTGTGGATCCTCAAGGGCATCTTCACGGCCCTCATCGGCATCTTCCGTGGACCCCTCACGTGGCTCGCCCACCTGATCCATGTGCCCGATCCACCCACCTGGGGCCTGGCGCTCTTCTCGGCCCTGGCCACGGTGCTGCTGCTGCTCCTGGTGGGCGCTCTGGTGGGTAATTTCATCGGCCGCCAGGTGCTGAGCTGGCTGGACGAGCTGATGATGCACATCCCCGTGGTGAAGACCATCTACGGCGCCACCCGGCAGCTCATGGGCGCCATCCAATCGGGGCAGGGCGGTAGCTTCAAGGATGTGGTGCTGGTGGAGTGGCCTCATCCCGGGTCGTACACTCTTGGTTTCGTGGCCAGCCGCAACTGTTCCTGGGCCATTGAGGGCGGCGAAAGCCTGGTGGCGGTCTACGTGCCCACCTCGCCCAACCCCACCTCCGGCTACGTGGTGATGGTGGAGGCGGCCAAGGTGAAGCCCGTGGATCTCAGCGCGGACCAGGCCCTCACCTGGGCCGTGAGTGGCGGGGTGGTGGTGCCTGATCCCAACCGGGGCCGCTGAGGTGGCCGGGGCCCTGGAAGGCAAGCGGATTCTGGTGACCGGCGCCGGCAGTGGCATCGGCCGCGTGGCCGCCCGCCTGTTTCAAGAACGTGGGGCCGCCCTGGTGCTGGCGGGCCGACGTCTGGAGGCGCTTCAGGAGACCTCTCCACTGGCTCAGTGCGTGCAGCTGGATCATGCCGACGAGGCCGCGGTCGCAGGTTTCACCGCCGGGTGCGGTCCCCTGGATGGTCTGTTCCTGGCTGCAGGAGAACTTCGGACAGGCTCTGTCGAATCGACTTCCACTGCGGATTTTGAGGCCGTCATGGCTGCCAACCTTCGCGGCCCCTGGCTGTTGGCCCATCACCTGGGCCCGCTGCTGCGGGAGGGCGGCAGCGTGGTGCTGGTGGGCTCCAACATCGGTTTGCGCGCCATCCCTGACAGTGCCGCCTACAGCGTGGCCAAGGCCGGTGTGCACATGCTGGCCAAAGTGCTGGCCCTGGAGTGGGCGCCGCGCCGCATTCGCTGCAACGCCATCGCACCCGGGCCGGTGCACACGCCCATGGTGGATGCGCGGCTGGCCGTCAGCGCGGATCCCGCCCGCGATCTGGCCCGCCTCTCGGAAGTGAACCCCTTGAAGCGCCTGGGGACCGCCGAGGAAGTGGCGGCCCTCGCGGCCCACCTGCTGAGCGATGAAAGCGCCTGGACAACCGGGGCCGTCATTCCCATGGATGGCGGCGCCGACGCGGTCTACTGAATCCGTATTCGCCCTACTCCACGAAATCGAGATCCCGCCCCGTGGGTTTCCGGCAGGCCCCAAAGGGCTCCGAAGGCGAGGGCGAAGCAGAGGGCGCCCACCGCCCAGGCTGCGCCCACCATTCCCATCGAGCCCCGGAAGTACAGGAAGCTCCCGGTGATCAGGGGCACCGCGCCCCGCACGAAATTGGGCACCGTGGTGGCCACTGTGGCCCGCAAGTTGGTGCCGAACTGTTCGGCGGCGATGGTGACAAACACGGCCCAGTAGCCCGTGGCCAGGCCCAGGTAACCCGCCAGGATGTAGAAAAGTGTCGGGGTGAGGCCGCGCACGCTCAGGTAGATCACCACGCCTCCCAGTGCCGCGGCGATGGACCAGCCCACCACCTTCTTGCGCGTGTGGTAGGCCTGACTCAGGAAGCCGCTGAGCACGCTGCCGAGGGTGATGCCGGTGTAGCAGAAGGCCACGGCCGTGCCCGCGTTCACCTTGCCGCTGACCTTCAGCACCGGCGCGAATTCGGGTGAGAAGGTGATGAGGATGCCCACCACGAACCAGGTGGGCAGCCCGATGAGAATGCAGCGGATGTAACGCCCAAGCCGGTTCCAGTTGGTGAAGAGGCTGAGGAAGTCGCCCCGTGCCACCGTGGCTTCGTGCGTTTTGGCGAACATGAAACTCTCGCGGATGCCCACCCGCAGAAAGAGCAGGGCGATGCCCAAACCGCCGCCGATGGCGTAGGTGACGCGCCAGGGAAAGAAATCGCCCACCAGCTTGGCGGTGACGGCTCCGAAGATGCCCACGGCCGCCACGATGGCCGTGCCGTAGCCGCGCAGATCCTTGGGCAGGATCTCCGACACCATGGTCACCGCCGCGCCCAGTTCGCCCGCCAGACCCAGGCCCGCGAGGAAACGCCATAGCGCGTACGCAGGTACCGAATGGACGAAGGCATTGGCGAGGTTGGCCATCGAGTAGAGGGCGATGCTGCCGAAGAGGGTGGAGAGGCGGCCCTTCTTGTCGCCCAGCACGCCCCAGAAAATGCCGCCCAGCAGCATGCCCACCATCTGCCAATTGAGCAGGCTGGCGCCCACTTCGATCTGGAGGGCGGGCGGCACGCCCAGGGCCGTGAGGCTGGGCTGGCGCACGATGGGGAAGAGCAGCAGGTCGAACATGTCCACGAAGTAGCCGAGGGCGGCCACGAGGACGGTGAGGTTCAGGACGGTGCGGAGTCGGCTCTGGGTCATGGTGACTTTATTGAATCACAGCGGCCGGTCACAGAATCACAGAGACCGGGCACACTGCTTCCATGTCCGAACCGGCCTGGCCCACTCCCCCCACAGGCACCTGCGCACAGCCTGCCTCCACCGATGTGGACGTGGCCATCCTTGGTGCGGGCATCCATGGCGCGGCCCTGGCCCGGGAACTGACGCTGCGGGGCGTCTCCTGCGCCCTGGTGGACAAGGGCGAGGTGGGCGGGGGCACCAGCCAGTGGTCCAGTCAGCTGCTGCATGGCGGTATCCGCTACATGCTCACGGGTGACATCACGCAGATGCGCGAGGGCCTGGCGGAGCGCGCCACCTGGGCCCGCATCGCGCCCCAGCGCTGCCGCTGGGAGGCCTTCTGGATGCCCCACCGGTTCTGGGCGGAGGGCCTGGCTCACCGCGTCGGCATCGGCCTCTACGACCACTGGGGCGCGGACCGCCCTGACTGGCCATCAGCCCTGCTGCGTGGCGGCGTTCCCTCCCGGGTGTTCGAGGCCGATCCCCGCAGCGCGAAGGGACCTTTCCGCGGCGCCACGGCCTATGCCGACCTCATGACCTGGGACCAGGAACTCACCAAGGACCTCGCGGCTTCCAGTGAGGCCCGCCTGCTGGATTTCCATGAGCCGGGGGCCTTCGTGGAAGAGGGAGGCGCCTTGGTCTCCCTTCAGCTGCGTGATCGGCGGGATGGAACCGTGCGCACCCTGGCGGCCCGGAAATGGGTGTTCGCCCTGGGGCCCTGGACCGATGGCGCCATGGCTGCCTGGTTCGGCGAAACGCGCAAGCGGCTCCGCCTCTCTTCGGGCATCCACCTCTGGTTCGACGCCGTCCCAGGCTGTGAACGCCCCTGGGCCATCCGCCGCCCCAAGGGCCGCATCCTCTTCGTGATTCCCCGCGACGGTTTGCTCCAGGTGGGTACCACTGAGCGCGAAGTGGAGGATGGATGGGTACCCATCCTGGATTCGGAACGAGAGGAGCTGTTCCTGGCCCTGGAGGAGAACCTGCCCGCCATCGCCTGGCGCCGTTTGCCCATCCGCGTGGAGGAGCTGGGGGTGCGGCCCCTGGTGGCTGCCGGAGGCACCACCAGCCACCTCAGCCGGGAAGCGGTGCTGGAGCAGCATGCGCGCTTCCATAACCTCACCCTGGTGCTGGGCGGCAAGCTGACCACTGCCCGCGCCCTCATGGATCGGCTGGCCACGGAGCTCACCGGTCTGCCCTGCGCAGCCTCCAGAACCAAGCCCCTGCGCCTTTGGGATGGACAGGCCGCCGGAATCCGGTAGAATCATTCTTTCAGTGCGGTCCCGTAGCTCAGCTGGATAGAGCACAAGACTACGAATCTTGGGGTCGGGCGTTCGAGTCGCTCCGGGACCACCACTCACTGGCATGCAAACCCCCTGAAGCCTTCTGCTGACGGGGTTTTTTTGCATCAAGGGGCTTGGGCCTGGAGGCGGTGCAGCACCTCCCAATCCGGGCTGGTCTGAGGCACCATCGTCTGGCGGAAGTGCCAGTAGAATCCCCCGCCCACGAAGGCGGGCACGCTGGGTACGCGATAGCCATACATGCGTCGCAGCAGGTCAGATCGGGTGGAGAAGGCGGCCGGAATGCCGCCGCCCCAGCCGAATTCTCCGAAGGCCAGCCGGGCCTTGGGGAACCGGACGGCCAGGCCGCGGAACAGCCTGCCGAGCTCCTTCGGGGTGAGCCGGTGCCCCTGGTTCTGATCCTCGTAATAGCTCACCAGCACCAGGCTCACGCCTTTCCGCAGGCGATGCCCCTTCGGGAAGTTGGCATCGATCCAGGGAAGGAGGCCGTGGCCCTTCGGCGGGGCGACTTCGTAGTAGAAGGTGATTGCCGAGGGTTTGCCCGCGGCCGTCACGGCATCGAACATGGCCTCGACCTTGGGCACGACCTCGGAGCCGAGCCAGTTCCCGTTGACCTCGTTGCCCACCTCCCAGATGGCCACGAAGGGGCTCAGCGCTTCCAGGTATTCGGCGATGCGGCGTCGAACCGTCGGAAGGTCCATCGAAGCCATGGCCGAGGAGTCCAGGGGAAGGCCCATGATCTCCGCTGCCGTGGCCAGAGCCTGTGTGGCGGGCACGTAGTCCGTGGCTGTGGGATGCCCTTCGGCGGGTGGGTCGAACACCACGCGCAGGGTGGTGCGGTGGGGCAGGGCCTTCAGCGCCTCAATCTGGCGGGGGGTGTCGAGGGTGGGGTCGTCGGTGGTGAGGCCCCAGACCCGGGGGGCCGGGACGGCGGCTTTGGGTCGATCCGCGGCCACCCCAGATGCCAGGGACAGCGCGGTCAGGAGCCACCCCAGTCCGAGGCGACGCCAGAACCAGGGCCAGGGCTCGCTGGCCGGATGGAGTTGTCTCGCAGATGCCTGGATCATGACCGTCTCGATGGAATGGAAAACGGGGACTTAGTGTGACGGCAGCGGAGGGCGTCATTTCTAGACAAATCAATGGGGTGAAGGCGATTTGCTGATTTGGTTGTCTGAGTGAAAACCTCCGAAAAACCTGGAAGGATTCCGAATTCATTTGTGTTAACGATGTAAATATTAATTCAATAAACATTGATGTTAGCAAAATAAATATGAGTGGATCTATTGACAGGTTTTTTCCGCTACTCGATGATCAAAAAACGGGAATACCGTGAAGGTTGTTCAAATGCTGGTTGTCACAGCGTAAACAAGATTACCTGCACATCCACTGATTTCTTTCCGTTCCGTGTTCCGGGACCGGAGGGAATCGTCTTCTCAAGCGGCCCCCCGGTGGGGGCCGCCATCGGCCTAACTCTAAAAAAGGAAGGGCTCGCATTCAAAGCGGGTAACTGCCCATGGACCTCATGCTTCAAGTGATCTTTGGCCTCGCTGTTTTCGTGAATGTCCTGGTGTTCGTGAGCAGCTGCGATGATGCGTTCATCGACGGCTATTTCTGGATCCGTCAGGCTTTTCGGAAGCTGACGATCCAGCGCAAGCATCCTCGCTTCCGCCTGGAGGACCTTCACGAAAGGGTGGAAGCCCCTTTCGCCATCATGGTTCCCGCCTGGAAGGAATTCGACGTCATCGCCAAGATGATCGAAAACACCAACGCCACCATGGAGTACCGGAACTACCAGATTTTTGTCGGGACCTACCTCAACGATGGCGAAACCCAGGCCGAAGTGGACCGGATGGCCCGGCGGTACAAAAACGTTCAGCGTGTGGATGTCCCGCATTTTGGCCCCACCTGCAAGGCCGACTGCCTGAACTCGATCGTCGATGCCGTGTTCCGTCACGAGAAGGAAACGAATCAGGCCTTTGCCGGGTTGGTGATCCACGATTCGGAGGATGTCATTCATCCCCTGGAGTTGAAGGTCTTCAACCACCTGATTGACCGCAAGGACCTCATCCAGCTTCCCGTGCTCAGCCTGGAGCGCGACTGGCATCAGTGGGTGGCAGGCACCTACCAGGATGATTTCGCGGAATGGCACTCCAAGGATCTGGTGGTTCGGGAGAGCCTGACGGGTCTGGTGCCCTGCGCGGGCACGGGCATGTGCTACTCGCGCCGTGCCCTGGGGGCGCTCATGGAGGAGACCGGCGAGGCCCCCTTCAACACCTCCACCCTGACCGAAGACTACGATTTCAGCTTCCGCCTGAAGAAGTTTGGATTGAAGCAGGCGTTTGTGAAGATCCCCTTGCAGTACAGCAAGCACATCAAGGATTGGCGCGGTGAACGTACCGTCGAACGCCACGACCTCCTGGGCGTTCGGGAGTTCTTTCCCTCCACCTTCCGCACGGCCTACCGCCAGCGGGCCCGTTGGATTCTGGGCATCGGCCTGCAGGGTTGGGAGACCATGGGTTGGAAGGGGGATCTGAAAGCGAAGTATTTCATGTTCCGGGACCGCAAAGGCCTCTTCACCAGCCTGGTCACCATTCTGGCCTACCTGCTGTTCACGGCCCTGGGTTCGATTCTCATCTTCCAGCACCTTGGAATCGGCGGCGCACACCTTTCTGCCGGATTCCGGCCAGGCGGCTGGCTCATGCGCCTCATGCAGGTGAACGCGGTGTTCATGCTGAACCGCCTGGTGCAGCGGTTCATCTTCGTCCGCAGGCTCTACGGTACGGTTCATGGGCTGCTCGCCATCCCGAGGATCCTGGTGAGCAACCTGGTCAATTTCGCAGCGGCTGTGCGGGCCTGGCGGCAGTACGTCGGCCACCGTGTCTCGGGCCGTGCCCTGACCTGGGACAAGACCGCCCATGCCTACCCGACCAGCGCAGACATGCAGCCCTTCCGCCGGAAGCTGGGGGAAATTCTGATCCAGTGGAACGAGCTCGACAAACAGCGCCTCGACGAGGCTCTCAGCGAACAGGAGAAGACGGGTCGACGACTGGGGACCATCCTGATGGAGCGCTACGGCCTTTCCGAGGCCAATCTGGCGGACGCGATCGCCAGCCAGTCAAACCTTCCGCGCAGTCTGCTCCACCTGGACTCGCTCGAACAGACTCAGTCCCTGCTGCCGCATGCCCTGGCTGTCCAGCACGGCTGGGTGCCCTTGGGCGTCGGGGAAAAGGAGGAACTGCTGATCGGTGTTTCTGCGCCGCCTTCCGAAGAAGCAAAAGCCGAAGCTCTCAAACACCTCCGAGTGGCCCCGAAGTTCTTCATCCTGACGGAGAGCGAAACAGCTCGCGCTTTGGCGTTCCTCATCACGGGCAGCGCCGCCACAGGTGTCGCAGGTTCCACGGATTCCGGCCGGTTGGGGCAATTCCTCGATCTGAAGTTGGGCGAGATCCTGATTCAGTGGAATCAACTCGATGAGCACCAGCTGCAAGCCGCGCTTGAAGAACATGGCAACACTGGCGAACGCATTGGCCGTGTGCTCATGGAACGGCAAGGCCTGTCCGAGGCCAGCCTCGCTGACGCCATCGCCTTCCAGGCCAACCTTCCGCGCAAGCAGCTCGACATGGGCGTGGTCGAGCAGCTGCACGCCTTCCTGCCGCGGACCCTGGCCCTTCAGCATGGATGGATCCCTCTCGGCATCGGGAACAACCACGAACTCCTGATCGGAGCTGCCAATCCCCCGACGAAACAGGCCATGGCCGAGTTCCGTGATCGATTCACCGTGATGCCTCAGTTTTTCATCCTGACGGAAAGCGAAGTCGCCTGTGCTTTGGCCTACCTGATCCTCGGTGAGGCCTCAGCAGAGGACATTGGGTCGGTGGTGGGAACGCAGCTCAACCTGGGGTTCTCCTTCCGGAAGGGCCGCTCCGCGGTCCAGTTGAGAGATGTCCTGGCTGGCTACTGCTATGCCAAGCACGGGAGCCTGCGCGCCTTCCTGGAGGACCGGGGGCTTGTCGAGTCAGTATCGACGGAGCGCTCCCAGGCTGAAGTCCGCCTGTCCGCCATCGGGCTCCAACTTTCAACCGCTGCCAAATCCTGCTGAACGTCTCCGATCCCGCCCTCATTCGAGTCCCTCTCATGCCACGATGCTCCACCGGTCTTCTGTTCGCGTTCCTTGCCTGCCCAATTCTCCATGCCCAGGCGCCCCTCCCCTTGGAGGGCGAACCTTACCGTTTGGCGGAAGAGGCCTACCGGCTGCAGCAGAACCAGGATGTGAACGGCGCCTTGCATGCAGTGGACGGCGCTCTGGCTTTGGCGCCCGGCCACCCTCAACTGCTGGCGATCAAGCGTGAGCTGTTGTTTGCGTCGGGGCGTCTGGATGAATCCGACACGGTGAATCACAGCATCCTGGCGCAGCAGCCGGGGAATGCCGAAGCCCGTCTCTTTCTGGTTTACCTGAGACAGCGCCAGAGCCGATTCGCCGAAGCGCTTGAGGCCGCTGGCCGAATCTCCAGCGATCCGGCCACTCCGAAAGACGTCCATCAGAAAACGCGCTCTGCGATGGTCGATCTGTTGCAGGCCATGGGGCGCCCGGCGGAGGCGCTGACCGCATTGGAGACCCTCGAAGGGGAGCCCAGTCTGGTGGATCAATCCCGGCGGGCCTTCCTGGTGCTTGCGTGCGGTCGACCGGAAGCGGCCTGTCCGGAGTTTGAAAAGGCTCTGGCGATGGCACCGCCCGCAGAGCAGCGGCGCACGCTTCTTCAGGGACTTTGCGATGCAGCCCGTGGCGCCAAGAAACCCGATCTGGAGTTGAAGGCCTTGGAGGCCCTGCGTGCCCAGGGTCCGAAGGACCATCGCGTGGCCCTGGATCTGGCCTATGCCTACCTGGGCCACCAACGTGACCGCGAGGCGCTGGAACAATTCCGCGTGGCCCTGGATTCTGCGAGTCCCTCCGGTGCCTGGTTGGATGCCGGTTATGCCGCCAAGAGGGCGGGGAAGAATGCCGAGGCTGCCGGTTACTTCTCCAAGGGCATCGAAGCCCGAGCGAAGGCTGGTGAGCGCGAACCCGTGCTGGATTTCGGCCTTCGCCGTGAAGTGGAGAGCCTGAGCCGGAGTTGGGGCTTGGTCTCGGGCACGGCTTACCGTCAAGGTGGCTTGCTTCCGGGCATCGAATCCGAGCAGAAGGTTCTGCAGCAGGGCCTTGAAGCCTATTGGCAGCCCGAGTTCCTCACGCGGGACGGCCGGATGGTTCAGATCTTCGCCCAGGCCTTTGAAAACCTCTATTCCGCCAGCGCCAGCACCACGGGGGGGCCCACCCTGCAGGGGGCCGCCGGCATCCGGGTCAAGCCTCTTTCTTCACAAAACCTTGTCCTGACCGCAGAGAAGCTCATCAAGGTCGGCCGGTTCGCCATGGATGACTGGATGTTCAGGGCGGCCTATTCGCTGGATCAGGGGCTCGACCTGCGCCCCTGGCAGTCTGATTGGAACTACTGGAGCCTTTACACCGAGGCGGCCTCCTTCGCCAAGACCGGCCAGTACGTCCACCAGTTGGAACTGCGTGCGGGCCATTCCTGGCGAATTCCAGTCAGCGATGGCCGGAATGTGCTTTCGCCGCACTTCGTGCTGGCCGGGGATTACGACAACCGGTTGCTGGAGACATCTGCGGCTGGCCTGGGGGCGGGGGCTTCCTTGCGCCACTGGTTCCGGGAGGATCGGAGCCACGCTCCTGCCAGTTGGGTTGAACTGACCATCCAGGGGCGCACGAAGCTCAACAGCGCCAGCCGCGGTGGCGGCGTGTTCGTCACCCTCTCCTGCTGGTTCTAGGTCACCACCCATGGTGAGCGGAGGGGCAGTGGCGAAGAGAGTCGTGTGTGTCATGGGCACGAGGCCCGAAGTGATCAAGATGGCCCCCGTGGTGAAGGCGCTCCAATCCTCTGGGCTGGACGCCAGGGTTCTGGCGACGGCCCAGCACCGGGGCATGCTTGACCAGATGATGGAAACATTCCAGCTGAAGACCGACTGGGATCTGGATGCCATGCGTCCGGGCCAGACCCTGCCTGACCTCACGGGCCGCCTGATTCCCGCCTTGGCGGACGTGTTCCAATCCTCGGGCGCTCAGGCGGTGCTGGCCCAGGGGGATACGACGACTGTGTTCTGCGCGGCGCTGGCCGCTTACTTTGTGGGAATTCCGTTCGGCCATGTGGAGGCAGGTCTCCGCAGCGGCGACCTGCTCTCGCCTTTTCCCGAAGAAGGCATGCGGCGGCTCACGGCGCCGCTGGCCAGGTGGCATTTCGCTCCTACCGAAACTTCACGCACGGCCTTGTTGCGGGAAGGGACCGCAGATTCAAGCATCCACGTGGTTGGCAACACGGTCATCGACGCGCTTCTTGCCACGGTGGCGCGACCCGATCTGTGCCTTCCTCCGGTGGTTCGCTCCTTGAAGGAAGGAGAGCGTCGGGTGTTGGTGACGCTTCATCGCCGCGAGAACTTCGGTGAGCCCCTCGAGCGCATTCTCGGGTCGCTGCGGCGCTTCGCCCAGCGCCACCCCGAGGCGAGTCTGGTCTACCCCGTCCATCCCAACCCCAACGTGCTTGGGCCGGCGCAGGATCTTTTGGGGGGCCTGTCAAACGTCCAGCTGATCGATCCCCTCGATTACCCGGGACTGGTCGCGGTCATGAGGGAAGCCTACCTGGTGCTTACAGACAGCGGCGGCATCCAGGAAGAGGCTCCAGCCATCGGACGGCCTGTGCTCGTCTTCCGGGACGTGACGGAGCGTCCGGAGGCCGTGGAGGCAGGCGGCGTGCGTCTGGTCGGCAGTGACCCTGACCGTTTCGATCAGGAGGTCGAGGCGCTTTGGAATGATTCGAAGGCCTACGCGGACATGGCTCGGCCCCGGTTCCCCTACGGCGACGGAAGCTCGGCTCAGCGCATCGCCTCCATCCTCAAGCGGGATGTGGCTGGAGGCTGAGACTCTGGAGCAGCCGGGCCTTTCGTCGTCTGATCGGTCGATGGACACCAGCTATCTTCAGCGCACCTTCTCTTCCATGATGGATGTGATGGATCGTTCTGGCTGAGGCGGGTGAGGGCATGCGGCTTCATGGTTGGTTTTGTGGCTTGGCGCTCCTGCTCCTGCCGGTTTTTGGGATGGCGGCCCCCGGGCCTGTCCCCGGCCCTGGCTTAGCGGTCGACGCTGCCGAACCCCAGGTGCTCGCCATCCTGAATCTGCCGGAATCAGAGATCGAAAAGCAGGCCAATATCCTGGCGATTCTTCTGGGGCATTTTTCGACCAGGGTGACGTTGGTGAAAGCCCAGGCATTCATCCCGCCGGAGGGGTGTGGCCCCTCGCACGTGGTCTACTTTGGAGGGCAAGGCACCGAGATGCCAGGTCGCGTGGTGGATTTTCTCCAGAAGCGGCAGGGCCGTACGCTCTTCATCGGCCACGGCATCGAGAACGTGCCGTGGGCGGCGAGCCGGATGCTCGCCGCAACCGATGCGCTGTACGACGGCCTGCAGGCAGGTGAGGGGACGCTCAAGTCCCAACTGGAAGTCACGCACCTGATGAAGCGCATCGAGGCGAGGCCCGGTGTGGCTCTGACGGTTCATGCCCAGGCCTTTTTCTCGGGGGTAAGCACACCCTTTTGTGCCTCGGCGGGTGACCTGTTCAGCCTGGCGCCCGTGGCCCTGGATCAAGAGATCCTGCCCATCGTCGGGGAGGTTCTCTTTGCCTTTTTCGAGCAGTCCGGAGCAAGGACCTTTCCCCTCGTCTATCTCCGCCTGGAGGACATCCACCCCAATGCCGACGCCCAGAAACTGTTCGCCATCGGAAGGTATCTGAAAGGGAAAAAGATTCCGTACATGGTGGGTGTCATTCCGACCTACCGGCATCCGGAGACGGGCCGCATCAAGCAGCTCTCGGAGGCTCCTGAGGTGGTCAAGGCCCTGCGATTCATGCAGGATAATGGCGCTTCGATCCTCCTGCATGGCCATACCCATCAATACCGGAATGCAGAAACGGGTGAGGGCTTTGAATTCTGGGATGTGGAGAATGACCGCCCGATCTATCAAGGCCCGATGGAGCCTGCGAACGTTCCGGCGGATCCCAAGGACGCGCCGGAGTGGTTGAGGAGGGGGCAAGCCTACGAGAAGGCCTATATCCATTCGCACCTCCAGCAAGGAGTGCAGGCCCTGGTTGCGCAGCGGCTTTATCCCCTGGCTTTCGAGGCGCCGCATTACGCCATGTCCCAGGCTGGCTATCGCTACCTTTCGGAATCCTTCTCCAGCTGTGTGGGGCATCTGCAGGTGTCCGATGTCACCTGGAAGAACCAGATCTCCAGCTTGCACCTCAGCCGACCGGCCTTCCTGAATGGCATGGTGGCCTACCCAGAGAACCTGGGTTTCGTGCTGGGCAATCAGCCAGACTCTGCAGTCAGGATCCGTGAAATGACCATGGCTCGGTCCAAGTACCGCGATGCCTTGCTGGGCGTGTTCTACCACCCCTATCTCGGCTTGGAGAAGCTGCAGGGACTCGTCGCTGAGCTGGAGAAAGTTCCGGGGATCCACTGGGTGGACCTCAAACACGAGGAGAACTGGGTGCGAGTCCCGGGCCTTTCGATCCGTTCAGGCCTGCATGGCATCACGGTCGACGCTGACCGCGCACAGGGCGCTTCGAGGAAAGCCCGTCCAACGCTCAGGGAGAATCCGAAATCCTAAGGACTCAGAAACGGGATTTGAACGTGTAAGTGAGCTCGAAGCGCAGGAAGTGGCCTGAGTCATCCCCGGAGTAGAACGAGCCAGGCGTGAAGTGCTCATAGAGCACGTGGCCTTTCAGGGAGGGGCTGAACCGGTAGTCGGCACGGGCCTGCCAGAGGAGCCCGCGCTTCTTGCCCGTGCTGAAGATGGGCCCTGGTGTCAGCGCAGGAGCCTCCATGGCGGCCATCTGGTAGAGGGTGCCGCGGAGATCCAGGGCCTGCGTCGGGCTGCATTTGACTTCAGCTTCCCACATGCGGGTGTTGGTGGCGTAGCCGATGGCCTTTTCCGGTGCCGTGGAGATGACATAGAACTCGCTCCACTTGGGCCAGCGGCTGAAAAGCGGATCCCAGGCTGTGATCTTGTCGGAGCTGCGATCCTGCCCGGATTGGGCGATGCAAGCCAGGGAAACCGAGGGTTTCCAGTCCGCCTCGAAGCCCTTCTTGGCGCGAGCATAGCCGCCCCAGGCGCGGATGCTTTTGGACGGCTCCGGCGTGCCAGGGTGGCCGTCCTGGGTGCCCCGTTGGCCCGCGGCTTCTGCGCTCAACGTCCAGCCGCTTTGCAGATCCTGCACCACTCGCCCGCCCAGGGTATGCAGGCGGCGGTCGGGCTGGAAGGCCGGTGACGTGACCGCCCGGTAATCCTTCTTCTCGGTCTTGTAGAAGTAGTAGCCCTCCAAGCTGGTTCCCGGTATTTCCTGGCCGGTGCAGTAGAGGCCAAGGGCCTGTTCATCCCATTCGTTGAGCAGAATTTTTTCCGCAGGATTCTTGATTTCATTGATCACCGGAAGCTGGTCTTCCTTGGGATCGGAAATGACCAGGAACTCCAGCTTGGACTTGCTCCAGGCGAAGGTGGCATCGATGGCGTTGAAGTACGTGGTGCGGGAACCATCACCGGAACTGCCATCGAAAAGCACGAAACCCTCGCCGCGCATCAGGTTCTGGCGCCCCACCCGCACGGAAAAGGCCTGGGAGAACCTGTAGTCGAGGTAGAGCGTGTCGAAGATGACTTCGCGACCGTTGTATCGGAAATTATCCGGGCGGGTGGTCTTGCGGTTCTCGTTGCAGAGGCCCGCAGAGACTTCGAGATCCTGGGCCAGGTTGGCGGTGAGCCAGGCTCGGCTTCGGAAGCGGTAGTGCGTGCGGTAGTCCACCTTGGCATCGTTGTGATCGGCGATGTTGTCCCAGTCTTCGGAGCGAACGCGTTCTTCGAAACCGAATTCGGCTTTGGCGCCACTGGGAAGGGACTGGCCCAGGCTTGGCAAGGCGGCCAGGAACGAAAGGAACGTGGTTGCGGCCAGGGCTGCATGAGGGCGCTTGGGTGCCAAGGAGAATCTCCCGGGGGATGTGGTTCAAGGTTCAGGCAGGCAGCTCGGTTATCCGATTTCGAGGAGATGCCTGGATTCCAGGGAGAGGCCCGGATCTTCTGAAGGGTCGCCCAGACGCGGCGGTCCAACGACCCCATGCTAAATCGGCCTTCGTGAGGCATGGATCACCTCGGCAGCTGGCCGCCATCGAGGGCTGAGAAAGATGGTTTCAGAGATCTCACCCAGCAGGCGTTCCAAGCCGATACAGAGGTCTCGCCGCAGGGAGGTTCTCATGTCCATCCGAATCGGTACGGCTGTGGCAGCGACGCTGGGCCTGGTTGCCTGCACTTCCAGCACCACCAGTGAGATCCAGGTGAAGAACACCGATGCCGCCTCTTTGAAGGCCTCGCCCGCCGGTGTGGCCACCACGGTGTTCACGGATCTGGAAAGCATCCGCCCCGACAACCTGGCCACGGGCACCTCCAGCAGCGGCTGTGTCACGGTGAGCCCCCTCAGCCCGACCAGCTTCCGGTACACCTTCAATGGCTGCCAGTCAGCCAACGGCGGCACCATGACTGGCACGGTCACCGTCACAACCTCGGGGACGGGTACGGTGGTGAACAATGCCCTCTTTGATGTGGTTGTGACCGACGCCACAAGTTCCTGGCATTACGCAGGGACCAAGGTCATCACGCTCAATGCCTCGGCAAGGACCGCCTCCCTCACGGTCCCCGATGGCCAACCCTTCACCGTTTCCCACCAGGTCACGGCCGACGCTTCCAAGAACAAGGCCTGGACGTATACCACCAGCCTGCAGGCGGATTGGTCGAATGCCAGCGCCGTGAGGTTCTGGGGCGAGTACGCCTTCCATCAGGCCCAGCCGGTGGGTGACACCATGACGGTGACCATCCCGCAGGTCATGCCGCTCACCTGGTCGCCTGGTTGCGCCTATCCCAGCGCGGGTGTGTTGAACCTTTCCCTTCCACCGGCCAGTGCAGAGGTGCGCTTCAACACCTCCATCACCGATGCGACGGTGCAGCAGGGCTGCGGCGTGATCACCATCAATGGCTACCGGCTGGCCTTGGGGCAGTGAAGCCCATGGCGTCATGAACAGGCCCCGCCGATGCGGGGCCTGTTGCTGGATGCAACGGCTCGAGACTAGAAGCGCAGGACAACGCCAAAGCCGGTACCCTGGCGGTCCAGCCGGATCTCGAGGTCGTCCTTGACCGAGCCATTGGGCACATCCAATTTTTCCGTATCCGTGAACACCCGCACTCCCAGCCATCGCACCGGGAAATAGCGCAGGTCGGCGCCGACGTGATGGTAAGTGGCTCCCTTTGCGCTGAGCAGGTGGTAGTAGCCCTTGGCGATGATCCGTTTGTCGAAGGCGTTGAAGCCTGTGGAGAGTCCGATCTGCGGGATGGGCAGGGGCACCTTCTCGGTGACGGGGGGGACATAGGCCGTGGTCAGCGGTTCATAGGCAGAGGCGGTCATGTCGAGGTCCCACACACGTGCCCCGAGATCGATGCCGATCCAGAACTGGGGCCAGGTGAGGGCGCGGATGGTCCAGTTGAAGGTGTAGTCCTTGAGCTTGACGTTGGAGTCGACCAGGGCCCCCGCATGGAAGGTGGTGCCATTGAGCTGCACATCTTTCTGGATGAAGTTGTGGCCACGATAGTCCTGCTCTTCGCCTGAGAATTCAACGCCGAAGCGGGGCCCTTGGTACTCCAGGCTGAGGCCAAGCTTCGTGGAATCCTTCTGGAGGCCGAAGTCGTCCTGGAGATCTACCCTCAGGGGTTTTCCGTCCTGAATGCCCTTGAAGTGGCCTTCGAAAGTGGGTCCCACGCGATGCAGATCGAACTGGAAGGTGCGATCCAGGTCGCCGGAGAGCAATGGCACACAGGAGATGAGGCCTAGCATCAGGCCGGTCCGGTTCATGGTGGGCTCCTTGTCGATACTCCCGAATCGGCACCGGAGGAGTCCGGCATGCATTCTGGCCCGAATGAGGCGGGGCGCCATTGGAGGGCCGTCCGCTGCGAGCCGAAATGGCCAAAAGCCCCGTAGAATGGGCGTTTTGAGGGCATCGGATAGGCCTTCGTAGCGGCTCACCTGCGGGATTCCTGCATCCCCGGCCAAACGATTTGCATTCTGAATGCTTGATCTCATCCAGATTTGAGGCAATATCCAAGCGGCAAGGCGTTCGCGCCCCACCCATCAACAACCCGCGCCCGATGGCGCTTTCACACACAGGAGGCCTCTCTTGGCCGAAAACCTCTCCAAGGCTGAAATCGTCGATGTGGTCGCCAAGGCCGCCGACATCACCAAAACGGCTGCTGCCACGGCGATCAACTGTGTCCTCGAGACCATCGCCACCCACGTGAACAAGGGTGGAAAGGTCGCTCTCGTCGGCTTCGGCACCTTCAGCCAGAAGAGCCGCAAGGCTCGCACGGGCCGCAACCCCCAGACGGGCGAGCCCATCAAGATCGCCGCCTCGAAGTCCATGAGCTTCAAGGCCTCGAAGGCTGCCAAGGCTGCCAAGCCCAAGGCGAAGGCTGCCAAGCCCGCCAAGGCTGCCAAGAAGAAGTAAGCACCTCTTCGCTGCAGGAAAGGGGCCTCATGGCCCCTTTTTTTGCGCCCGCCCGCGGCGCCGCGGTACTCGCCTTCAGGCGGTGCGACCGGTTCGGATTGAACCGGCCGCATCGACCACGCACCTCGCCCGGAACCTGCTTCGGATTTGCCACATGGTCAAAACGCAGAGGAGCTTGGCTGTAAATTATGTATTACCGCTCGACGCCCTTATGCCTAAGGCCCATAAGCTGGTTTTCAGCCAGTTGGGTACATGCCGAATGAGGGAATTTTCCGCATCCCTGCCAAGAGGTGTTTAGACCAGGCACCTTTTTATAACACCTTTGTTTCCAAAAAATCACATAAACACGTGCATCTAAGTGGGCTTTGCTACACACTTGGTCAACTCTTCTGCCGTTTTTGATGGACTCAGGCTGGACGCCCGTTTAGCTTGAATTCGTCTGTTACAGCCCAGCGACCGGTGCCCCATTTCCTCAGGTCTTCTGGTGCGTGTCCCCTTTCCCCTTGTCCCCTAACCCCCACTCATATGGAGTCCAACCATGAAGATCACCCGCATCGCCGGTATCGCAGCGCTGCTCGCCGCCGGGTTCACCCAGGCCCAGGCCCAGACTCCCGCCGTCAAGTTCGACGGCGCCCTGATCGAGTTCTGGTACACCCAGATGCTCGACAACAACCTGCGCTACAACTCCCCGGCCAAGTCCTACTACGACGGCCTGAGCTCCTCCCAGGCCAACGTCGGCAACGCCCAGGGCAGCCTGGGCCGGTTCCAGGAGAACACCTTCGCCATCAAGCGCTCCGAGGTCTACCTCAGCGGCAAGGTGTCGGATGACGTCAGCTGGAACGTGATGTTCGATCCCAACAACAGCGCCAACGGCACCGGCAACAACGTGCTGCAGGACGCGGTGGTGACTTGGGCTTTCGCCAAGGGCTTCACCCTGAAGGCCGGCCAGTTCAAGATGCCGACCACCTATGAATCCACACTGGTCTCGGCCCGCGAGATCCTCTTCTTCGACCGCACCCAGTTGAGCCGTCTCCTCGGTGAGCGCCGCGACCGGGGTGCCTGGTTCAGCTACGGCTATGGCGATGCCGCCGGTTTCCAGGGCAAGCTCAATGTCGCCATCTCCAACGGCACCTCCGATGACGGCAGCACCGGCAAGAACAACGATGCCAATGCCCAGAAGGATTGGACCTTCCGCTTTGATGGCGGCTACGGCACCGCCCACAAGTTCGGTTTCTGGTATCGCGAAGGCGAGACCGGCCTGAAGAGCAGCGCCACCGTGGCGGGCACCACCGCCGCCTGGGGCGCCACTGGCGCGACGGCCGCGCAGATCCTGGACAACCGGGACAAGACCACGGCCCAGGGTGTGTTCTATGCCTATGACGACAGCACCTGGCACGCCGATTTCGAGTACGCCACCGGTCTCCTGGGCCGCCGCTTCCCCACCCTCTATGACACGACTGCCTCGGCCGTGAAGCGCGAGCACCTCGACCAGAAGTTCACCGGCTACGCCCTCACCGGCGTCTATAAGATGGGCGCCCACTGGCTGACCGCCCGTTACGACCTGATGAACTACAACTCCGGCGACAAGTGGTACACGGCCTTCAACCCCTACAAGGAAAGCGCCGTGGGCACACCCCTGCTCGTGAACGGCGCCCCCGTGGACTACACGCCCAAGTACACCGAGATCACCGTGGGTTACAACTACCTCTTCGTGCCCACCAAGCAGACGGCGGGCAAGCTGAAGCTGGACTACATCACGCGCAGCAAGAACTTCCTGATTCCCCGTGCTGGCCAGACGGGCGAGCAGGGCGGCAACAGCCTCGTCGCTTCTCTGATGGTCGCCTTCTGATTTGACGTAACAGGCTGATTTCTTTTCAGCTGCGGAACCACGGGATACCTGGGTCACAACCCATGGGTCCCGTGGTTTTTTTGATGGGGATAGGTGTAGACTCCCGGACACCATCCATCCATACCATTTTGATCGGGAGCACCCATGCGAAAGCACCTCCTGGCCCTGGGCGTTGCCACGGCCCTCTCTCCTTGCCTGATGGCCCAGAAGATCGGCGTCATCAACACCATGAGCGGTGCCGAAGCGCCCATCGGCGAAAACATCACCAACGGCATCAAGTTGGCCGAAGAGGATCTGAAGAAGAAGGGCTACAACCTGCACCTGGTATGGGAGGACGACACGGGCAAGCCGCAGATCTCCATGAGCGCCATGGAGAAGCTGGCCACCCGCGACAACGTGGCGGGCGTGGTGGGGCCTTACACGTCCGCTTGCTCCAATGCCGTGGCCAAGCTGGCGGAGAAGTACAAGGTGCCGCTTCTGATTCCCGCCGCCGCCAAGGAGGAGATCACCCGTCAGGGTCTCAAGTTCGTCTTCCGCATGAACGCACCGGCGGACAAGTATGCCTCCAGCCTCATCGATGCGGCCCTGACGCTCGGCAAGGCGAAGACCATCGCCTTCGTGTACGAGAATACCGACTTCGGCACCTCCACCTCGAAGACGGCCAAGGACTATGTGGCCAAGAAAGGCCTCCAGGTGGTGGGCGATGTGGCCTACCCCAAGGGGTCCGCGGACTACCGTTCGAGCTTGGCCCAGATCAAATCGAAGAATCCGGATCTGGTCTTCATGGTGTCCTACGTGGCCGATGCCATCTTGCTCATGCGGCAGTCCAAGGAAGTGGGGCTCCAGCCCCAGGCTTTCCTCGGCGCGGGTGCCGGTTTCACCACGGTCGAGTTCGCCAAGGAGAAGGCCATCTCAGAGGGCGTCATCTCCTGCACCCAGTGGACCGATGATGTGAATTGGCCGGGCGCCAAGGATTTTGGTGCCCGCTACAAGGCCAAATTCGGCAAGGAACCCACCTATCACGCAGCCTGCGCCTACGCTTCCATGGTGATCATGGCGGAGACCGCGAAGAACGCGGGCGGCGACCGAGCCAAGACCCGTGATGGGCTCAAGGGCGGCAAGTGGAACGGCATCATGGGCGAGGTGCAATTCGCCGACTACGACGGGTTCAACAACCAGAACAACCACACGATGCTGGTGCAGCAGATCATCGCGGGGAGCTACGAAACGATCCTGCCCGCACCGTTCGCGACGAAGAAGGCGGTCTATCCCTTCCCCAAGTGGAAGTGATGGACTTTCTGCCAAGACCCACTGAACCGAACCGGGGCTGACACCACGGAGGTGAAGCGTCCATGGCCGTCTTCATGCAATCGCTCCTCAGCGGCATCCTCATCGGAGGGGTGTACGCGCTCATCGGCATCGGCCTGACCCTGATCTTCGGCGTCATGCGGGTCATCAACTTCGCCCACGGCGACATCCTCATGGTGGGGATGTATCTCACCTACATTTTGTTCAGTTGGCTGCACATCGACCCCTTCATGTCGGTGCTTATCACCTTCCCGCTGATGTTCCTCTTCGGGGGCTTCCTCCAGAAGGTGTTCATCAACCGGGTGCTCAACGCCCTCGCCCAGAACCAGATTCTGCTGACCATTGGTCTGGGATTGGTCATGAGCAACACCGTGATGCTCATCTTCACCTCCGACTACAAGATCATCTCCACCTCCTACTCCTCCTCCACCATCCAGGTCGGAGGTGGCGTGGCGGTGTCCACACCGCTGCTCATCTCCTTCTGCATCACCGCCGCCATCACCGCGGCGCTGTACTGGTTCCTGCTCAAAACGGACACGGGCCAGGCCATCCGAGCCACGGCCCAGGACCGCGAAGCCGCCCAACTCATGGGCATCAACGTGAAGCGCATGTCCATCATCGCCTTCGGCCTTGGCGCCGCCTTCGCGGGAACGGCCGGGGCCCTGATCTCGCCCACCTACTACATCTTCCCCCAGGTGGGCGGGGTGTTCACGCTGAAGGCCTTCGTCATCACGGTGCTGGGCGGCATGGGCAGCGTGGTGGGGGCCACCCTGGGCGGCATCCTCATCGGCATCACGGAATCCCTGAGTGCGGTTTACATCTCCTCGGGCTGGAAGGATGTGGTGGTCTTCGTCCTCTTCCTGCTGGTGCTCCTGTTCAGGCCCGCGGGCTTGATGGGCAAGTCCCGGACCTGAGGAGGACGCCATGACCAACAGCCTCCTCAAACCCTCCGCGGGCATCCTGATCCTGGCCATTCTTTTTGCCCTGCCCAGGTTCGTGGAGAGCCCCTACGCGCTGCACATGATGATCCTTCTGTTTCTGAGCGTCTCTCAGGGCCAGAGCTGGAACATCCTCGGTGGTTACGCGGGTCAACACTCCGTGGGCCATGCGGCCTACTTCGGCGTGGGCGCCTACACCACCATGATGCTCATGCACACGAAGCAGATCGCCCCCTGGATCGGCGTCTGGGCTGGCGTGGGGCTGGTGGTTCTGGTGGCCCTGGTCATCGGCAGCATCTGCTTCCGCCTGCGCGGTCCCTACTTCGTGCTGGCTTCCATCGCCGTGGCGGAGATCCTCCGACTGTCAGCCATCAACCTGACCACCCTCACCAATGGCGCCGAGGGCATTCTGGCCACGGAGCTGCCACCCTTCAAGGTGGGCGCCACCTTGATCACCGACTTCTCCACCAAGGTGCCCTTCTACCACATCGGCCTGGTGCTGGCCCTGGCCACCATCGCCATCACCTATTGGGTGCAGCACTCCAAACTCGGCTACTTCCTGCAGGCCATCCGGGAGGATCAGGATGCCGCCCACTCCCTGGGCATTCCCATCTCGCGCTACAAGAACATCGCCCTGGTGATCTCCGCGGTGCTCACCTCGCTGGCGGGCAGCTTCTACGGCATCTACGTGGGGTTCGTCGATCCCCCCACGGTGCTGGGGCTGGATGTCTCCGTCCAGATCATGCTCATCTGCATCATCGGCGGCATGGGCACGCTCTGGGGGCCGGTGCTGGGCTCCCTGGTGCTGGTGCCGCTGTCGGAGGCCCTGCGGAGCAACCTGATCACCGAGGCCCTGGTGAAGGTGGGCGCAGTGAACGCGGATTCCCGCACAGGCCTGTTCCTGAAGGAGAACCTCTCGCACGCCCACGTGCTGCTCTACGGGATCCTGGTGGTGCTGGTGATCCTCTTCATGCCCGATGGCCTCATGGGCTTCTTCCGGAGGCTGACCGCACGCCGTCAGCGGGAGGCGGTTTGATGGCCATCCTCGAGATCCAGAAGGTCAGCAAGTTCTTCGGTGGCCTGGCCGCCAATTCCAATGTGTCCTTCTCCGTAGAGGAGGGCAGCATCATGGGCCTCATCGGACCCAACGGGGCGGGCAAGACCACCCTCTTCAACTGCATCACGGGCTACTACCCCCCATCGAGGGGGGAGATCCTCTTCGATGGCCGCCGCATGAATGGCCTCGATCCCGACAAGGTCTGCATGCTGGGCATGGTGCGCACCTGGCAGAAGGTACGGCCCCTGGCGAAGCTTTCTGTGGTGGACAACGTCATGGTGGGGGCCCTGGCTCGCACCGCCTCGCTGAAGGTCGCCCGGGCCTTGGCCATGGAACAGCTCCGAGTGGTGCGCATGGAGCACAGGGCTGATTTCCCGGCTGGGGGCCTGCCCATCGGAGAGCGAAAGAAGCTGGAGGTGGCGCGCTCCCTGGCCACGCAGCCGAAGCTCCTGCTGTTGGATGAGGTCATGGGCGGCCTGAATCCGGCGGAGAGTGAGGAGATCATCCAGCTCATCCTCGACATCAAGGCGCGCGGCCTCACACAGATGGTCATCGAGCACGACATGAAGGCCATCATGCGCATCTCGGACCGCATCGTGGTGCTGGCCTCGGGCGAAAAGCTCATGGAAGGATCGCCCCAGGAAGTCGTCAGCCATCCGGAAGTGATCAGCGCCTACCTGGGTGAGAGCCATGCTTAGGGTCGAGAAGCTCACCTTCGCCTACGGTGACCTCAAGGTGCTTTGGGACGTGGATCTGGAGGTGAAGGAAGGCGAGATCGTCACGGTGGTGGGCGCCAACGGCGCCGGGAAATCCACCACGCTCAAGAACATCTCCCGGCTGGTGAAGCCCACTTCGGGCAGCCTCATCTTCCAGGGGCGCGACCTCACCCGGCTGCAGCCCCATCAGGTGGTGGAGGCGGGCGTGGTGCAAGTGCCTGAAGGCCGCCGCATCTTCCCCGAGATGACGGTGCTGGAGAACCTCCGCATGGGTTCTTATGTGAAGGCCACCCGGGCGGATCGTCAGAAAAACATTGATTGGGTGTTCGAGCTGTTTCCCCGGCTCAAGGAAAGGGAGAAGCAGCTGGGTGGGACGATGTCCGGCGGGGAGCAGCAGATGCTGGCCATCGCCCGGGGGCTCATGGCCAATCCCAAAATCCTGCTCCTGGACGAGCCCTCTTTGGGGCTTTCCCCCTTGCTTGTCAAAAACATTTTCGACATCATCATCGGCATTAACCAGCTGGGCGTTACCATCCTTCTGGTGGAGCAGAACGTCTACCAGTCCCTCCGCATCTCGCACCGGGCCTACGTGATGGAAACCGGGCGGGTCGTGCTCACGGGCAAGGGGGATGAGCTGCTCAACAACGACCACATCAAAAAAGCCTTCCTAGGCATGTAAGCCCGACCATGTGAGGAGCATCCGATGGCCACCGTCCAGCAGTGGATGACCAAGAATCCCATCACCATCGATCAGGACGCCTCCATCATCGAGGCCATCCACCTCATGAAGGAGAAGGGCATTCGCCGCCTGCCGGTCATGGCCAAGGGGGTGTTCACGGGCCTGATTACGGAACGGATGATCAAGGACTACACGCCGGGCAAGGCCACCTCTCTGGATACCTGGGAGGTCCACTACCTCCTATCCAAAACGCCTGTGAAGGACGTGATGAACCCGGCCCCCCGGCGCGTGACGCCGGACACTGATTTGGCCACGGCCGCGCAGGAAATCCTGGACCACAAGCTCTATGGCCTTTGCGTGGTGGATGCCAAGGGCGAGCTGGTGGGCATCATGTCTGTGGGGGACATGCTCAGAGCGGTTGTGGAATTCGCAAGGGCCGCCAAATAGGTTTCTCGTCTCACCGCAAGGCCGGGCCCAGGGCGGCCTGGTCGATGTTCCTGGCCCTTTCCATTCCGGGTTGACCACCACGACGAAACCCCGGGAAGATCGATGGGCAGTCCCCTTTCCGGAGGCACCTTGGGCTTCGCTCAGCGTTTGCAAGACATCCGCCATGGATTCGAGCGGCCCTTCTGGGTGGCCAACATCAGTGAGTTGTTCGAGCGCCTCTCGTACTACGCGGCCTTCGCCTCTCTGGCCCGGTACCTCAATGAATCGCTTGGGTTCCCGGCCCAGGATGCGAGCAGCCTTACGGGTGTTTTCGGCGGTCTGGTGTGGTTCATGGCGGCCTTTGGGGGCGCCGTGGCGGATCGCCTGGGATTTCGCCGGGCCCTGTCCCTGGCCTACCTGATCCTCAGCAGTTCGTATTTCCTGCTGGGATCGCTGGGTGCCTCGTGGATGGTCCCGGTGCGCGGCGCCGTGCCCCTGGGGGCCCTGGTGGTCTTCCTGCTGATGCTGCCCGCGCTGGGCGTGGCCTTGGTGAAGCCCGCGGTGGTGGGGACGACGGCCCGGGCCTCCAAGGAAAATGTGCGCACCATCGGCTATTCCATTTACTACACCCTGGTGAACATCGGTGGCGCAGCTGGCCCCTTCGTGGCCTCGTATGTCCACCGTCACATGAGCGTCGAGAATGTGTTCCGTGTGGCCGCGGTCAGTGTCTTTGCCATGTTCTTTGCCGTGCTTCTGCTCTTTAAAGAACCGCGACGGGAGGGCGATGCGCCGCCGCCGTCCCTGGTGGAAACGGGGAAGAACTTCCTTACCGTGATTTCCAACCCGAAGTTCATGCTGTTCCTGATCATTTTCACGGGCTACTGGGTGGTGTACTGGCAGGAGTTCATCACGCTTCCTCTCTATGTGGTGAAGTACATCGACCCCAAGGCGGACACGGAACTTCTGCTGATGACCGGGCCGCTCGTCGTGATCTCGCTGACGGTTCTGCTCAACCTCGCCACGCAAAAGATCGCCTCCATGAAGGCTGTGACACTGGGCACCCTGATTTCATCCCTCGCCTGGATCGTGCTGGTCTTCAAACCGACCGTGACGGGAGTGATCATCACCCTCGTCTGCGTGGCGCTCGGCGAGATTGTCCAGTCTCCCCGCTACTACGAGTACATTTCCCGGCTGGCCCCGGCAGGCCAGCAGGGCACCTACATGGGGTTCGCCTTCCTCCCGATCGGACTCGGCTCCATCATTGGCGGCTGGTTCGGCGGAAAGCTGATGCACCATTTCGGCGAAGTGAAGCATCAGCCTACGGGCATGCTTTGGACCATCATCGGCGTGGGTTTGCTCACGGCCGTGTTGCTATGGGTGTACGACCGCATGCTGTCCGCGGGAAGGGGCGGACAGACGAACGGTTGAGCCCAGAGTCTATGGGTTGATGGGCCCTACAGGTTCTTCAAGAGGAACTCCCACTTGGCCTGATTCACCGCCCAGACCTGTTCCGGGGTCCGGGGTCCGTGCTCGGCGCCGGGAAGCAGGACAAACTGGAGCTGGTGCCCGGCCTTCTGCAGCGCGTCGATGAGCATCACGCTGTTCTGGGGATGCACGTTGTCATCCAGGGTGCCGTGGAAGAGCAGCAGCTTGCCCGAGAGATCCTTGGCGGCTTTCTGCACGGAGCTGGATTCATAGCCGGTCTTGTTTTCGCTGGGCAGGCCCATGTACCGCTCGGTGTAGATGCTGTCGTAGAGGCTCCAGTCGGTGACCGGGGCGCCGGCGATGCCCAGCTTCCAGGCTTTGCTGTGGGTGAGGGCGTAGGTGACCATGAAGCCGCCGTAGCTCCAGCCATTAAGGCAGAGGCGGTCCATGTCCGCCCAGCCCTGGGCCTTCAGCCAGGCGTGTCCATCCAGCTGGTCCTGCAGCTCCTGGGCACCGAGGTGGTGGTGCACCCCGAAGGCGCTGGTGCCCTTGGCGGAGGCGCTGCGGTTGTCGCAGACCCAAACCGCGATGCCCTGCTGGGCGAGGAACTGGTACCACAGCATGTCCCGGCCGAAGGCGTTGCGCACCGATGCCGCGCCGGGGCCGCTGTAGAGGTACTGGAACACGGGGTATTTCTTGGATGGATCAAAGGGTGTGGGCAGCACCAGCATGGTTTCCATGGGGAAGCCATCGCGGGTCTTCACCTGTTGGAAGCTGACCTTGCCGAGGGCGAGTTCCTTCAGTTTCTCGCTGGGGTTGGCGTCGATGAGGCGCAGGCTCTTGCCAGAGGCATCGTGCAGGCTCTGCTGGGCGGGGGTCAGGGCGTCGCTCCAGGTATCCAGGAAGGCCGTGAAGGTCGCGTTGAAACGGACCCGGTGGGTGCCGGCTTTCTCCGTGAGGCGCGTGAGGCCTTTGCCGTCCAGGCCGATGCGGTAGGCATCCAGGCCGATGGGGCTGCGCTCGGTGGCCTCGAAATAGACCTGCTTGGTTTTGGGATCCACGCCATGCACGCGGCGCACATCCCAGGTCCCGGCGGTGACCGGTCCCAGAATCTGGCCCGTCGGGCTGTAGTGGTAGACGTGGTGGAAGCCCGTGCGCTGGGATTCCCAAAGGAAGCTCCCGTCCGGCAGATACTGGGGCAGGGGCAGGCGCTCCTGCCAGGCCTTGCTCGCTTCGCGGATCAGCACCGAGGACGCCGATCCCTCATAGCGGCGCAGGTCCAGCCAGGACTGCACGCGGTCCTGGTGGGCCGCGAGGAGGTGCCCGGTGGGATCCCAACCCACCTGGACAATGAGTGTTTCCTTCCCGGGATACGGCTCGGTCATCCAGGTGGTGTGCCCCGCGAGGTCGACCACGCCGAGCCGGGCGATGGGATTGGGATCTCCCGCCTTGGGATAGCGGGCCTTGTGGGCCTGCTGCGGCTGAAACCGGTCATCCATCAAGGTGAAGACGGGCACCTTGGTTTCGTCGAGGCTTAGGTAGGCGAGGCGCTTGGAATCCGGCGCCCACCAGAAGGCCTTGAAGCTGCCCCGGCCATACACCTCCTCCTGGTACACCCAGTCCAGGCGGCCGTTGAACACGGTCTCGTTGCCGCCGGACGTGAGCCGGGTTTCCTTGCCGGTGGCCACGTCCGCACAGTACAGATCGTTCCCCCGGAGAAAGGCCACATGCGCACCATCGGGGCTGAGGGAGGGCTCATCAGGTTTGCCGCTGGCCACCAGCTTGGCGCTGGCGGCTTTCACATCCACGACAAAGAGCTGGTCCTTCACCTCCAGCAGGAAGGCGGTGCGCCCTTCATTCCAGTCGAACTGGCCCCGGCCCAGGGCGGTCTTCGCATCCGCCTCCGGCGCGCCAGCGGCCATCAGAGCTGCCTGGAGCGGCGCCGCTTCCAGCAGGGGCTTGGCTTCCCAGGTTGAGGGATCCACCCGCAAGAGGGCCACCTGGTCCTTATCCCGCTTGGTTTGCAGGAGGGCCCCATCTGGAAGCCATTCCAGGCGGGTCGTGGGCATGCCCACATAGGGTTTCTTAAGGGTGGGATGGGCGAGGGCCTCCAGGGTGAGGCGCTCGGTGCCCTGGCCCAGAAGACAGGAGGCAAGGAGGAAAGTGGCCAGGCCGGTACGGATGGACATGAGGCTCCCGGAGAATGTCTCTATGTATATCGCAAGGCGAGGTGTTTGGCATGGGTGATGGGGGAAATTGAGAAGGAGGGCCCGTGCTCCGATGGATGGGGAGTGACCTTTTCTAACGAGGCTTCATGTCGACATGGCTGGATCGATGGACCCCCCGCTCCCTGGCGGGGAAGATTCTTCTGGTGGGGCTCGGCCCCCTGGGCATGGTGTTCCTGGTGTCCTGGCTGGTGTTGGTGCCGGCCGTGGAAGATGGGTTTCTCAGAGCCCGCAAGGATGAGATCCGCAACCTGACAGACACCGCCTTGGGGCTTCTCGCCTCCCAGGAGGCGCAGGCCGCGGCGGGCACCATCACCCGGGAAGAGGCCCAGAAACGGGCCTTGGCGGTCATCCAGTCCACTCGATACGCTGGGGGCAACTACTTTTACGTGTTCACCCCTGAGCCTCGCATCGTCACGGTGCCCATCCGTCCCGAAATGGCTGGGAAGCTGGTGGATGATTTCACCGACAAGCAGGGCACGCGCATCTACGTGGAGTTGAACCGCCTGGGAGGCCAACCTGAGGGCGGCTACCTCAAGCTCTGGTTCGGGAAGCCCGGCGTGGAAGGTGTGTTCCCCAAGCTGAACTACGTGAGACGTTACGAACCCTGGGGCTGGAACATCGGCACCGGCGTCTACATCGATGATTTGCAGGCCGAGGTCCGTCGGTACACCTGGTCCATCCTGGGTGGGCTGCTGCTTCTATCCGGCTTGCTGTTCTTCGTGGTGCGAAGCGGCGCGCGACGCATGACACGCCCCCTGGCGGACCTGGTGGATGGCCTGCAGAACAGCGATCTCACGCGGGAGATTCGCATCGACAGCCAGGATGAGATCGGCGCCGCGGCAAGGGCCTTCAACCTCTACAACGCCGGATTGCGGAGCCGCATCCTGGAGGTGTCCGGTTTTGCGGCACGGGTGGCTTCGGGCAGCACCGAGCTGGCGGCCAGCTCGGAGCAGATGACCCGGGCCGTGGATGAGATCGCCCAGGTCAGCGAAGAGCTGAAACAGGCGGGTGAGCGCGTGGCTCAGGCCATGGCAGGGCTTTCCCAGGAGTCACGGATGGTGGTGCAGCACAGCCAGGAAGGTGGCCAGGAGGGCCAGGCTGCGGTGGCGGAAACGTTGCGAAGTGCGGAGGCCGGGCAGGCCGCCGTGAACGGCATGGGGGAAATCCAGGGTGCCACGGCCCAGATCGTTCAAGCGGTTCGGGTCATCCAGGAAATTGCCCGACAGACGAATCTGCTGAGCCTCAATGCGGCCATCGAGGCCGCCAAGGCCGGGTCCATGGGCAAGGGGTTCGCGGTGGTCGCCGAAGAAGTGCGGAAGTTGGCAGAGCGCAGCCGCACCTCGGCCAAGGAGATCGAGGAACTCATCCAACACGCCCAGGACGCCGTCGAAGGCGGCGTCGAGAGCGTGCAGGGCACCATGCAGAGCCTCGAAGCCATCCGGGAACGCATCCAGCAGGTGGCCAGCCGGGTGTCCCAGATCGGCACCTTCGCTCAAGGGCAGGCGGGCACCAGTGCGGAAGTCACGCAGATGATGGATCAGACCAGCCAGGGACTTGCCCAGAACGCCACGGCCACGCACGAACTGGCCGCCACCGTCCAGGAGATCGCCAAGACCTCCGAGGATCTCGCCCAGGTGGCCGAGGGCCTGCGCGCCTTGGCTGGCAGTTTCAAACTCTAGGATCGCCCTCTGGGAGGCGGATCTCCACCCAGGCCCGGGTGCCGCCGGTGATCGATTCGAGTCCCATGCGGCCGCCGAGCAGGTCTAGGATGCCTGCGGCCAGAGGAAGCCCGATGCCCAGGCCGCCCCGGCGGCGCCGGAAGCCCTGCTCCTCCTGTTCGAAGGGACGGAGCAGACGCTCCCAATCCAGAGCGATGCCGGGACCCTGGTCCGTGATCTCGAACCGCAGGAACCAGTCGGATCCTTCTGGACGGGCCTTCAAGGTGAAACCGATGGTGCCGCGGTCCGTGAAGCCGATGGCGTTGTCCAGCAGTGCATCGAGGGCCTGGCACAGCCTTGAGGCATCGCAGTGCAGCGGCTTTGGGAGGGGGTCAAAGGCGGTGCTCAGATCAAGCCCCTTCTCAGCGGCTTTGGCCGCGGAAGCCCGGGCCAGCCAAGTGAGGTGAGGCCCGAGATCCGTCAGGGCGGTGCGGGTGGGAAGGGTGCCGTGGGCCAGGCTGGAAAGGTCGAGCAGGCCCTGCACCAGGCGACCGAGTTGCGTGGCCGTGGTTTGGGCCAGCCGAAGGATCTGCTCCTGCTCCGGCCTCGGATCCATGTCCTGCAGCAGTTGCAGGTGGCTGGCCAGGATCTGCAAAGGTGTCCGCAGCTCATGGTGCGCGTTGTCTGTGAACGATTCCTGGGCCCTGCGCAGCCGCTGCTCGGCTTCGAGAGCCCGTTTCTGTTCACGGATGATGCGGGATTTGGCCGTGACCACGCTGAAGAGCGTAAGCCAGGCCATCATCACGCCGCCGAGGGTGGCGAGTACGAAGATCAGGACGAGGTGGGTTTCGGACACAGGAACACTTTGGCCATAAGGAAGTAATACATCACATAGACAACATTCACAGCCACCCAAGGAATGGGCAGCAGGTCATGGGTCAGTGTGCGCAGGAAGTAATTGGAGGTGGCATTGAACAGCAAGGAGCCGGAAGCGAAAACCAGCAGCGCAGAGAAAAACCAGAATTCAGGCCGGGCCGCTACGGGGACATCATCCTCGATCATCAGAATCCAGCGTAATTCAATGCTGGAAACGATCAGGTAGATCAGGCTTTGAACCGTGGTGAACACCGAATTGCGGTAGGCGGGGGTATCCAAGGCGTAACCCATGGCGGCGGCGAGCAGGCCCAAGCCCATGGCGACCAGGTACCAGTTTCGTCGTAGCCTGGACATCGCGGGGATCTGCAGTACCACCAGAAGGGTGGCGACAAAAGTCAGCGGCCGGGTGAGGTGTAAGAGTCCTACGTTCGGGATACCTGCAAATGCAAGTCCCGTCCCAAGCACCCCGAAGGAGGCTTCCAGAAATTCCCTGGGTACGGCTCCAGGCAGGCCTATCGGTTTCGCATAAGTGCCCCGATACCGACTCCACAGATAGGCGGCAACGGGAACCAGCAGCGTCGGATTGAGGACGTAGACGACGAGGAATCGCCAGACCTTAAAGTGAATCACTTCGCGGTCGGGTTCAGGAAACGAGGATCGATCCACCGCAGAAGGGCGGGCACTCGTGACCGTTCTGGATAAACACAGATTGTGCAGAATCCAAATCCTTGCCAGCGTTATCCACCGCGACCATAACCATGGTGGGCGAACCATCCTTGTGCTTCGCGTGGTAGATGCGGATGCCCGCTGCTCCCGGCTGCGCCAGCAGGTGCTCGAAGGCGCTCCGATTGAAGGCGGACGCGTGATGGAGGGGGGCCTGGGCGCCGGCCTTCAGCGCGGCCTTGGCGGCGGACTGATGGGCTTGGACGAGCGTGGCAGCCTCGTCCCGGGTGATGCGGTGCTCACGTTTGACGTCGAAAGCCTCAGACATGCTTGCTCCTTGGAAGTGGTGCGGTTGCTGGGGGCTTTTGGTGCGGAAGGCTCAGCGGGGCAGGTGCGGCCTCGTGAGATTGCGATGTCCGGTGCGAGTCACCAGCAGATTGTCCTCAATGCGGATGCCGCCGCAAGGGGTCAACTCATCGATCAGGGACCAATTGAAGGCTGCTTGATGTTCGTTTCCACGGAATGGGCGAAGCAGCATGGGGATGAAGTAGAGGCCCGGTTCCACTGTGAACACCTGGTTCACATCGATGTTGCGCGTGGTGCGCAGGGTGGGGTGCTGGGGCGGCGGCGGTGCGGGCGTGCTTTCGGGTGATCCCTGCCGGCCAGCGACGTCATGCACCTGGATGCCCAGGTGATGCCCCAGGCCGTGGGGGAAGAAGGGGCGTGTGAGCCCCTTGTCGACGGCTTCCTCAGGGGCCGCTTTCAGGATGCCGCTCTCCTGCAATAGCCCGGCAATGAGCAGGTGGCCCTGGTGATGGAGTTCGCCGTAGGGCATCCCGGGTTTCACCAGATCACAGAGCTTCAGTTCGATGGTCTCCATGCCCTTGATGAGGGCCGCGAACCGACTGTCGCAATGGGGCGCCGCCACGGTGCGGGTGATGTCCGAGGCGTAGCCATGCACCTGGGCACCTGCGTCGATGAGCAGCACCGCGCCGTTCCGTTCCTTCCGCTTGCCTTCGTAGTGGAGGATGGCGCCCTTTTCGTTGAGGGCCACGATGCTGCCGTAGGGCATCTCGTGATCCACGATGCCTGCAGCCTGAATGTAGGCGTGATGGATGTCCAGTTCGCTGCCCCCGGCCAGGAAGGCGGCCCTGGCAGCTTCGTGGCCCCGGGCCGCGATGACCGTGGCAGCTTCGATGCAGTGCACCTCATAGGCGGATTTGGTGGTGCGGTTCCAATCCAGATGGGCGGTCAGCAAGGCTGGGTTCACCTCGAGACCGGCGGCCTGGGCGCGATCCGTTTCGTTGCCGATGTAGGCGGCTTTCTGGAGGGTGCCCAGCCGTTTCCAAACGTCTTCGACGGTGCCCACTTCTTCAATGTCGAATTCCGAGGCCCAGAAGGGCTGGCCCAGGGGGGCCTGTTCGTACCAGAAATCCTCGGGGGCAAAGCGGATCAGCCGGGGGCGCTGGCCTGGCCGCACCACCAGCACGTGGTGGGGTCCGGTCAGGGGGCACCAGTGGGCGAAGTGGGGCGTGGGATGGAAGGGAGCGTCCTGATCGTCGGCGAAGTGGGTGTAGACCTTCCCGCTGGAGATCACCAGAGCGTCGAAGCTGGTCCTAGCCAGGGCCTCGGCTGTGGTGCGCTGACGTTCGGCAGCGTGGGCGTGGAAGAGGGGCGAAAGGTCAGTCATGGGCCGTCCTGGTGAGGGTTCAGGGTGTCAGAGATGGGGGTGTTAAAAAGGTCACAGAAACCGCAGGGGTTTTTCTTCGGGGGCGAAACCGTGGCGCACGGCTTTCTCGAAGAACAGTGCCAGGCTTTCCCGCTCGGCCTCGCCGAGCGTGTAGCTGATGTTCTCCGTGAGGTATTCCTGCAGTTCGATCTTGGTCCAGCCGATGGTGCGCCGGGCCTCCTCCACGATGACGGGCAGCTGAGCCAAGCCAATCTCCAGGCTCTTGTGGAAGAAGGGGGCCACGCCGCCGGGAACGGGCAGCTCGGGGGCATCCTGGCGCACGAGCCAAAGGGCGAAGACGAAGGGTAGCCCCGTCCAGGCATGCCACTCCTCAGCCAGGTCCAGCACGAACAGCCCCTGCCTGGGTGCGCGCATGGCTGCATCGCCGATCATCAGGGCTGCGTCGTTGGCTTCCAGCATGGCGGGCAGGTCCGGGCCCATGTCCACCACCGACGGCGTGACACCGTAGCGTTCCCGCAGCAGCAGCTGGGCCAGCACGACGCTGGTGCGGCTGGAGGTGTCCAGGGCCAGGCTGCGGATCTGCTCCGGGGGCACCTTGGAGAGGATGACCACGCTGCGCACCCGCTTGGGCGAGGCAATGCAGAGCCCCGGCACGATCCGCAGGTTGGGAATGCGCAGATACTCGATGGAGCTCACGATGCCCGCATCCACCTCGCCGTCGCGCAGGCGGTCCGCGCAGGCGGACGGGTAATGGAATTTCAGGTGGAAATGCTCCCAGCCCAGCCCGTGCTTGAAACCATGGTTCAGGGGGGCGGCATTCAGGTAGTCGATGATGGACAGGCGGAAGGGTGAGGCGACCATGGCACCAGTCTATGCGAGTCCATGCGATGATTCCCTCATGCTCCTCTGGCACTACGAGCTGAACACCCCCATGGGGCTCATGCGCGCCGCCTTCGACGGCCGGGGCAGGCTGTTGGAATTGGTGCTGGCCGCCTTCGATCCGCGCCAGACCAGCCCCCTGCCGCCGCGCGAGCAACGGGAGGCCAAACGGTTTTTGGACCGGCAGGTGGAGGCCTATCTCCGCGGCACCCTCCGCACCTTCACGGTGCCCCTGGATCCGCAGGGAAGGCCCAACGAGTTGCTGGTCTGGGACACGGTGCGCACCATTCCCTACGGCCAGACGCGCCAACCCGCGGACCTGGCGGCCTGGCTGGGCCTGGACGAAGATTTGATCGTCATGGCCTGCGTGGCCAACCCCATCACGCTGCTGATCCCCTCCCACCGCGTGATCCTGCCCGGGGACGGGCCCCTGCCCAGGGCCCTGCGGGATCTGGAATCAGGCCTGGGCTGGCGGAACCCGTGAATGGGTGCTTCTGCACCCATTTAAAAAGCTCGGGATTCTGACATGCTGATGGGCATGCCAGGAGTCTTCCATCTGATCGAAACGCCCACGGGAGATCTGGGTGCGGAGTTCAATTCAGAGGGGAAACTGGTTCAGCTCATCCGCTTCCATGGGGCCAAGCCTCCGCTCGCGGCGGGCCCGGTGCCCAAGAGCCTGCCCTATCTGAAGCGGCAGTTGGAGGCTTATTTTTCGGGGAATTTGAGGAATTTCAACATCCCCTTCGAGGCCGAAGGCACGGAGTTCCAGCGCCGGGTCTGGAAGGAGCTCCAGAAGATCCCCTATGGCCAGGCCATCTCGTACCTGGAGCTGGCACGCCGTCTGGGCGACGAGCACTGCATCCGCGCCGCGGCCCGGGCCAATGGGGCCAACCCCATTTCCATCCTCATTCCCTGTCACCGCGTCATCGGCTCCGATGGTTCCCTCGTGGGCTACGGCGGGGGGCTGGACATGAAGGAATTCCTGCTCCGCCTGGAAGGCGTGCTGCCCAAAGCGCCGCCTCAGCCGCGGCTGCCGCTGGAGTGGGAGTAACCACCGGAACCCAGAGGACGCGGAAATTCCGCAGAGGGCACAGAGGGAAAGGCTGGATTCAGGCCCTTTTCTGTGTCTTCTGCGGCTCTCTGTGCCCTCTGCGGTCCTGTTATTCCAGAGCCAGGGTGGTAAGAAAATTCCAGCGGCGGCCTTCGGAGGACATCGCCCACCCAGGCTCTTAGCATGGGGTCATGCGCTGGTCGGATGAGCACCTCTACGAGCGGATCCTGGCGAAGGACGCGTCCTTCAACGGCCGGGTTCTGACGGGCGTTCTCACCACCGGGATCTACTGCCTGCCTTCCTGCACCGCGCGCAAGCCCCTGGCCGTCAACGTCCGCTTCTTCGAGGACGAGGCGGCGGCCCAGGCAGCGGGGCTCAGGCCCTGCAAGCGGTGCAAGCCGGATGCCTTCTACCGGGGCGAGGATGCCGATCTGGCCCGCCTGGAAACCACGCTGGCGCAGGCAGCGGCCGATCCCGCCGCCTTTCCCGAGGTGGAGGCCCTGGCGGAGGGCGTGGGTGTGGGCGTCACGAAGCTGAAGGATCTGTTCCGCGACCACGTCCACTTCCAACCAGCGGCCTTTCTCCAGCGGGTGCGCATCCAGAGGGCCTGCGTCCTCCTGGCGGCAGGAGCGACAGGGCTGTCGGATCTGGCCTTTGCTTGTGGCTATGAAAGCGCCTCGGGGTTCCACGAGGCCTTCCGCCGCCAGACGGGCCTGAGCCCCGGGGCCTATCGATCCATGCTTGGCGCGGATCGCTTCGTGCTGCCCAGGCCCGAAAGGCTGCGGGTGGAGGATGTGCTGGCCTTCCATGGACGCGATCCCCTGAGCGTTTCCGAGCGGGTGGAGGGTCGGGTGCTCCGCAAAGCCTTCCTGTTTGAAGGGCGGCCCGCCGTGCTCCGTCTCGCCTTTGGCGAGTCCGATATCGAGGTGACCTTGACCGGGGCCACCGGCGCCGCGGCCATGGCCAAGGCGCATGGGGCGACCCTGCGGTTGCTGGGCTGGACCGGCGATCCCGCCGCCTTCGAGGCAGCCCACCCCCAACTGGCGCACGGGCGCGAGGGGTTGCGGGTGCTGTTCACGCTGGATCCCTTCGAGGCCCTGGTGTGGGCCATTCTGGGCCAGCAGGTGAACCTGGCCTTCGCCTATGCCATGCGCCGCGACCTCATCCGTCTGGCTGGGATCCCAGCGGCGGAAGGCCTCATCGCCCATCCCGACGCCAACCACCTGGCGGCCCTGAAGGTGGAGGAACTCCAGGCCCTGCGCTTCTCCCGGCGCAAGGCCGAGTATCTGCTCCACGCGGCGGGAGAGGTGGCCAGTGGCCGGCTGCGGCTGGAGGACTTGGCCACGGCCACGGGCGCCGCCAAAGCCCTGGAATCCCTGCGGGGCTGCGGTCCCTGGACTGCCCAGTACGTGCTGATGCGGGGCCTGGGCTTTCGGGACTGCGTGCCCGTGGGCGACGCGGGCCTCACACTTGCACTGCAACGCTGGTTCCACCTCGAAACTCGCCCCGACGCTTTGGAAACCTTGCGCCTGATGACGCCTTTCGCGCCCCACCGCAGCCTGGCCACCTTCCACCTCTGGGCCAGCCTGAAAGGAACCCCCGCATGAGCGGACTCCATACCCTCGATACGTCTCTCGGCCCCATCCAGGCGGCCTTTGATGCCGAAGGCGCGGTCATCTACCTGGGCTTCGCCGATCACGAATTCCGAGAGGCCCTGATGGCCAAGGTGGCTCGCCTGGGCCCGGTCTCGCGGCCTGATGCCGTGGCGTTGGAGCGACTGCGCGAGCAGCTGGAGGCCTATGGTGCCGGGCAGCGCAGGGTCTTCGAGGTGCCCTTCCGCCTCCATGGCAGCCCCTTCGAGCAGCGGGTCTGGGCGGCGCTGCAGCGCATCCCCTTTGGTGAGATCCGCAGCTACGGGCAACTGGCCGCGGACCTGGGGGATCGCAACCTGAGCCGGGCCGTGGGTCGCGCCAATGGGGCCAATCCGGTCTCGATCCTGGTGCCCTGCCACCGCGTGATCGGCGCCAACGGCACGCTCACGGGCTATGCCGGCGGCTTGGCCCGCAAGGAGCACCTGTTGAGGCTGGAGGGTGCGCTCAAACAGTGATGGGTTTCAAGGGGCCCCGTTCCAAAGCCAGGCGGGTTTCCCCTTCGGCGCCCAGGGCCTGCTTCAGCATGGCCAGACCCCGCTCCATGTCCACCTGGCCACAGGTGAAGAAATCCACCGCCGCGAAGCGATGCTCGGGCCAGGTGTGGATGGCCAGGTGGCTTTCGGCGATGATCACGGCGCCACTGACGCCGTAGGGGCTGAAGTGGTGGAAGCTGTGGGTCACCACCCTGGCGCCGGAGGCCTCGGCGGCACGGAGCATGGCGTCCGTGACGAGCTGGAGATCCGCCAGGGCGGTTGCGTCGCAGCCGGTGAACTCGGCCAGCAGGTGATGCCCCAGGGCGGTCATGGGCGCTTGGTCATCAGGGCCACGCATTCCACGTGGGTGGTGAGGGGGAAGAGGTCGAGCACCGCCAGCTGGTCCAGAGACCAAGCGGGCGCGAGGCGTTTCAGATCGCGGCAGAAGGCGGCGCCATCGCAGCCCACCAGCACCAGCGTGCCTGCACCGGCCGTGAGAAGGCGGTCGCAGAGGGCGGGTTCCAGACCGGCCCGGGGTGGATCGAGCAGGATGACATCCGCGGCCTGGCCAAGCCCCTCGGGCACCCAGGCGGCCACGTCGGCCACCAGGCATTCCGAAGCCAGTCCGGCGGCTTCCAGATTCTTGCGGGCCCAGGCCACGGCCGCCTCGCCGGATTCCACCAGGATGCGGTGCTGAAAGCGCTCGCCCAGCAGGACGGAAAACAGGCCCACGCCGCCGTAGAGATCGAACAGAGTGGCGCCCTTCACATCCCAGGTGTTCAGCAGACCGCCGAAGGCTTCGGCGGCCCAGGGCGGGCTCACCTGGAAGAAGGCCCCGGGCTCGTGGCGGAGGGCGGCTTCTCCAAGGCGATGCCGAATGGGTTCGTCGCTGCGGTGCCAGCCATCGGGCTCCAGCATCCAGGTGCGCCCGCGCTCGTCGGTGGCCCAGACCGTGTTGGCCGGGCTGTCCGTGGACAGCTCCCAGCGCCCGCGTCGGCCCGGCAGCACCCGGCCTTCCATGGCGGCCTGGAGGCGCGGGATGGCCGCAGACAGGGGATCCGTTGCGGCAGGGCAGGTGGAAATGGGCACCAGGGCGTGGCTGTGGCGGCGGAAATAACCCAGGGCCGCTCCATCCCAGTGCAGCTGGATGCGGTGGCGACGGGCCGAGTCCGGCGCGGGGTGCCAGGTCCAGGGGACATCTTCACCCAGCTGACGACGGAGCAGGTCGGTGACCATCTGCTGTTTGAGGTCGGCGGCGTGACGGCCCGCCTCCCAGAGGTCGCAGCCGCCGCAGGTTTCGGCCACGGGGCAGGCGGCCTGGGCGCGCTTGGGGTCGCGGGTGATCCAGCGCGACACGCGGCCCTCGCCATGGCGGGCCTTCCAGATGACGGTGGCCTCCACCACCTCACCGGGGAACAGGGCCAAAGGGGCTTCCAGGAGCAGGAGACGACCATCCTCGGCATGGGCCACCCCCTTGCCTCCCCAGGCCAGCCGTTCGATGGGCCCCTTCCAGCTTTCAGCCGGGGCCGGGGAATTCCGATAAGCTGGCCTTCCCTTCACGTTCGGATTCCTGGAGCCTGATTCCCGCTTGCGATTCACTGTCGCCATCCCCCCAGAGCACCGTAACACCGTCCTGGACCGGGTTGCCGGGGAGATGCGGCGTGCCCTGGTCTTCCAGGATGCCCCGGCAGTGGATGGGCCGGCGGACGTGGTGTTGGGCCTGGACGGGGAGGGGCAGTTCGCCTCCTGCGCCACCTGGCCCGGGGCCGATGCGGCCCTGGCCCTGGTGAAGGCTGGCTGGGAACGATTCAAAGACCGCCGCTCCATGGAGCGGCTGCACGAGGTGGGCCGGGCGCTGGCATCGGAGCAGAACCTCGATCGCCTCATGGATCTCATCCTCACTCAGGCGCGGGAGCTGCTCCAGGCCGAGGCGGGCTCCATCTACCTGCTGAGCGGCGAAGCCCCGAAGCGGGAGATGCTGTTCGCCCACACCCAGAACGCCAAGGTGAAGCTGCCCTTCCACCGGGTGACCATGCCCGTCTCCCTGCGCACCCTGGCGGGATTTGTCGCGCTCACGGGACAGTGCCTGAACATCGAGGATGTCTACCGCATCCCGGCGGATTCGCCATTCACCTTCAATGACAGTTTCGACCGGCAGGCGGGCTACCGCACCACCTCGGTGTTGGTGGTGCCCATGCAGGACACCGAAGGCGAGGTGTTGGGCATCCTGCAACTGCTGAACCGGGTGGAGGAGGATGCCGGTGGCATCGGGACCTTCTCCGCCGAGGACGAACGCCTAGCTCAGAGCCTGGCGGGGCAGGCGGCGGTGGCCGTGCGGAACGCCCAGCTGCGGGAGGAGATCGAACAGCTCTTTGAGGGTTTTGTGGCGGCTTCGGTGACGGCCATCGAGGCACGCGATCCCGTCACCAGCGGTCACTCCGGCCGGGTGGCCGACCTGACCGTGGGCCTGGCCGAAGCGGTCAACGCCACGCCCAACGGTGTTTACGGCGAGCTGCTGTTCACGGACCGGCAGCTGCGGGAGATCCGCTATGCCAGCCTGTTGCATGATTTCGGCAAGGTGGGCGTACGGGAGCAGGTGCTGGTGAAGGCCAAGAAGCTGGAACCCAGCCAGCTGGAGATCATCCTGCAGCGGCTCCGCCAGCGGGAGCTGGAGCAGGCCTTGGACCTGCTGTCCGGAGCCTGGAAGGGGGGAGAAGCCTTCGACCGGACCCGCTGGGACCAGGTCATCGGGGACCGCCAGGCCGAAACCGAGCGCCTCATGCAGCTCATCCGCCAGAGCAACGAACCCACGGTGATGGCCCAGGGTGTGGCCGAAGGGCTGGGGCTGCTGGAGGAGCTGACCTTCACGCATTGGTCGGGGGAACGGCGGGGGCTGGTGGAATCCGAGGACGTGGCCCGGCTGCGGATTCGCAAGGGCAGCCTGTCGGAGGCCGAGCGTCTCGAGATTGAAAGCCATGTCACTCATACCTTCCGGTTCCTGGAGCGCATCCCCTGGACCCGGGATCTCGCTGGAGTGCCCGAGATCGCCTATGCCCACCACGAGCGCCTGAGCGGGAAGGGTTATCCCCGCCAACTGGGGGAGCCGGAAATCCCCGTGCAGAGCCGGGCCATGGCCATTGCCGATGTGTTCGATGCCCTCACGGCCCGGGATCGGCCCTACAAAGGGGCGGTGCCCCTGGATCGCAGCTTGTCCATCCTCGAGGAAGAGGCCCGGGAAGGGGCCATCGACCGGCCCTTGCTGGACCTGTTCATCGAGGCCAAGGTTTTCGAGCGGACGGTGCCCAGGGGCTGACCCCCGGAGCTGGCCCCGGAGCCGACCTTGGGCCCCCCAGGCTGGAGGATGGAAGCCGGACGGGTTAGGCTAGAGGATTGGAGTGTCCATGTCTGAACGTGAGCCACGCATCATCGACCTGCAGGGAATCATGGACCTGCTGCCCCACCGCTACCCCATTCTGCTGGTGGACCGGATCCTTGATTACGAGCGCAAGGAATGGATTCGCGGCCTGAAGAACATCAGCTTCAACGAAGAGATCTTCCAGGGTCACTTCCCCAGTCGGCCGGTGTTCCCGGGCGTCTACATCGTGGAGGCCATGGCTCAGACCGGCGGCTGCCTTCTCATGCAGGAGTACGAGGACCGGGCCCGGAAGGTCATCTACTTCATGGGCATCGACGCGGTGAAGTTCCGCAAGCCGGTGCTGCCCGGTGATCAGCTGGTCATGGAAGTGAAAGTCGTGCAGTTCAAGGGCCGCATCTGCAAAATGCGGGGCGAGGCCTTCGTGGGCGGCCAGAAGGTCGCCGAAGCGGAATTCATGTCCATGCTGATGGACCTGGCAGAGGGAGAATGACCATGGGCGCGCAGATTCATCCGAGCAGCGTGGTCAGTCCGGAAGCCCGCCTGGGCGAGGGCGTGGTGGTGGGTCCCTTCTGTGTCATCGAGGGCAACGCGGTCATTGGGGCGCGCACCCTGCTGCGGAGCCACGTGGTCATCGGACCCCATACGGAACTGGGCGAGGACAACGACATCTACCCGCATGCCACCCTGGGCATGGGGCCGCAGGATCTCAAGTTCAAGGGTGCTCCCACCCGCCTGCAGGTGGGCCACCGCAACGTGATCCGGGAAGGCTGCACCCTCCACCGGGGCACCGAAGGCGGCGGCGGCTTGACCACCCTGGCCGATGACAACTTCCTGATGACGGGTTCCCACGTCGCCCACGATTGCCATGTGGGCAGCAAGAACATCTTCGCCAACTGCGCCACTCTGGCGGGCCACGTGGAAGTGGGCGATGGCTGCAACATCGGGGCCTTCTCGGCCGTCCACCAGTTCTGCCGGGTGGGCGACCACGCATTCATGGGCGGCTTCACCGTGGCCACCCAGGACGTGCTGCCCTTCATGAAGACGGTCGGCGCCCGGGACACCAAGAGCTACGGGGTGAACAACATCGGCTTGCAGCGGAAGGGCTTCTCCGTCGACGTGATCGAGGGGCTGAAGAAGGCCCACCGCCTGCTCTTCCACGCGGGGCTCCTGCGCGACGAAGCCATGGCCCAAGTCGAAAAGGAGCTGGGCCAGATCGCCGAGGTGGCCTACCTCCTAAAATTTATCCGGGAAGCCAAGCGGGGCGTGCATCGTGGCTGAGTCCACGCGCCGCCACGCCACCCTCGCCATCATCGGCCTGCCCAACGCCGGGAAGTCCACGCTGCTGAACGCCCTTCTCGGGCAGAAGCTGGCGGCCACCAGCCAGGTTCCCCAGACCACCCGCACGCGGGTGCTGGGTGTGGTGGATCGCGGCGATGTGCAGCTGGCTTTCCTGGATACGCCGGGCATCCACCTGCCCAAGCACGCCCTCAATGAGCGGATGATGGCTCACGTGGAGCAGGCCCTTGAGGAAGCGGACATGCTCTTGTGGGTGGTGGATGCCGACGACTACCTGGGTACGGGCGAACACGCCTTGGCCAAGCGGTTGCGTAAGCTGGGACGCCCCACCTACCTCCTGTTGAACAAGATCGACCTGCTGTCCAAGGGACGTCTGCTGGAGAAGATCGCCACCTACAAGGATCTGCTCCCCTTCCAGGAGATCGTTCCCATCGGCGCGAAGATGGGCCTGAATCTGGATCCGCTCTGGACCATCCTGGAGCGGGATGCGGTCCAGCCCGGTTGGCTGCACGATGAGGAAGTCTTCACGGATCAGACTGAGCGCTCGCTCGCTGCGGAATTCATTCGCGAGAAGGTGCTCCGCAAGACCCGCGAGGAAGTGCCCCATGGCGTGGCCGTGCTCATCGAGCAGTGGCTGGAACCCGGTCACGAGGATTACCCCGAGGATCTTGGCCCCGAGGGCGTGCTCATCGCGGCGCAGATCCTTGTGGACCGCGATGGCCACCGGAAGATCATCCTGGGCAGCGGCGGCGAGATGATCAAGGACATCCGTCAGAGCGCCCAGCGGGAGCTGCGCAAGCTGTTGCAGCACCCCGTGCGGCTCGAACTCTTCGTGAAAGTGGATGAGGGCTGGCGCGATCGGCCCGAACGCCTGGACCGTCTGTCGATTTAAATCGACAGATCCGTGGCGCGGTGCTGCTCCGTGAGGGGGGCCAGTCCATCCGTGCCCGTGACGGAGGTGTACTGGCCCCGGGCCGGATCAAAGGCGAAGACCTCACCCGTCTCGATCTTGTAGACCCAGGCGTGGAGGTGCAGCATGCCGTTCGCCACGGCCTTGGCCACGGCCGGGTGGCTGCGGAGGTTGTCCAGCTGCACAAGGACATTCTCCTCCACCGTGGCGTGGAGCAGCTCATGGCCCTGCAGGTGGCCGTAGCTTTCCCACATGATCCGCTCGGTGGCGCGGGCGTGGGCCAGCCAGGCCTTAGTGGCGGGCAGTTCGCTGAGCTGTTCGGGTTCGAGCAGGGCCCGCATGGCTCCGCAGTTGGAGTGGCCGCAGATGATGATGTCCTTCACCTGGAGGCTGGAAACCGCGAATTCGATGCCCGCCGCCATGCCGCCCGTGCTGTCGTAGGGCGGAATGAGGTTGCCCACGTTGCGCAGGATGAACAATTCGCCAGGCTGCGTCTGTGTGATCAGGTTCGGGCTGATGCGCGAATCCGAGCAGGTGATGAACAGGGTTTCCGGCGTCTGGTCCTTGTCCAGCCGCTCAAAGAGATCCTTGTGGGAGCTGAAGATCTGCGTCTGGAAGTGGTGGATGCCTTGGACAAGTTTCTGCATTCGATGATTCTACCGGAGGTCAGCGACCCGGAATCAGAATCAAAGGCTCAGATTCGCCATGTGCTCTTCAGGCGTGATGGGAACGTTGGGTTCGTCATGAATGATCTTGCCATCGCGAAGTTTCACGATGCGGTGGGCGTGGCGGGCAATGTCCTCTTCGTGGGTGACGAGGATGATGGTGTTGCCCTTCTGGTACAGCTCCTCGAAGAGGGCCATGATTTCGATGCTGGTCTTGGAGTCCAGGGCACCCGTGGGTTCGTCTGCCAGCAGGATGGAGGGGTCGTTGACCAGGGCACGGGCGATGGCCACACGCTGCCGCTGGCCGCCGGAGAGCTGGTTGGGCATGTGGTCGCTGCGGCTGCCCAGGCCCACATTCTCAAGGGCTTTCAGGGCCATCTGGTGACGCTCGGCCGGGGTTTTGCCCGCATAGATCAGGGGCAGCTCCACGTTCTGAAGCGAGGTGGTGCGGGCCAGGAGGTTGAAGGTCTGGAAGACGAAGCCGATTTCCTCGTTGCGGATCTGGGCCAAGTCATCGTCGGTCATGGCCGAGGCCAGCTTCCCGTTCAGTTCATAGGTGCCATCCGTGGGGGTGTCCAGGCAGCCGATGACATTCATCATGGTGGATTTGCCTGAACCCGAGGGGCCCATGATGGCCACATATTCGCCGCGCTGGATCTCCATGGAGACGCCATCCAGGGCCCGCACCTCCATGTCACCCATCTGGTAGATCTTGGTGATGTCGGTCAGGCGGATCAGGGGTGAATCGGTCATGAGGCCCTCGCATGAAACCCTGGCAGGTTACCTCACTATACTTCGCATCGGGGCTGCAGCGGTTTAGGGCTTGGAAAAGTTTCCCGCTACAATCCCGAATTCCTACTTGCCCGGGCGATGAGCCCGCCATTGCTGTCAGGTCCTGAATCCCGATGATTGCTTCCCTGATTCGAACGCTGGGTCGGCCGCTGTTGCGGCTGCGGTACCGCATCCACCAGGAGGGTGGATTGCCTCCGGCCGCCGGACGCCGGGGCAGGGACAAGGACGGAATCCTGTTTCTGGCCACCCATCCCTCACTGGTGGATCCGTTTCTCTTGATCTCGGAACTGCACCACCGCTTCACCCCCACCCTGGTGGCCGGGCGCGATCACGCGGCCCCCGCCCCCCTGCGCTGGCTGGCCCGGCTCTTGGGCGCGCGGGCCCTGCCGGATCCCACGCAGCATGGGGCCGCTTGCCGGGAGGTGCTGAACGCCGAATTGATGGGCCTCGCCCGGGCCCTCACCCAGGGACGGAACCTGCTGCTGTTTCCGGGCGGACGTCTGGCCCGCCAGAAGACCGAAGATCTCGCCGACAACAGCGTGGTGGAGGCGATCCTGCGCCAGGCTCCGGGCACCCGGGTGGTGGTTGTCCGCCTGCAGGGCCTGTGGGGAAGCCGATTCAGCGCCGCTTCGGGAAGGAGGCCTGCCCTGGGGCTGGAGCTGATCAAGAGCCTGGGCTACCTCTGGGCCAACGCGCTGTTCTTCATGCCCCGGCGGGAAGTCCGCCTCGCCTTCGAAGAGATCGAGCTGCCCCTTCCGCAAGGCCGGGCGGCGGTGAACCAGGCCCTCGCGAGGGCCCTGAACCGGGACGCTGCGCCCAGAACCTTCGTGCCCTACCTGGTGTGGAAAGATCATGCGCCGCGGACGCTGCCCGAGCCTCCAAGGCCGAAGATCGAGGGGAATCCGCGCAACGTGCCTCCCCAGGTGCGGGAGGCTGTGCGCAAGCATCTGCAGGCCCTCACAGGACGCAAGGACATTCAGGAAACCCAGTCCCTCGTGGGTGACCTGGGGCTGGATGCCCTCGACCACCGGGAGCTGGAGCTGTGGATTCAGCGGGCCTATGGCTACGCCTGCAGCGACCCCGCTTCGATCCAGACCGTAGCGGACGTGCAGCTCGCGGCTACCGGGGCGGCCGTGTCCCTGCGGCAGGGTGAACTCAAGGCCGTGCCCCACGCCTGGTTCCATTCCCGCACCGACCTTCCCATCGACCTGCCTCATGGGGACACCATTCCCGAAGTCTTTCTCAAGCAGGCCAAGCGCGATCCCCGCCGGGTGGTGCTGGCGGACCAGCTGGGCGGCGTGAAGACCTACCGCGATGTGCTCACCGCCATCCTGGTATTGAAGCCCATCTTCGAGGGCCTGGAGGGAAGCCACGTCGGGCTGATGCTGCCCGCTTCCGGCGGCGCCAGCATCCTCTACCTTGCCTTGCTCTTCGCTGGGAAGACGCCGGTATTGGTGAACTGGACGGCGGGCTCCCGCAGCATGGCTTATGGGCTAGACCTGGTGGGGGTCAAGCATGTCATCAGCGTGTCCACCCTCATCAGCCGATTGGATGCCCGGGGGGTGGACCTTGCGGCCGTCAAGGAGCGCCTCCTGCTGTTGGACGAGGTCGGGAAAAAAATCCATCTGTCCACCAAGTTGGCGGCGGCCTTCCGCGCCCGCTTCAACTGGACGTCCCTTCTCGATGTGAAACCTCCCGAAGTGGCCGCCGTGCTGTTCACGAGTGGCAGCGAAAGCCACCCGAAGGCCGTGCCCCTCACCCACGGGAACATCCTGGCCAACATCCGCGACGCCGCCCAGGCCCTGAACTTCAAGGAAGACGAACGGGTGATGGGCTGCCTGCCACCCTTCCACGCCTTCGGCCTCACCACCACCACCATCCTGCCGCTCCTGCTGGGCCTGCGCGTGGTCTACCACCCCAACCCCACCGAAGGGCGCATGCTGGCCCGCATCATCGAGGCCTACCACGCCACCCTGCTGGTGGGCACACCCACCTTCCTCGGGGGCATTCTCCGCACGGCCGAGGATCGCCACCTGGAATCCCTGAGAATCGTGGTGTCCGGGGCGGAGAAGTGCCCCGAGCAGATATACGCCACCCTGGCCCGGCGCTGGCCGAAAACCACGGTGCTGGAGGGCTATGGCATCACCGAGTGCTCACCGGTGGTCTCCGTGAACCGGGAGGATGATCCGAGAACCGGCACCATTGGCAAGCCCCTGCTTTCGGTGGAGTGGGCTGTGGTGGATCTGGAATCGGGACGCCGCGTCGAGCCCGGGCAGCCCGGCATGCTGCTGGTGCGTGGCCCCAGCGTGTTCTCCGGCTACCTGAACCAGAACGTCGAGTCGCCCTTTGAAACCTTCGAGGGGCGCCAGTGGTACCGCACGGGGGATCTCGTGTATCAGGACCGCGGTGTGCTGGTGTTCTCAGGCCGGCTCAAGCGCTTCGTCAAACTGGGCGGCGAAATGGTGTCGTTGCCCGCTATTGAGGAGGCCCTGTCCCGGCGTTTCCAGGGCGACGAGGAGACCGAACCCCTGCTGGCAGTGGAATCTTCGCCGGAGGAGCTGAACCCGGATCTGATCCTCTTCTCGGTGGCGGGCATCGCACGGGATGAGGCCAATGCGGTCATCCGGGCGGCAGGGCTCTCCTCGTTGCATAACATTCGCGTGGTGCGCCAGATCGATCAGATCCCCACCCTGGGCACGGGCAAGACCGATTACCGGGCCTTGAAGGCGCTGTTGGCGGAAACCGCCGTCTAATCCTCGGTTTCGATCAGCACGGCCAGGCCCAGGCCGCCACCAATGCCGATGGTGGCGACGCCGAGCCCGCCGCCGCGCTGTCTCAACTGATGGACCAGGGTGCAGACAATGCGGGCCCCGGAGGCCCCGATGGGGTGGCCCAGGGCCACGCCTCCACCCGCTACATTCAGACGCTCCGGGGGGAGGTTCAGCTGGCGTTGGCAGACGAGCAGCTGCGCGGAAAACGCTTCGTTGAGCTCCCAGAGGTCGATGTCCGCCACAGCCAGACCCTGATCGGCCAGCAGGCGCTTCACGGCGAATGCGGGGGCTTCGCCCATGTCCATGGGATCCACACCGACCTCGCTCCAGCCCAGGATGCGGGCCAGAGGCCTGGTGCCGTCGACCTGATCGCGCCGCGCCAGCAACAGGGCCGCGGCGCCATCGGATAGGGCGGAGGCGTTGCCTGCCGTGATCTGACCTTCATGATCAAAGACCGGGGCCAGCCGGGCCAGCTCGCTTGCGGAAACTCCGGGCCGCACCGACTCGTCGTGATCGAGTTCGGGATGAGGCACCAGCTCCGTGCTGAAGTCACCGAGCGCAGCCCGACGGTGGCTTTCGGCGGCCCAGGCATCGGCTTCGATGCGAGTGATCCCGCGCTTGCGCACCAAGGCCTCAATGGTTTCACCCATGAGCAGCCCCGTCACCGGGCAACGGAGGCCATCCTGATGCATCACATCCGGCAGCTGGCGGTGCCCCATGCGGAAGCCCCAGCGCAGGCCCGGCACCAGGTGAGGCGTGTCGGACATGGCCTCACTGCCGCCCACGAGGATGGGGGCTTCGGCCTCCGCCAGGCGCTGGCAGCCAAGGATGAGGGCCTGGAGGCTGGAGCCGCAGGCCATGTTGAGGGTGAAGGCGGTGGTGTCGTGGGGCAGGCCGGCTTTCAGCGCGAGGGTGCGGGCCGGGTTCATGCCCTGGGTGTGGCTGCGCGCCATGCCCCAAAGCAGGCTGGTCGGACGGGGCAGGGCGGGGTGCCTGGTCAGAGCCTCCACCACGGCCAGGCCCAGGCCCACGGCCCCCACCCCGGCCAGGCTGCCGCCATAGCGGCCCTGGGGCAGCCGTCGGGCGGCGAGGATGACACTGTCATTGGCCTGCTTCATCGAACGGGATCCCAGTCATCGGGGGTGGGTTCGCGGGGGCCCAGCCGGGCATTGGGTGGGAACCAGGCGTCCCAGAGCGCCAGATGCCGGGCCACGTACTCGCGGCCCCAGAACCGCAGGCGTGCGGCCCAGGGGCGGTCATCGGTGCGGGCGGGCACGCCCCAGGCCTGCAGTCCCATGGAATCGGCCAGGTAGAGGGCCCGGGGCAGGTGGAAGTCTGAGGTCACAATCACGACCTGTTTCTGTCCGAAGACCGCCTGGGCCCGCCGCAGGCTGTCCCAGGTGCGGTTTCCCGCGTAGTCGCTGACGATGTGGGTGGGGGGAACACCTTGTTTCACCAGCCAGCGTCGCATGGCCTGGGGTTCGTTGTAGGTGGCATGACGGTTATCTCCCGAGACCAGGAACCACCGGATCTTGCCAGTCCGGTAGAGCTCCAGGGCTGTGCGCAGACGACCTTCGAGAATGGAGGTGGGTTCCCCATCTCCGTAGACACCTGCCCCCAGCACCAGGACAGGCCCACCCACCGCGGGAAGGCGGTCGGCGGGAAAGGTCTGCAGATGATGCATGGCGGGGAACCTTCCCAGGGTCCAGAGCAAATCTCCCAGGAGGACCAGCGTCGGGACCAGGATCAGAGGCCACCGGCGTTGCCAGCAGCGATGAAGGAAGGCGGAGATCGGCATCGTGAGTTAGCATAGACCTTTCGTCCGCCCAGCCCCATGGACCTCCGATTTTTGCGAGCCCCGTTGATGAACATGAGCCCCTATTCCGCAGCCTCCCCTTTCCGGGGTGCCCTGACCGGCCATCTAAGGCTGCTGATGCCCCTCACCCTGGTTCTGGTGGCGGGAAGCACCGGCTGCTTCCGGGCCACGGGCATCTCAAGGCCCGCAGTGGCGGTCGAAGAAATCCCCGCCACGGGTGGGGATCGGATCGCCGGTCTCAAGGCGACATCCGGCCCCGGGGACTTCTTCCTCGGCAATGATTCCGTGCAGCTGGCGGTGGATGGCGCGGCCTTTGGCGACCGTGAGGGGCAATTCGGCGCTCCTTCCGGTGGAGCCATCCTGGACGTGGGTTCCATCGCCCTCGATCAGAGCTTCCATCGGGTGTCCATGCCCACGGACCTGCTTGAGCGGCTGGGCCCTGTGGCGAACCAGGACCCGGATCTGCCGCTGGTGTTTGACCGCTTCGTCCCGACCACGAGCAACAACTCCGTCCGCCTTGACATGCAGGGCTATCTGCTGGATCGCAAAGGGAAACTGGGCGCCGCCACGGACGCTTCCGGCCGCGTGAACGGGGTCTCCGTGCAGCACCGGATCACCCTCAACAAGGGGGAGCTGTTCTTCACGCTGGAAACCACGTTGACCAACGGCAGCGGCGCGACATTGTCCCTTCGAAACCTGGGAGACCACCTCTCCCAGCACGGGGGAGGGTTCCGCTTCAATGTGCCTGCCATTTCAGATTTTTCGGGGGCCCCCATCAATACCTGGGGCGTTGAAATTCCCGGATCGGACTTTACAAAGCCTCTAGCCACCAGCGTGGTCGCGCCCATGGTGGGCCTCATGGGGGCGGAGTCGGCCGGGAACACGTTTGATTCCCATTCATCCCTGGGCATCATGCCTCTGGATGTGGATTCCTTGCTGGTGGCCTCAGATCCCCAGCATGCCCTGACGGAAAACCGCCCCCTGTTCCCCGCCCGGCTGGTGGTTGGTAGCCCTGCGGTTGCCAGTCTTGGGGATGGTCAGTCGCTTCAGTACCGTCGCCGCCTCTACGTTGTTGGTGGGGCGAGCGCCGCCTCGATCGTGCCCGCCCAGGCCACTGCCGTGATGAACGAAATGGCGCAGGCGAGGGCTGGATTCAAGGGGCAGGACGTGGGGTTCCTGGGCTACATGTCTTTTGGCACTGCGGCCACCAACGGGCCACTGCAGACTGAATTCCGCTTTGAGCGCTACATCTATGCCGGGGCCGATCCGGACAAGTCAGTCAACCTCACGAATGCCGCGAACTGGCAATTGGAGCGGGTGGAGTGGCGGGAACCGGCGGATGTGTCGTCCACCTCTTCGACGATCGGATTGCTTCTCCCGGCGATTGCGGATGGGTCCACTGGGCAAAACCAGCGCTACCGCCTTTCCGCACGCAATCGATTTGAACAGAGCCCCTACCTTTACTTGGGCACCAACACCCTGGACACCACCCGTCCTTACCTGCCTACGCCCATCACGCCCTCAAAGACCCAGCCATGGAATGTGAACGAGCCATTGAGCCCTGAGCGGGCGGATGTGTTGGATCCCGCGGGCAATGTCATTAAGAACCGGCAAACCGTCCATGTCTTTAGTGCAAGACAAGCTGGAACCCAGGAAACCAGTGGGATGAATCCTCTGCGATTCACCTTCCAAGGTGTTGGAACCGCTGACCCTGCCATGCAGCGCATCCGTCAGGTTTCCAGCATCTACAGTGAGGTGCTCAAGGCCAAACTTCCGGTGGGGTCATTCCCGAAATACGGAGCCTACCAATACACGGCTGGCAACCAAATATTCGGTGCGGCATTTGGTCCTTACAACGCGCAATCTCTGATGGACTTCGCTCCGGGTGACTATGTGGCTTATGCCACCCGGGGGCCCATGTCCCACCTGGATTCCTTGCCGCTGAATGCTTCGGATGGCCAGCTGAATACTTCGCACCCGTTCGTGGTATTCACGCCGACCCTTCCTTCCGGCTGGACCTCCTTCGATGTGCCTGGTCCCACCCAGGCGACCACCGGCGGCTTCAATCCCGGCGAGATGCTGAGTTCCGCCCTGGCCGAAGGTGTGCAGGTGGTGGGCCGGACCGAAGAGGATGTGCTCACCGACCCCAAGGCCCTGCGCGACGAATTCCGAGCGGAGATCGATACCCCCTTGGTGTCGGATGCCCAGCGCGCGCCGCTGGGGTTGGATCCTTTCGTGGTGGGTGCCCGCAGCTCCGCACTTGCGGATGGATTTGTCACTGCCCTCTTCACCCCGACGCCCACCACGGATCGCAACGGTGGGGCCCGGCCATCCAAGGGATGGAACCTGGCCGAATTCATTGCCCAAGCCGAGGGTGGCTATACCGTCATTCACCGCCCCCGCGGTCCCCAGGGCCTGTTCACGGTGAGGGGGTTTGACCCCACGGTGGCCATTGGCACGGGTGTGAACAGCTGGTGGACGCAGACGGGCCCGGCCTCCCTTGGCAAGCATGTCGGTGATTTCGACGCGTTGGAACTGCTGCGCGCCGAAGGCTGTGATCCCGCCAATCCAACCGCGTGGTATGCCGAGTATTCCGCCGTTCGATCCGACTGGTTTGCCCTCCTCAATCAGCAGACTCCGACCGCCTTCACCAAGGGCCTGGGCCTCTCCTCGGCACGATTCAGCCTGGACACACCCGTGGGTTTGGCGCGCACGTATCTCAAGGTCGGTAGCGCCACCCTCGATCAGACGGCCCTCGGTCCAGTGTTGACGGCCCTCCAGACCGGTGCCGCCGTGGCCTCCACCGGGCCGCTTCTGGATGTGTCGGTCAACGGCATTGGGCCGGGAGGATTGGTGGCGGGGCCTGCCACGAGCGTCACGCTCAGCATCTCGCTTTACGCGCCCGATTGGGTGCCCGTGGATGAGGTGCGCGTGGTGGTCAATGGTGGCACTCCCATTCAGGTGCCGCTGGCCAGCTTTACGGCTTCGACCGCGGACACCCGGCTGCGCACCGCCACAGTGAACGTGCCCATGCCTGTCGGGAAGGACGCCTGGCTGGTGGTCGAAGCGGGAGTCTCCCGGGCTCAGACGGGGCCCTACCAGGGCGAGTCGTCACCCGGAAAGAATGACGGAACCCCCTGGAACAAGATCATGAAGGGGATCTATCCCATCGCCATCACCAATCCCATCTTTGTGGATGTGACTGGCGGCGGCTACACTCCTCCGGGACTCTGATTCGGCGGGAGTGGCCATGGCGGACTGGCTTCCGGAACGGCTTCCGGAGGATATCGACGCAGAGCGGTCCTTCTTGGCCACCTGCTGCGCTCCTGGCGCTGGCTTCATCGCCAGCGAGGCGGTCTTTTCGCTGTCGGAGGAGGATTTCGTCCACCCGGCCCACCGGGCGGTGTTTCGGGCGCTGAAAACGCTCATCGAGGCCCAGGTCGAGGTCAACTCCCTCACCTTGAAGGATGCGCTCGATCAGGACGATAGCCTCAACAAGGTGGGCGGCTATCCAGGCCTGGTGGAATTGCTTGCCGGCGAGGATGTGGAACGCCCTCAGGTGCTGGCTGACGTCATCCGCCGCAAAGCCAAGCTGCGCCGGCTCGTGCATCTCGGCGCCCAGCTGGTCCGGCAGGCTGCCGAGGAAGACGAGGCGCCGGAGATCCTGGTGGATCAAACGGCCCAGAGCCTCTTCCACCTGGCCCAGGGCGATGCCAAGGCCAAGGGGCTGCTGTCGATCCAGTCGGTGGCCGACGATGCAATGGAGCGGCTGTCGGATCGCATGGAAGGCCGCCTCTCGCCGGGCATCCGTGTGGGTTTCAGTCGCTTCGATGAACTGACGCAGGGATTCCAGCCGGGCAACCTCATCGTGCTCGCGGCTCGCCCGGGCATCGGCAAGACCGCTCTGGCGCTGAATTGGATCCTGCGGGCGGCCGAAGAGCGGAATGGCCAGCCAGGGCACTGCGGGGCTTTCTTCAGCCTGGAAATGAGCCATGAGGAAGTCTTCATGCGCCTGCTCTCCGCCAAGAGTCAGACGAACATGAAAGATCTGCAGTCCGGCCGGGCCACCGGGCGCATGGATCACGTGCTGAAGACCCGCGATGAACTGGCCCAGCTGCCGCTGTTCATCTGCGACCTGGCCTCCATCACCGTGCCCCAGATCCGGAACATGATCGTGAAGCAGGGCAGCCAGAGCAATCGGAAGATCGACTTCGTCATCGTGGACTACCTGCAGCTGCTGAGCAGCCCCGAAGGCAGCCGTGGCGCCAAGCAGAACGAGGCGGTGCGCATCGGCGAGATCAGCCGCGGCCTCAAGATCATGGCCAAGGATTTCGGCATCCCCGTGGTGGTGCTGTCGCAGCTGAACCGCGAGGTGGAACACCGCACGGGTGGCCGTCCCCAGCTCAGCGACCTCCGCGATTCCGGCGCCATCGAGCAGGATGCCGACATGGTGGCCTTCATCCACCGGAAGATGATGCCCTCGGCCACGGAGGAACCGGATCCCTCCGCAGAGCTCATCGTGGCGAAACATCGCAACGGCCCCACGGCCATCATCCAGCTCCACTTCCAGGGCGAGTTCGCCATGTACCGGGAGCTGGTGCGGGAAACCTCCTATAACGGCTAACAAAAACGGCGGCCGGTGGCCGCCGTTTGCTGGTGATTTCCCGGGGACTATTCGAGCCCGAAGGTGGAATTCTCCAGTTCCTTTTTGACGAAGGCCATGAACAGGTCGCCGGTGGCGCCGTCAATGATCCGGTGATCGAAGCCCAGGCTGCTGAACATCATCTGGCGGATGGCGATGAAGTCGGTGCCGTCGGGGCCGGTGATGACCACGGGGCGCTTCACGATGGCGCCCACGCCCTGGATGGCCACCTGGGGCTGGTTGATGATGGGCAGGCCGAAGGTGTCGCCGTAGACGCCAGGATTCGTGATGGTGAAAGTGCCGCCGCTGATCTCGTCGGGCTTGAGCTGCTTGGTGCGGGCGCGCTCGGCCAGGTCGTTGAGGCTGCGGGCCAGGCCGCCCAGGTTCATCATGTCGGCGTTCTTGATCACCGGTACGATGAGGCCCCAGTCCAGGCTCACGGCGATGCCGAGGTTGAGGTCCTGCTTGTAGACGATGTTGTCGCCGTCCACGGAGGCGTTGGCCACGGGGTAGGCGCGGAGGGCCTTGCAGGCGGCCATCATGATGAAGGGCATGAAGCTGAGCTTGGTGCCGAACTGGGCCTCGAAGGCTTTCTTGTGCTTGTTGCGCAGCTGGGCCACGTGGGTCATGTCGATCTCGAAGACCGTGTAGACATGAGCCGAGGTGCGTCGGCTGGCCACCATGCCATCGGCGATGATCTTGCGCATGCGCGTCATGGGCTCGACCTTCACCCGCTCACCCGCAGCGAAAGCTGGCACGGCGGGGGCGGGGGGCACGGATAGCGCGGGCGTCAGGCCCATGGTGGGCGCGGAGGGGTCGTGCACGGCCGGGAGGGAAGGAGCGATGCTGGCGGGAGCGGGTGCAGCTGGGGCAGGTCCCTTGGCGAGGTAGGCTTCAAGATCCTCCTTGGTGACACGGCCAGCCTGGCCGGTGCCCTGGACCCGCGCGAGGTCCACACCGTGCTGCTTGGCCATCTCCCGAACCAGCGGGCTGCTCTTGGTGCGCAGGCGGCCCTCGAGGCTGTTGTCATCCTCTTCGGCGACCCGGGCCGCGGCGGGGATCGCGGCGGCGGCAGGAGCTGCTGTGGCGGCCACGGGGGAGGCGGCCGCACCTGCTGGCTTCTCCGAGGCATCGCCGATGCGGGCGACCACGGTGCCTACGGGCACGGTGACGTTCACATCCACGAGAATCTCCAGCAGCGTGCCTGCCGCCGGGGCGGGAATTTCAGCATCCACTTTGTCGGTGCTGATTTCGTAGAGGGTATCGTCCTTGGCGATGACGTCGCCCACCTGCTTGTGCCACTTCAGCACGGTGGCTTCGGCAATGCTTTCGCCCATCTGGGGCATGACGACGTCAAAGGCCATGATTCGCTCCTGTGCGGAAAAGGGGTGGCGTGTCTCGGTGGTGGTGGGTGATGGACTGGAAGGCGTGCGCCGTTTCCAACAGCATGACGTCGAAGAGCGCGGGCCCGATGAGTTGGATGCCAACTGGAAGCGCATTGGTGAAGCCTGCTGGCATGGACAGGCAGGGGAGGCCCGCCAGGGGGGCTGTCACGGTGTAGGCATCCGCCAGGTACATGGCCAGCGGGTCGTCGGTTTTCGATCCAAAAGGGAAGGCTGTGCCGGGGCTCACGGGCGTGGCCAGGACATCCACGGTTTCAAACGCCTTCTCGAAATCCTGGGTGATGAGGGTGCGGGCTTTCATGGCCTTCAGGTAAAAGGCATCGTAGTAGCCCTTGGAGAGGCAGAAGGCCCCGAGCAGGATGCGGCGCTTGACCTCTGAACCCAGACCCTGGTCCCGGGTGTCGGCGATCATATCCGTGAGCCTGGTGGCTGAGGCCCGATGCCCGAATCGGACACCGTCGAAGCGGCTGAGATTGCTGGACACTTCGCTGGTGCAAAGCAAGTAGTAGGTGTCGATCGCGTATCTGGTGTGGGGAAGGCTGACCTCACGGAGCTCAGCGCCCTGGTCAGAGAGCACCTTCAAGGCCGCTTCGAGGGTGCTCCGCACGCCGGGCTCAAGCCCTTCGGAGAAATATTCTTTCGGCAGGCCGATGCGAAGCCCCTTGAGTTCCCGCGGCTGCAAGTGGGTCAGGCCTTCGGTGCGGGGGAGATCCACCGAGGTGCTGTCCATGGGATCCCGGCCAGCCATCACCTGAAGGGCCAGGGCGATGTCGGCGGCGGATCGGGCGATGGGTCCGACCTGATCAAGGCTGGAGGCCATGGCGCTCAGGCCGTAACGGCTCAGCACGCCAAAGGTGGGCCTGAGGGCGGTGACGTTGCAGAAGCTGGCCGGCAGCCGCACAGATCCACCCGTATCGCTTCCCAGGGCCAGGGGCGCGTAACCTGCGGCGACGGACACCACCGAGCCGCTGCTGCTGCCGCCGGGCACCCGTGCAGTGTCCCAGGGATTCCTGGCGGCGCCGAAGGCGCTGTATTCGCCGCTGGAGCCCATGGCGTACTCATCCAGGTTGGCCTTGGCCACGGGGACCGCGCCGGCGGCCAGCAGCCGCGCCACCACAGTGGCATCGTAGGGAGCCTGGTAGCCTTCCATGATCCGGGAGCCGCAGGAGACTTGAAGGCCCGACCAGTTCAGATTGTCTTTCAGGATGAAGGGCAGCCCCAGCACGGGGGATCGCTCTCCGGCGCGCAGGCGGTCATCGGCTTTTCGGGCCAGGGCGAGGCTTATGGATTCATCCAGGGCGAGGATGGCTCGCAGGCGACCCTCGCCAGAGGTGATCCAGTCCAGAGACTGCTGAACCAGGGCTTCAGAGGACAGGTCGCCGGCATCAAGCCCCTCGCGCCAATCCACCGCCATGCCCACTGCCATGCTTATGCCTCCAGAGCCTTCTACTTTGCCATCGAGCAGGGGCCACAACCAGCCCGGATCCGTGGGAATGAACCCGCTTTCCCAGGGGCCCCTGCTCCTTTCTGAAGCTCAGGGCCTGCGTTCAGGATGGAAATAGGCTACCATCCTCATGCTCAAGCCCTGTCCCTCCATCCTGTTCGATGCGCCGGTCACGGGCCTTCCCTGGAATGCCATGAATCCATTCACTGTGCTGGAAATTTCACCGGACGCCTCCCCGGACGACATCAAGGCCGCTTATCACCGGCTCGCGAAGCGGTGGCATCCCGACCGCTATACCGGCGATGAGAAGGTCGAGGCCGAGAACCGGTTCCGCGAACTGGCGGAAGCCTTCAGCGTGCTGAAGGACCCCGCGAAACGGCTCACGTTCCAGCAACAGCAGCCCAGGCCCCAAGCAGGTTCCGTGGCCTTAGAGGTGGACACCCCCCAGGAGCGCACCTCCGAAGACTGGGCGGTCATGGCCAAGGCCGCTTTTGAAGAGGGCAACAATGATCAGGCCCGGGCGCTTATTTACTACGCGATCCGGATGGATGGGGAAAAGCCGCAATACCATTCCCTGCTCGCCTCCATCCTTGAAAAGGAGGGTGGCGATCTCCGGGCTGTCGTGAAAGCCCTCGAAACGGCAGTGAGGCTGGCTCCGCGGGATGTGGACAGTCACATCCGTCTGGCTCTTCACTTCCAGACGCTGGGCATGGCGGCCCGGTCGCAGCGGCACCTGCAAGCGGCCCGGGAGATTTCCCCCAACCATCCCAAACTGCGGACGCCACTGCCAAAGGGTCCGAAGGGCACCAAAACCCAGGCTGCGGCGGGTCAGAAGGGCAAGCTTCCCGCTCCGCCACCGGGACTCCTGGATCAACTTAAGGACCTGTGGGGCCGATTGACGGGAAAGGGTTGATCATGGACATTCGCGCTGCGGGCATCTCGGATGTGGGCTGTGTCCGCAAACAGAATGAAGACAGTTTCCTGGTGGACCCGGCCCTGGGCCTGTTCGTGGTGGCGGATGGGCTGGGCGGCCACGCGGCGGGTGAAATCGCCAGCCAGATCGTGGTGGAGACCGTGGCCCGCTTTGTGGCTGAAACGGTGGAGTCGGACCGCACCTGGCCCGTGGAATACGATCCAACGCTCTCCTACGACGGGAACCGGTTGAAGGTGGCTCTGCTGCTCTCGGACCAGGCCATCGCCGATGATATTCGCCAGAATCCCGAACGGGAAACCATGGGATCCACCGTGGTGGCCGGGTTGTTTCACGGCCAGAGCCTCACCTTGGCCCACGTGGGCGATAGCCGGGCCTACTTGCTGGACCGGGAGGGCATCCGCCAGGTGACCCGGGACCATAGCTGGGTCGCGGAACAGGTGGCCAACGGCATCCTGACGCCATCTGAGGCCCGCGTGCACCCTTTCCGGAACGTCATCACCCAGGCCTTGGGCAATGGGGGGGACTTGGATGTGGAGATTCAAACCCTTGAGCTCTCCAAATCGGAGCGACTCTTGCTATGCTCCGATGGCCTGTCAGGAATGATCGGCGATAAACAGATCTGGGATATCGTTGCTCAAGCTAAAGATATCCAACAGGCAGTCGAATCATTGATTTCCAAGGCCAGGGAACACGGGGGGGAAGACAATATCACCGCTGTTCTGGTGGGTTGGGATTCGGAAGAAGTCTGACGCAAGCACAGTAAACCTTGACCTAATTCATTCCCGCGATACTCTTTCCATTACCTAAATTCTCCAAGTGAGGCATCCGGTGGGTCTTTTCGGAAGCAAAACCAAAAGTCTTGTCGGCTTGGACATTGGCTCCAGCTCCGTCAAAGTCTGTGAACTCCAGCAGATGGGCAAAGGGAGCAATGTCCGCTACCGCCTCCAAAAACTGGGGCAGGTGGGCCTTCCTTCTGATGCGATCGTGGATGGCGACATCATGGATAGCAACGCCGTAGCGTCGGCTATCCGGCAGGTTCTCGCAGAACAGAAAATCAAAGCCAAGGAAGTGGCCATCTCCTTGTCGGGTCAGCAGGTGATGGTCAAAAAAGTGACATTCCCCCTCATGAGTCAGGCCGAACTCGCTGAGTCGGTCCGCTGGGAAGCCGAAAGCTTCTTCCCGGCGGGGCAGGGGTTGGACTCCTACGCTCTGGACTATTACCTCATCGAGGAGCGGGCTGGCGAAGGGAACATGGATGTGGTGCTTGTGGCCTGTCGGAAGGACAAGCTGGAGGCCTATGTCAGCTGCGTGGCCCAGGCTGGCTGCAGCCCCAAAGTGGTGGACGTGGACGTGTTCGCGGTCCAGAACGCCTATGAGATCAACTCGGCTGGTGGCAGCAGGGATGAAGTGGTGGCCCTGGTCAACATGGGTGCAACCTTCACCAATCTCACCATGATGGTGGGCGGCAAGTCGGTGTTCTGGCGGGACATGGCCTGGGGCAGTGGCCGCTATTCGGAAAAACTGGTGGAGGACTGGGGTCTTTCTCGGGAGGCGGCCGAGTCTTTGAAGCGAAACAAGGCTGCCGAGGGCCGGGAGCCCGAGGAAATTCAGCCTTCTATCAATGCGGTTTCCGATGCCTTTGCTGATGAACTGACCCGAACACTGGATTTCTTCAAAAGCAGCTTCAAGGTGGATCGCTTGGACCGCGTGCTGGTCTGCGGCGGCGGCTCCATGATCCATGGCCTTCTGGATGTGCTCGGCGACCGTCTGCGGGTTTCCGTGGACCGCTTCAATCCCTTCCAACTCATTGAAGTGGATGGCCGCACCGAAGATCCTGTCACGGTCCGTGAGATCGGCGGCGGCGCGGCGGTCGTCGTTGGGCTGGCCTTGCGCCAAGTGGGGGACCGATGATCAAGATCAACCTGCTCGGTGATGCCCTGGCCCAGGCCGGGGGAAAAAAGGGAGGCGATAAGTCCGCCTCAGAGCCAGTCCAGGTGTATACCGGCGAAGGCGGAAGCCGTGCCAGCCTGCCCATTGCGGGTGTGGTGGTTGGTCTGCTCTTCACGGCCCTTGGCGGTGTCTACTACCTTTGGCTGAATGGAGAGTTCACCAAGGCCGAAAAGAGAAAGGCTGACCTGGAGCGGGACAAGAAGCAGTACGAGCCCTACATCGCACTGGAGAAGAAATTCCGCGAGAAAAAGGATGCCCTCCAGAAGAAGGAAGAGGTGATGACCACCCTCAAGCGTCAGCAGGCTCTGCCGGTGCATCTGCTTGAGGAATTGGCGAACAGTCTGCCTGACGATGTCTGGTTCAAGAAAGTCACCCAGAAGGGCATGGCCATCACCATCGAAGGCGAGGGCCGGAACTTTGAATCCATCAATTCGTTCTACGGGAATCTCCAGTCCCGCACCCGGTGGTTCAAGAAGATCAATTACCCTGGTGCCAAGCGCAACGCGGGTGGATCTTTCGAATTCACCATCTCCTTCGAACTCCAGAACGCCGTCTGAGGGTAGGCCATGAATCCCCAACTTCAGAAACAGATCGGCGTGGGTGCCCTGATTGGCATTGTCCTGGCGGGTTTGGTTTATTTCCTGCTCGGCGGCAAGCGGTCCGATTTGGAAGCTGTCAACGCCGATGTCAAGGTTCTCCAGGCGGATGTGGACAAGGGCAAGTTGCTGAAGGCCAGCTACGAAAAGCTACGCGAAGAGGTGGCCCGGCAGGACAAGCGCATCGAAGAACTGATCAAAATCATGCCCTCGGATGCGGATTACGGTGAGATCCCCTACCGCATCAAAAAGCTCGCGGACGATGCAGGCATCGATCAGGTTTCTTTCTCATTGAAGCCCGAGCGGAAGGACACCTACTACACCGAAAAGCCAGTGGAATTTGAATTCCGAGTGGGCTATCACTCCTTCGGCCAGTTCGCTTCGCTCCTTTCCGGCTACGACAAGATCATCAACATCTCCAACATTGAATTCAGCCGGAAGACGGACACACGCAGCCTCTATCCGGCGACCGTGAAGTGCCTCATCAGCGCGTTCGTCTACAATCCCGAGCCTCCCCCTGCGGAAGCCGTGAACAAACCCGCCGCCCCGGCCCCGAAGGCCGGCAGCAGAGAGGACTGAGGGACTGCCATGCTGCGACGAATCTCCTCAATGCTCATGGCCGCAGGCGTTGCGCTGCTGGCTGAGGCTCCGCCAAAGGCCGCTCAAGCCCCCCCAGCCGTCACCCCCGCGGGAGTCAGCACCGAGGATGTGGCCCTCATCAAGGCTGTTCCCTACCGGCCCTCCATCCAACGTGATCCTTTTTCTGCGCCGAGGGAAGATCGCCCGGTGGACGCCCTTGATCTCTTGGATGACATCGGAGTCAAAGGCATGATCCGCAAGGATGGCAAGAATTTCGCTGTAGTCACTGACAGCCGTGGAAATGCCCGTTGGCTGCCCGTGGGCCATCGTTTCAAGGATGGCGAAATTTCTGACATCACTGATAAGGAAGTGGTCTTCCACCAATGGGATGTCAATACCACCAACCGTTCTGTGTTCCGAACCATCAAGAAAACGTTCAAGCGTGAGGAGGGTAAACGATGAATGCTCGCCTGAGTTCCTTGCTGGTCGCAGGGGGCGTGGTCCTGGCGGGGATCCACACGGGGTCCCTCCATGCCTCGCCTGTCCTAGAGGGGGCGGCCAAGGCCAGCCTTCTATCCACCTCCTTGGAAGCTGATGGGGCCGGGGCCACCCTGTTCCTTCGGGTGCCAGGCTTGGCTTCACAACCGGGCGTCCAGGTGCTCTCCAATCCGCATCGTGTGGTTCTGGACCTTCCAGGGGTGGATCGCGGCGCCCTGGTCACCCGTAAGGAATTGGCCCAGCTGGTTCACCCTCTGATCCAGAAGGCTCGTCTGGCACAATTTGCCACGGAGCCGAAACCCATCACCCGTTTGGTGTTGGAGGTGACCGCAGGGACCCAGGTGGTCGTGCGCACAAGCCCAGAGGGCGTGCAGTTGCACTTGACACCGGGTAGCGGCCGGATCCAAGCCCAGTTTGAAGGTGAGTTCCAGCCGGTAGTCCCAGCCAATTCATTTCGGACGCAGCAGGCTTCAGCACCCTCCCAAGCCGTGTCCACGTCCAGCGCCGGACCGGTCTCGGTGGCCAAATCCTTGGCGCCTCTTCCGGGGGCTGTCAGCACCTTCCAGGCCCTTCCCCAACTCCTCGGGATGACCATTCTCACGGCTGCGGCTCCAGAGGCAATTCAGTTACCTGAGGGCTCCAAGCCGAATCTTCCCGTTGCGAGCCACACTGGAACCCGGACCCTGGGTGAGGGTGGCCCCAAGTACTCCGGGTCAAAGATCACGATTGCTCTGGCCAACACAGACATTCGTGAGTTCCTGCAGATCATTGCCGACACCGGCAAATTGAATCTGGTCCTCGATCCTGATGTCCAGGGGACCTATGGCTACCGCTTCACCGAGACCCCCTGGGATCAGGTTTTGGATGTCACGCTGAAGAATGCCGGCCTCGGCAAGGAAATCCAGAATGGAGTCCTTCGCGTGGCCAAAATCGAGAAACTTCAAAAGGAAGAAGAAGAACGGAAGAAGCTGGATGAGACCAAGGCATTGGCCGGGGATCTCCAAACCATCACCCGCCCCTTGTCCTATGCCAAGGTCGGGGATGTTCAGAAGATCCTCAAGGACATGCTCTCCAAGCGTGGTTCGGTGATCCTGGATGACCGCACCAACACGCTGATCATCACAGATCTACCCCGGCACATTTCGGTGGTTTCTGATCTGATTGATACCCTGGATGTTCAGATTCAACAGGTCCAGATTGAGGCCCGGGTCGTTGAAGCGAATAAAAATTGGCAACAGCAGTTTGGTGTGAAGTGGCCTACCTCAAATAGTGGGTCAGTGGCCATTACGGGTTCAGGTTCAAGTACAAGTAATCCTCCGTGGGTTGGGCCCAATGCCCCGTTCTGGAATGGTGTAAATATCAATAATCCCGATTCCAAGAACCAGGCCTGGGCTGCATTTACCCCCGGCAAGGACGGATCGACCTCTATCGCCGCACCCTCTGGTGAATTGTGGCTGAGCTTCCTGAGCAATCGATTTAGCATCAACGCTGTTCTTCAAGCCATGGAAAGCGAGGGCACACTTAAAATTGTGTCATCACCCAAAGTCGTGACGCAGAACAACAAGAAAGCCACGATCCTCAGCGGCGAAAAGATTCCTTACCCCACCCAGCAGGGTGGCGCTTCTGGTGGCGCCATCACGGTGGCCTTCATCGATGCCAACTTGCAACTTGATGTGACGCCCCAGATCACCAACGAAGGTACCATCATCATGGACTTGAAGGTCGAGAAGGCGGAAGCCGATTTCGGCCGCACGGTGAATGGAACACCAACCATTCTTCGAAAGTCCATCGAGACTCAGGTCTTGGTTCGGGATGGCGGTACCGCTGTGTTGGGCGGTGTTTACATTACGAATACTGCTACTGGAACGAACGGCGTTCCCTTCCTCTCCAAGATCCCTTTGATTGGATTCCTGTTCCGGAACAACACCAAGCAGGATCAGAACGCCGAACTTCTGATCTTCATCACCCCGCGCATTCTTCGCCAATAGGCTGGATACTTGACATGGAAACGGCCCCTTGCGGGGCCGTTTCCATGTTTGAAGCAAGCGGGAATTACTTGGCGATGGGCAGGGTCCGCACCAGGCGCTTGCAGCTGTTGCAGAGGATGGTGAAGTTGTCGGCCTGCTCGAAGTGGTATTTGAAGCCGGGATCCTCGTCGACCTTCTCCAGGCGACCGAAGCGGTACTCGGCAATGCGCACGCTCTGGGGGGCGGTCAGATCGGCGCCGCAGTGGGTGCAGGAGATGGCGGCCATGCTTGCTCCTTGGGAAGGCTGTGCTTCATAGGTGGAAGAATTTCCAGAGCCCCCAGCTTATCAGAGCCAGCGCGGCCAGGCCGACGAAGACCCGCAGCAGCACCTTGCCGAGGTGATATGCGACATAGATCACGATGAGCGCGGCCAGAATGGCCAGAATCAGTGTTGGGGTCATGAAGTCCGCCTGCCTTCCTTATTCCAATGGTGGAACCCCTTCTGCGCTGTGATTCCCGTATGGCCTGCATCGACCAGGGCCCTGAGGAGGGCGGGGGGCTGAAAGCGCGCTTCACCCGCAGCAGTGAGCCCTTCGGCGATGCGCAGCCGCAAATCGAGCCCCACCCGGTCGGACAGTTCCAGGGGGCCTACGGGGTGGCCATAGCCCAGGGTCATGAGGGCGTCCAAATCCTCGGCGGAGGCGACACCAGCCTCCACGAGCCGCATGGCTTCGAGTCCCTGGGCCAGGGCCATCCGTGCTGCGGCGAAGCCCGGTTGATCGCGAACCTGGACCACGCGCTTCCCCAGGGCTTTGCCCAGATCCCTGGCCTGCTCCACACACTTGGGCAGGGTGCCGGGCGCCACGGCCATTTCAACAACCGCCATGCGTGGCACGGGCACGAAGAGGTGGAATCCAACCAGTCGGCCGACGAGCCCTGATCGCCGGGCCAATTCCGTGATGGGGAGTGCCGATGTGCCTGATAGAAGCAACACGTCTTTCGGCCCCCACTCGCCTGCGGCGGCAAGGACAGGATGTTTGACCTCGATGTTTTCGGGGAGCGCCTCCAGGAAGGTAGCGGCTCCCTGCAAGGCCTCTGGGCCAAAGGCGGCGGCCGACAGCCGCCTGACGGCCATCGTGCGCGCCTCAGAGGAGAGCCGCTCCCGTTCCACGGCCCGGTCCCAGCGGGTGTGGATCCGCCTTAAACCTGCTTCTGCATGATGCTGGTCTCGTCCGAGCAGGCGAGTTTCGAGGCCACATTCCGCAGCCCATTGAGCCGCAGAGATCCCCAGGGTTCCGGGCCCCAGGATGGCCAAAGGCCCGGTCATGCGCCTGCCTCCAAACCGAGAGAGGCCTGGTTGGCAAGATCTGAATCCAAGGGTGCTTCAGGCATTGTTTCGCGCCTCCACCCGCTATGATGAACGGAAAGGGCCGTCAGTCCATCACCTCAACCCAGCCCAACACTCACGGGCCATCACGCCTCATGCTCATCGATTACGCCGCCATCACGCACCCGGGCAAGATCCGGAAGAACAATGAAGATGCCTACCTGCTGAGCGCGCTGGACGGCGAAGAGCCCATCATCAATGGGCGGGCCAGGCCTCTGAAGGTCGGTGAGCCCGGCCTCCTGGTGGCGGTGGCCGATGGCATGGGCGGGGCCGCAGCGGGCGAAGTAGCCAGTCACGAAGGTTTGGCGGCGGTGTCGTTGTTCCTTTTTGGCCACTGGGGCCGACTGGCCCCTGAGAAAGTGGCTGAGACAGAACTCCTCAAGGCGCTGAAAACCGCCGTGGAACAGGCCAGTGACGCGGTGCTGCGGTATTCGGATGATGACCGCACTGCCCGGGGCATGGGTTCCACCCTGACGGCGGCGGTGATTTGGCGGGGCGCGGTCTATGTCGCTCAGGTGGGTGATTCCCGGGCCTACCTGTTCAGGCAAGGTCGGCTGCACCAGATCACGGAGGATCAGACCCTCGTGAACGACCTGGTGGCTCAAGGCGCCCTCACGCGGGAGCAGGCGCGCGTCCATCCCCAGCGCAACATGATCACCCAGGCGTTGGGATCACCTCAGCCCCTGCGAGTGGTGCTGACGCGCCTGGTCTTGCGCCGGGGAGATCGTCTGCTCTGCTGTTCCGATGGCCTGCACGGGGAAGTGCATGATGATCGCATCGAGGAAGTCATGGGTCAGGCCCTCAGCCCCCGTCGCAGCTTGGAGCTGTTGGTGGATGAAGCCCTCATCCAGGGCGGCAGGGATAACATCACGGCCGTGATTCTGGCCCTCAACGATCCCAGCCTGGCGCTGCCAGCGCCGGATGAAGGGCTTGATCTGTACCACCCCGACCTCACCTCCCGCGGACGCGGGTTGTGGGAGCGGTTTCTTCACTTGATTGGAGGCGGCGCCTCATGAGCATGCTGCAGGGGAGTGTCTCCCTTAAACGCTTTCTGGTGTTGGGCCCGGTGCCCGATGAAAAAGATCTTCAGGCGGGCCTCGAACAGGATCAGTTCCGCCCCTTTCAGGATGGGCTCGAGGAAGAGCGCATGGGCTGGTGTGATTGGCGGAACCCGCTGATCACTCCGCCGGATGCCGATTGGGTCAGCCAAGAGCGCTTCGCGGTTTTCGCGCTGCGCATCGACACGCGGCGCGTGCCGCCGGCCCTGCTGAAGGCCCATGTGGATCTGCGCCTGCAGACCCTGCAGAAGGAGAAGGACCTGGCCTTCGTGGGAAAGGAAGCTCGCATTTCTCTGGCCGACGAAGTGAAGGTGGAGCTTCTTCGGAAAGTATTGCCCTCGCCCAAAGTGGTGGAGGTGGCCTGGGATCTCAAGAATGGCATCCTCTGGACCACGGCCTCGTCCAGCAAGGTCCAGGGGGCTTTGACCACGCTGTTCATCAAGTCCTTTGGGTGCGAAATCCACCCCCTGGCGCCCCTGGTGCTTTCGGGTCGGCTTTGCCCCGATCTTTCTGTGGAAGCCTTGATGGCATTGGATCCGCTCGATCTCGAACTTGAGGAGGCCTGAGGTGAAGCCTCTCGAACTGATGGAACAAGGCCGTTTTCTCGGCGAGGAATTCCTGCTGTGGCTCTGGATGCGCAGCATGACTGAAGGGGGCGCCAGCGGCGAGGAAGGCGATGGCTCCGGTTGTTTCGTGGATGATGCCATCCAGCTCACCTCCGAGCGGGGTGAGGTGAAGGAAATTTCCCTGCGCAAGGGCAATCCCGCCGAAAGCCGCGAGGCCTTTGAATCCCTCGGCCGCGGCATGCGTCCTTCCAAGATGAAGCTGCGCATCCTCTCCGGCGATCTGGAATGGGTGTTCACCCTCAATGCCGCCACCCTGGACATGGGCACACTCAAGCTGCCGCCCAGCACGGGCAAGGCGCCGCACGAGCGGCTGCATGACCGCATCTTCCTGCTGGAGGAAGGCGCCGGGCACCTGGAGCGCCGCCTCAAGCTTTTCCTCCGCGCCCGGGCGGAAGATCCCGATGGGATGCTCGAAGCCATGCGCGGCTGGGTGCGCGTAGCCCGTTCGGGTGAAGCGCTCGCCAACGGCGAGGCGCCTTGGGAGGCCTGAGACCCGTGCCGCTGGCCTGGGGCCTGCTGCTTCCGGTGTGCTTTGCCGCACCGGTGGCGCAGGAGCCGGCGCCGGTCATGGCCCAGGCCCGCACGCCGGAGGGCCGTACCGTCCTCCTGCGCCTGCAGTTCAAGAAGGGCCTCAGCGTGGAAGGCAAGGGCCTGCCGAAGGCCTTCTTGGCCAAAGGCGCTGATGGTGCCGGTTGGGTGGGGTTCGACAACCTGTCACCGGACGGAAAACGCTGGGCCTTGGCCGCGTTCTTTCCGGACGACCAATGGAGGCCGGAAGAGGTGCGGCATCGCGTGCGCTACGCCGAAATCGAATCGGTGTGGACCCTGGCGGCGCTGTTCACGGGGCACGGCCAGAACTACGACCGCCTCATGGCGGAAAATCCGGATTTTCCTGAAAAGCTGCGCGAAGGCGATGTCTGGCGCATCCCCCGCGGCCTGCTTTCAGTGGATCTGGGCGGCACGGGGCGCGGCCCCGACCGCACGCGGCCCGAGGATGAACTGGACGATGAGTCGCGGGTATCCGCCTACCGCGGCCTGCTGTCCTTCAGCGATGACGCCCAGGGCAAGTTCGCGGCCTATCGCATGCGCAAGGGCGAGGCGCTGTACTCCAGCGTGGTCATCCGCTACACGGACCGCGTGGATCCCAAGGGGGTGAACGAACTGGCGGATCGCATCGCGAAACGCAGCGGCATCACCGATGTGCGCGGCATTCAGCCCGGCCAGCTCATCAAGATCCCGCTCGAGTTCCTGGCAGATCCCTTCCAGCCGGAGGGCAGTTCGCAGCTGGCGGAGGAGCGCGAGGTGCGCGCGGAGGTGCGCCGCATCGTGCGCGTGGAGGCCGGTCCCAAGCTCAAGGGCGTGCGCGTCATCCTCGACGCGGGCCACGGCGGCGTGGATCCAGGCGCCCGCGCCAACGGCATCTGGGAATCGGATTTCGTCTACGACATCGCCATGCGCGTGCGCCGCCTGCTCGAACAGGAAACCGAAGCCCAGGTGAGCAGCACCATTCGCTATCCGGCCCTGGGTTTCAAGAGTCGCGAATCCATCACCACGCCCAGCCGGGCTGCGGACATCCTCACCACACCGCCCTTCGCCGTGGATGGTGAAAGCCCCACGGCCCTGAGCGTCAACCTGCGTTGGGTGCTGGCCAATGATTGGTTCGCGGCCTTCCGCCAGGCCAAGGGCGATGCCCAGAAGACCCTCTTCCTGAGCTTCCACGCGGACAGCCTGCACCCTTCAGCCCGGGGCTCCATGGTCTACGTGCCCAGCGCCGCCCTGGTGCCCAGCACCCATGCCATGGGGCTGGTGAAGGTGGGGCGCGTGGCTGAGGCCAAGCGCTCGGCCCGCGTGTCGTTCAGCAGCCGGGAGAAGCTTCAGGGCGAGGCCCGCAGCCGCCAATTTTCGGAAGCGCTCCTGAAGGCTCTGCAGAAGGAGCGCATTCCCGTCCATGCCAACCGGCCCATTCGCAACGTCATCTACCGGGGTGGTGGCAAGTGGGTGCCCGCGGTCATCCGCTATAGCACCGGCGCCACCAAGGCCCTGGTCGAGGTGGCCAACCTCACCAACGAAGACGATGCCGCCAGCCTGCGTGATCCGGAATTCCGCGAGCGCTATGCGGCCGCGGTGGTGAACGCCATCCGGGCGTATTATCGGAAATAGGCCGTGTAGGGAGAGACCATGCGATGCCTCGTGCTGGCCCCGTGGCTGGTGCTGCTGCTCTTTGGCGCGGGCTGCCGGAAGCCGGAGCCTGTGGCGCGGCCGCAGGCCCAGCTCATCGTTCGATTTCTGGATCGGGATGCGGTGCTCGATCTGGCAGCGGTTCCCCCCGCAGGTCCCTGGCGAGTGATGAACGCGGGCCTGTGGGAACCCCTGGAGATCCGATGGAAGCCAGGCCCAGTGCCCATCGGCGCCGCCGTGGTGGGCCGCACGGCGCCGGACTGGGTGCTTCTGGAAGATCCGGCGCAGGACACTCACCGCGTGGTCATGCGCGGCCCCGGCCCCGAAGAACTCGCACGCCGCAATGAACGCATGGATCCTGATGAACGCGACGCCCTGGCCCTGCTGGGGGTGCTGTGGGCTTTGAGCTGGGCCCGGCACTGAATGTCCCGGCTGGGTGGGTCATGGTTCGCTCGGGTCCGCTAGAATGGCCCTTCCCTTGATCGGCCTTCACGGCCCCACATGTGCTGAGGCATTCATGACGACCAACCCCCTGGTGGGCATCCTGATGGGCTCCAAGAACGACTGGGAGACCATGCAGCACACCGCTTCGACTCTGAAAGCCCTGGGCATTCCCTGCGAAGCCCATGTGGCCAGCGCGCACCGCACCCCGGAAAAAGTGGTCGAGTTCTGCAAGGGCGCCGAAGGGCGCGGCTTGAAGGTCATCATCGCCGCTGCCGGTGGGGCGGCTCATCTGGCGGGTGTCTGCGCCAGCAAGACCCACCTGCCGGTGCTGGGCGTGCCCATGAAGGGCTGGGCCACCGAGGGCATGGACGCGCTCCTCTCCACGGTGCAGATGCCCTCGGGCATCCCCGTGGGCACCCTGGCCATCGGTAAGGCTGGGGCCATCAATGCCGCCCTGCTGGCCACGTCGATCCTGGCGCTGGGTGATGCCGCCATCCGTGACCGGTATTTGAGCTACCGCCAGAGTCAGACCGAAAAGGCCTTGGCGGATGACGATCTGGTTCTGCCCTGATCCATTCTTCCAGGCCATTGGGGAATTCCTTGGAGCCCGAGCGATGGAGCACGTGCATCTCATCACCCTGTCGGATCGCGCGTCGCGAGGCGAGTACCAGGATCAATCAACGCCGCTGTTGACCGCTTGGCTCGAAGGGCAGGGTGTGAGGACCGTGAGCACCGCGCTGATGCCCGACGATCCCAGTCTCCTGGAGGCTGATCTTCGCCACGCGGTGGCCCAGGGGGTGCCCCTGGTGCTCACCTGCGGGGGAACTGGATTCGGATTGCGGGACACCACCCCGGAGGCCTCTCGCCGCGTCATCGAACGGGAAGCGCCGGGCATCTGCGAATTGATCCGGGCCAAAGGCGGCCATCCTTTGGCCTTTGCGAGTCGCGCGGTCTGCGGCATCGCCGGCCGCACCGTGATCTTGAACCTCTCGGGCAGGCCCGCCGCGGCGCTGGAGCAGATCCAGTTGGCCTGGCCCCTGCTGGTTCACGGCGTGGCCGTTCTGCGCAAGGAAGCGGCGGCAGGAGGGCCCTGCACATGAATGTATGGGCGCGGATCAACCATGTGGGCTGGGTGCATCTCTGGCGGCAGCGCGAGGATTTCGAGGCGGCCGAGCCGTCCGCCCATTTCCTGAACGGCCGCACGGATCCCCGCTGGCTGGAACTCGCCCTTTCCGCCGAACAGAAGGCCCGGCTCGAGGCCGGAGATCTGGTGGAGCTGGAGGATCCCGGCTACTTCACCGACGAAACGTAAAGGCCATGGGGCCATCCTGCCACCTCGGGGTGGGATGAAGCCGTCGCCCATGAGAAGGTTGAACCTGTCTGTTGATGAGGCCCGGAATGACCGATGTGCAGTCGACCTTTCGCACCTTGAACCGCCTGGTGGGCTTCACGCCCCTGTTGGCGTTGGATGTCCTCTACAAGGGCGAGCCGCGCCGCATCTATGCCAAGGCGGAGAATTTCAACTTCACCGGCAGCATCAAGGACCGCATGGCCCTGCACATCCTGCGAAGGGCCCATGCCAGCGGAAAACTCAGGCCCGGAGCTGCCATCGGGGAAGCCACCAGCGGCAACACGGGCATCTCCTTCTCGGCGTTGGGTCGGGCCCTGAACCATCCCGTGACCATCTTCATGCCGGACTGGATGAACCAGGAGCGCAAGGATCTGATCCGCTCCTTCGGCGCCGAGGTGCGCCTGGTGAGCGCGGCGGAGGGCGGCTTCCTGGGCTCCATCCGGCTCAGCGAGGAGTGGGCGGATCGGACGCCGGATGCCTTCCTGCCCCGCCAGTTCGCCAACGATGCCAACGTGGAAGCCCATGCCACCACCACGGGCCCGGAAATCTGGGCCCAGCTGGGTTCCCAGGGGTTGCGCCCCCAGGCCTTCGTGGCCGGTGTGGGCACGGGGGGCACGGTCATGGGTGTGGGGCGTTTCCTCAAAGCCCAGAACCCGGCCATCCAGGTGCATCCGGTCGAACCCTCCAACTCGCCCACCCTCCACACGGGCCACAAGGTGGGGAAGCACCGCATCCAGGGCATCTCCGACGAGTTCATTCCCGCCATCGTGCAGCTGGATCAGCTCGACGACATCCTCTCCGTGGATGACGGCGACGCCATCCTCATGGCCCAGAAGCTGGCCAGCCGGGGCCTGGGCGTTGGCATCAGCAGTGGTGCCAATTTCCTCGCGGCCCTCCAGGCCCAGGATCGGCTGGGTCGCGATGCGGTGGTGGTGACGGTCTTCAGCGACAGCAACAAGAAATACCTCTCCACCGATCTGATGAAAGAGGAACCGGCCAAGGACGGTTTCCTCAGTCCCCAGATCGAACTCATCGGCCTCGGCCACTCCATCCGCGTATGCGAACTCTGCATCCAGGGCAAGCATGCCGCCGGGTGCGGCTGCTGAATTCAGGCCTCTGAAGGCGAATCCACCTGCGCTTCCAGGCGCCGGAAGAGGGCCAGCAGGGCGCAGCTCAGCCAGAGATTCAGCATGCCGCTGGTGAGGTTGAACGCCCAGAAGGCTGGGTGTTTCAGCCGCAGCAGAGCTCCAGGAACCGAGTTCGGATCCGCTGAGGGCACCAAGCGCTCCATGGCCCAGATGGAGATCCCCTGGTAGACCAGGGCCACCAGCATCATGGCCAGCACAGCCTGAACGATCCGGGGCCAGTGCCGCGCCATGGCGGTCTGGCTCCACTTCAGGGCGGGCAGGAAGCCATCTCCACGCAGGAGCATGCGCAGGGGAGCCCAGCCGAACAGCGTCATGATCACGATGCCGGGAATGATGAACAGCAGCACGCCGATGCCGATGGCCATGCTGATGCCAATGCGGGCGAGGAACGTCGGCAGCCAGCGCTGGTCGAAGGTTTCCCGCCATGCAGCGGTGTTCCGGCTCTCTGCGTCCAATTGCGCCTGGAACCTCGGGATGAAATACATCTCCAGAGGCAGCAGTCCGGCAAAGCCGAAGATGGGCTGGAGAAGCGGGTTCGGGCCTGCCCCAGCCGCCAACTCCAGGGCCGGGCCCAGTTGGGCCAGGGCCATGGCCAGGAACGCCAGGCCCAGGAACTGCCAGGGATGGCGGCGGAGCAGCGAAACGCCCTCGCGAAGGGCACCGAGGTGGGAGGGCAGGGGTGTGCGCATCCCTACAAGCCTACCGCCTGGCCTGGGCTATCATCATCGGCATCATGTCGTACGAAGCACCTTGCCTCCTGGTGGCCAGTCCCGCCCTGCTGGACCCCAACTTCCTCCACACCGTGGTGCTCATCGTTGAGCACGACGAGGAGGGGGCCCTGGGGCTCATCCTGAACCGGCCCCTGCCCTTGGCCCTGGCCCAGGTCTGCGACGAAGGCGGCATGGCCTTCCGGGGCTCGGAGGAGGCCACTGCTTGGCGGGGTGGTCCCGTGGATCCCCAGCGCGGCATCCTGCTCTCCCAGGGCGGTCTGCCTGAGGAAGAGGACACGGTGGTGGACCTCACCCACTTCGTGAGCCACCGCAAGGATCTTCTGGAAACCTTGCTGGGCGATCCCACCGCCCACTATCGGCTGTTCCTGGGTTATGCCGGCTGGTCGCCTGGGCAGCTCGACCAGGAACTGGCCGTGGGCGCCTGGATGCGCCGCCCCTTGGTGTCCGAATGGCTCATGCACCCGGATCCTTCCGGCCTGTGGCAGGTGGCCCTGGCCAGCGGGGCCCACGAGTGATCTGAACCCGTCCAGGTTCCAAGGCCACCCTCGCGACCACGCCTCCGCTAGGCTCACCTCATGCGAAGCATCGTGTGGTTCCGGGGGAAGGATCTGCGGCTGGCGGATCATGGGCCACTGGTGGAGGCGGTGGCCGCCGGGGAGGTCATCCCACTGTTTGTGCTGGACCCGTGGTTCTTCGCGGCGGAGCGGGCTCAGCAGCTGCCGCACAGGATGCAGTTCCTCCTGGAGTCCTTGAGGGCATTGGAGGCCAACCTGGCCCATCTGGGCTCCAGGCTCCTGGTGGTGCCAGGCCGCAGCGTGGAGGTGCTGCCGCGCCTGGCGGCCCGCTGGAAGGTGGACCAAGTCTTGGCCCATCGTTGGGTGGAACCCTTCGGCCGGGAGCGGGACCGCCGTGTGGCGCAGGGCCTGGCGCGGGAGGGCATCGCCTTCCGGCTGTTCGAGGGCGAAACCCTGCTGCCGCCTGGCACCGTTCGGAACGGGCAGGGGGCCATGTTCCGAGTGTTCACGCCCTTCAGCCGCGCCTGTGGGGTGAGGCTGGACCTCGGTGCGCCGCTGCTGGCTCCGCGCCGCCTGCCGCCGGTGCCGACCGACATCGAGGGTGCCACCAGCGGCATTCCCACTCTGCTGGACCTTGGGCTGTCGCCGAATCCAGGCCTTCAGCCCGGTGGCGAACGGGCGGCCCGGTCGCGGCTGAAGGCCTTCATCACTGGCCCCATCGAGACCTACGGATCAGACCGCGATCGCATGGATCGGCCCGGCACTTCGCGACTCAGCGCCGATCTGAAGTTCGGAACGCTCTCCGTGCGAACGGTGTGGCAGGCCGCCGCGGCTGTGGATGCAGGCGAATCCGTGCGGCGTTACCTCAACGAACTGCTTTGGCGGGAGTTCAGCCACCACCTGCTGTGGGAATGGCCAGAGCTTCTGAACAGCCCCTTCCGCCCAGAATTTGAAGGCTTCCCCTGGCGAGAGGATCAAGGGGCTTGGGAAGCCTGGACCCAGGGTCGCACCGGGTACCCCGTGGTAGATGCCGCCGCCCGGCAGCTGCTGGCGGAGGGGTTCGTCCACAACCGGGCCCGCATGGTGGCGGCCAGTTTCCTGACCAAGCACCTGCTGCTGGACTACCGCCGGGGTGAAGCGCACTACCTGCGCTGGCTCACCGATGGTGACTGGGCCCAGAACAACTCAGGCTGGCAGTGGAGCGCCGGTTGCGGCTGCGATGCCCAGCCCTGGTTCCGCATCTTCAACCCCGTGGCCCAGGGGCTGAAGTTCGATCCCCAAGGCGACTACGTCAGGCGCTGGGTGCCGGAACTGGCGTTCTGCCCAACGGCCTTGATCCATGAGCCCTGGAAGGCGCCCAAGGCCCTGAGCGCTGCGTGGGACTACCCGGAGCCCATCGTGGATCATGCGGTGGCCCGGGAACGGTTCCTGGCCACGGCGAAAGGGCATCTCCGACGGGGGCAGGCCTGATAGAGTGGAGTTGTTGATTGTTTCTATCCACTCTGCTTTAACGACTTATGGGTAACACATGCACATGGTTCGTTTCGATGGCAAAACCCCCGGCGCGGCGGAATGCGACCGGGAAACAGCCTTGCTCGCCGCCAGCACCAAGGCCGGGGTGCCCCTCCCCCATCGCTGCGGGGGCCACGCCCGCTGCGGCACCTGCCTCGTCACCGTGGTGGAAGGCGCCGAGCACCTCAGCGAGAAGGGCGCCGCCGAATCCCGCGTGCTCCTGGCCCTGAAAGCCCAACCCGACCAGCGCCTGGCCTGTCAGACCTGGGCACGGGGTGACGTCCGGGTGACGTACTAGCGGCCTTAGACCAACCGCCGCCCTTCCATGGCACGGTCTAGAGTGAGTTCGTCGGCGTATTCGAGATCGCTGCCGATCGGTAGGCCAAGGCCGATGCGCGTGGTGCGCACGCCAATGGGTTCGAGCATGCGGGCCAGCCAACTCGCGGTGGCTTCGCCATCCACCGTGGGGTTGGTGGCCAGGATGATTTCCTGGATGGCGCCATCTTCCAGGCGCTTGAGCAGTTCGCGGATGCGCAGCTGATCCGGCCCCACGCCGCGCAGGGGCGAGATGAGCCCCCCCAGCACGTGGTAGCGGCCCCGGAAATGCCCGCTGCGCTCGAAGCTGAGCACGTTGGAGGCTTCGGCCACGATGACCAGGCTGGCGGGGTCCCGGCGGGGATCCAGGCAGATGGGACAGATGGGTTGGTCGGTGAAGGCCCCGCAAACCTGGCAGAAGCCCACCTTTTCCGCCGCCTGCTGCAGCTGATGGGCCAGGTGGGCCATGGCCTCTGGGCCTTCCTTCAGAAGGTGCAGGGCCATTCTTTGCGCGGACTTGGAGCCCACTCCCGGGAGCTTCTGGAGGCTTTCGACCACGGCCTCGAGGGGCGGCGGCAGCTTCATGACGTGGCCTCCGCGAAGGGAAAACGATTCACCACGGAGGCACGGAGTTCACACGGAGAAAAGTGGAAGTGCCTGCTTCCCTCCGTGGTTCTTCTCGGTGTTCTCCGTGTCTCCGTGGTGAACGTCATGAAAGCCCTCAGAGCCCGAGGCCGGGCAGGTTGAGGCCGGCGCCCATGCCGCCCATCTGCTTCTTCATGGCCTCGTCGGTCTTGGTGGCGGCGTCGCGGAAGGCCGCCAGCAGCAGGTCTTCGAGCATGGAGGGATCCTCGGGATCCATGGCGTCCTTGGCGATGGAAAGACCCACCAGCTCCTTGGAGCCGTTGAGAGTGACCTTCACCAGCTCGCCACCGGCGGTGCCTTCGACGCGCAGATTCGCCTGGGCCTCCGCCAGCTTGGCCTGCATCTGCTGGGCTTGTTTCATCAGAAACCGCATGTCCATGGGATCAACCTCCAGGTGGGATGTCTTGGGGTGGGCAGGCCGGTTCCAGCAGGTGCGGCCAGTGAATCCGCCGCAGGCGCTTGGCCAGCCAGAGCATGAAGAAGTAGCCAACAGGCAGGGCCACCACGGTGCAGATGGTCCCGCCGATGAGGTAGGACTTCAGAACGGGGCGCAGCATGGTGGTGGTGGCTTCGAAACCGTCCCAGGTAAGGAAGCTGCGCCAGCCGATGGCGTGCCAATCGACCTTGGCGAGGTTGGCGGCGGTGAACCGGCCTCGCACCAGGTTGCCCACCCAGGCGCTGGCGGTGGCGATGGGCACCATGGTCCAGGGATTGTTCACCAGCATGGCCATGATCATGAGCGGGCGATGAAGGCGGCGGAAGAGGATGCAGAAGAGGAACACCATGCCGGTGTGAAGGCCCAGGAGCGGATTCCAGGCGATGGAGAAGCCCAGGGCGAAACTCCAGGCCACCTGTTCCGGCGAGAGTTCCGGGTGCAGGATGTGCGCCTTGAGGCGGTTCCATAGGCCCTTGGGCGCGGCGGGAGCGGCCGTGGCCGGGCTTTGCTGTTCAATGGGATCAGTCATGGGCGAAGTGGTCGAATCCAAGGTCCGGCAGGGGGCGCGGCCCATTCCCATCATAGACGAGCAACGGCGCAGCCCCAGGTTCCTGGGCGCGACCCACGGGAATCAATGCCACTCCAAGGCGCCGCTCGAGGTCGTCCTGGGCCATGGCTGTGCCGAAACAGCGTGCGTAATCCTCGCCGCCGCGCAGCGCATCCTCATCCAGGCTCGATTCCACCGCGATGCTGAGGCCCGATGCCAGGGCCAGGTTGCGGAGGTCGCGGCTGAGGCCGTCCGAGAGATCGAGGCAGGCGTGGACTTCCGGCATGCCGGCCAGGCGAAGCCCCAGGCCCAGATTGGGGGAAGGCGCGAGATGGGCCAAGAGGTCGGGATCGGGATGGTCCGCGTCCCACCGCTGTCCACCCTGGAGTTTGCGCAACCCGCGAAGGCTGGCGCCGGGACGCTGATCCACGAAGATGCGATCGCCGAGTTGAAGTCCATCCCGGCGCAGCCAGCGCCTGGCGAAACCAAAGGCGGTGAGGCCCAGCCCCAGTCCGGCTGGGCGCCCCACGGTATCGCCACCGAGCACCTGGACCTGAGTTGCGCGGGACGCTGCGGCAAGCCCCTCCAGGAACCGCTCGAGCCAGGCACCATCAATCTCGGGCCCCAGGGCCAAGGTGAGGGTGTAGCCCACGGGTCTCGCGCCGGACGCATCCAGATCCGAGAGGTTCACGGTCAGCAGCTTTCTGGCCAGCAGGTCGGGGGGGTGCCAATCCAGCCGGAAATGTTGATCCGATTCCATGAGGTCGGTGGTGACGAGCAGTGTTTCACCAGGCGGCGTGGGGGGCAGGGCGCCGCAGTCATCCACAAGCCCTCCGCCTCCAGGCAGCAAGGCCCGGATCCGGGCAAGAATTCCCGATTCCTCCAGGCTCATGGTTGGACCTCCGTCACAAGTCCAGTCTCCCACGCCGAGAGGGGCCAGGGGAGGCTTGGTCCTTGGCTGCGGCGATGCTAGGTTGGTTGGATCTGCCCACGACGGGCCCCATTTGAATCTCGAGGAGACGACCATGGCCATCACCAAAGTGTGGATCGAAGAAGGCTGCATCGTGTGCAACGCTTGCGAAGCCGAGTGCCCCGACGTCTTCCACGTCACCGACACCAGCTGCAACGTCAATGGCTCCGTGCGTGAGGACGGCCAGGACACCGAGAACCGCGACGAGATGAGCCCCCTGTCCGGCAGCTACGGCACGGACCTGGAAGCCAGCATCGAGGCCGCCGCCGCCGGTTGCCCCGTGGAAGTGATCAAGTACGAAAAGGCCTGAGCCGGAAACGGCGACGCCGTTTCCCTCAAGCGAAAGGGCGCCTTCGGGCGCCCTTTCTGCATGAATCGGAAGAAGGAACCTATTCCTTCAGGCCGACGTTGACTTCAAATTCGCCGAACTCGGTCTTGAAAGGAATGGCGATGCAGGGGACATCGCCGCTGCGGCTGATCTTGTGGCCTTTGCCGACCACCACCGTGGGCACCGAAATGGAGAGGCTGAACCCATCCTGGATGAGCAGGCGCCGGGCATCCCCCACCACGATGTTGCCGATTTCGCCGATGGCATCCTCCACGCTCTTGTCCAGGGCGGTGATCTCCTCCATGAGCATGTTGCTGGCGATCTTGCAGGCCAGGTTCACCGGAAAACTGAGGATGATGGAGCCCGATGTATCGCCGGTGATGCCGATGATGGCCGAGATGTCGTAGGTGGTTATGAGGTCCTCCTTCACGGAGAGCCCCGCCTTCTCGGCCGCGATGCTGGCCATCATCTCCAGGCTGCGGAGGGTGGATTCAATGAAGGGATTGATGAATGCGACGTTCATGGGGCCCCATGGATGGACTGCATCCTCTTTCGGTCGAGGCACATCCTCGCATGACTTCTGGCATTGAGCGACCCGCCCAGTCGCGTCACCATGACCAGGACACCCGAGGAGTCACCCATGCTGGACCGCCTGCAGGCCGATCTGAAGACCGCCATGTTGGCTCGGGACGCGGCCCGCACCCAGGTGCTGCGCATGGCCCTCGCCGCCTACAAGAACGAAGCCGTGGCCAAGGGCCTGGGGCCCCAGGGCGTGCTGGCCGATGCGGATGCCTTGGCTGTCTTCAAGCGGCTGGTGAAATCCCGGGAAGACAGCGTGGCCCAATTCGAGAAGGTGGGCCAAGGGGATCGGGCCTCCCAGGAGCGTGCCGAGATCGAGCTGCTTCGGCCCTACCTGCCGGCCATGATCGAGGGGTCGGCCCTGGAGGAGGCCGTGAAGGCGGCCATCGCCCAGAGCGGGGCGGCCTCCAAGAAAGACATGGGCCTGGTCATGAAGGCCCTCCAGGCCGCTCACGGCGGTGCCATTGATGGCAAGGCCGCCAGTGCCCTCGTGCAGAGCCTCCTGAATTGATGCTGTCCGGGGGGACCGCCTGCTCGCTTCGCTCGCGATGTCCCCCCGGGCCCCCATCCAAGGGCCAGCCGAAGCCTGGCCGTGGGATCTGAGGCCGCAGGAACAGTGGGGCATGGGCTAGACTTGAAGGTTCGAGGCCCCCATGAAGCAATCCAAGCTCCTGATCCAGACCCTGCGCGAGACGCCGCGCGACGCTGACGTGGTGAGTCAGCAGCTCATGATGCGGGCGGGCATGATCCAGAAGGTGGCCGCCGGCATCTACAGCTACCTGCCCCTGGCTTTCCGGAGCATTCGCAAATTTGAGGAAATCGTCCGCGAAGAGCTGGCCAAGGATGGCTGCCAGGAGCTGACCATGCCAGCGGTGCTGCCTGCGGAGCTGTGGCAGGAGAGCGGCCGCTGGAAGTTCTACGGCGACGAGCTGCTGCGCTTCTGCGACCGCAAGGCCAAGGCCGAGGTGGCCGAGCGCCGTGCCCGGGGTGAGAAGCCCGATGAGCGTGAGTTCTACAACTTCTGCCTGGGCCCCACCCACGAGGAAGTCATCACCGACATCGTCCGCAAGAACGTGCGCAGCTACAAACAGCTGCCCATGAACCTGTTCCAGATTCAGACCAAGTTCCGGGATGAGCGCCGCCCCCGCTTCGGCCTCATGCGCGGCCGTGAATTCACCATGAAGGACGGCTACTCCTTCCACGCGGACGATGCCTGCGCCGACCGTGAGTACTGGGCGATGTTCAACGCCTACAAGCGCATCTTCGCCCGCCTTGGGGTGAAATTCCGTCCGGTGGAAGCCGATAGCGGCGCCATTGGCGGCAGCTTCACCCACGAGTTCCACGTGCTGGCTGGCAGCGGCGAAGACGCCATCCTCAGCTGCAATGCCTGCGACTACACCTCCAACATTGAGAAGACCGAGGCGCCCGCCTTGCCCGCGGGCGACCACGGAGCGGCCTTTGAGCTGAAGCGGGACCACTTCTGCACGCCAGGGGTGCTGGGTCAAGTGGAGCAGGCTGCCGGCATGAAGGACGCCGAGCACGACGGCATGCCCCTGGCTCAGACCAGCAAGTTCTTCCTGTACCGTGTCACGTTCGCGGACGGCGCCACCAAGCTGGTGGGGGCCGTGCTGCGCGGCGATCACGAAGTTAATCCCGTGAAGGTGAAAAACCACGTAGGCGCCGCCGAAATGGAGCTCATGCCCCTGGAGGAAGCCGAGGCCTTCACCGGCGCCAAGACCGGCTTCATGGGGCCGGTGGGCCTGAAGGACGTGCAGATGCTGGTGGACGCCAGCCTCAAGGGCGCGGTGAACCTCACCTGCGGCGCGAACCGGACGGACTACCACCACTTTGGCCTGGATCCCGCCCGCGACCTGCCGGGTTGCGCCTACGTCGACTTGCGCACCGCCTCCGAGGGCGATGCCTGCACCCGCTGCGGGAAGGGCAGCTACCAGGCATTCCGGGGCATCGAGGTGGGGCAGGTCTTCAAGCTGGGCCTGAAGTATTCCAAATCCATGTCCTGCACCTTCCTCGACGAGCAGGGCAAAGAGAATCCCATGGTCATGGGCTGCTACGGCATCGGCATCACCCGCACGGTGGCCGCGGCTGTCGAGCAGAACTACGATGCTGACGGCATCATCTGGCCCTGGCCCATCGCGCCTTACCAGGTGCACCTGGTCTGCCTGGATCCGGGCAGCGCCGAGGTGTCTGGCGTGGCCAGCCAGGTGGAGAAGGATCTGGAAGCCGCCGGTTTCGAGGTGCTGCATGACGATCGCGAGGGCCTGAGCCCGGGCGCCAAGTTCAAGGACGCCGACCTGCTGGGCTTCCCCCTGCGCCTCACCGTGGGCGCCAAGGGCCTGAAGGATGGCATCGTGGAACTGCGGGATCGCCGCACCAAGGACGTGATCAAGCTCAAGCCCGAGGCCGCTGTGGCAGAAGTCTCCACGGCCCGGGACCGCATCATGCAGGAACTGGAAACCGCAGGAGGCCGCTGATGGCAGAGGGGCGAGTTCACCTCACGACCTTCATCGAAGGCGTGCTGGTCCATGGCCAGCAGACCCCTTTCGTCCTGCTGGTGCCCTCACCCCACAGCCCCCATCGAGGCTTGCTCATGCCGGCCCAGATCCCCTGGGCGCCAGGCTTCCTGCCGACCTCTCTGCTGAACGCCCAGATCGAAGCCGCTTGGGGCATGCCCTTCCGTTTCGTGGACAGCTCGGTGCTGCCCGTGGTGTTTGATGAACGCACCAGCCGGCTGCCCACGCCATGGCTGCTGCGGCTTGAGGGCCTGGAGGGCCAGCAGCGTCTCTACCTCAGCCACCTCCTGCGCACGAAGGCGCCTGAAGACGAGCTGCCCCCCCCGCCTCCGGGCGGCCAGTGGTTCAGCGACAAGGGGCTGCAAAGCGCCGATCTGATGCCAGGCGTGCGGCGGCTCTGCCAGTCGGCGCTGCAGGCGGTCGCCGAGGTCTGAGGTTCTGCCAGGCTTCCGCTCATGACGAAAATCGGCGCCGATGGCGCCGATTTTCGCGAGGGGCTTCGCCCCGGGAAGGCTCAGAACTGCTCGAACGCGTTGAAGAAGTAGCCGACCTCGAACCTGGCGCTCTCGGGCTTGTCGCTGCCGTGGGTGGCGTTGCGGCCGATGCTGGCACCGAAGCGCTTGCGGAGGGTGCCTTCGGCGGCATTGGCCGGGTTGGTGGCGCCCATGAGATCGCGCCAGCGCAGGATGGCGTTCTCGCCTTCCAGCACCATGAGGGCCACGGGGCCTTCGGTCATGAAGGCCTCCAGCTCGGCGTAGAAGCCCTTGCCCACATGCTCGTGGTAGAAGCCCTGGCAAATGGCGGGGGTGAGGCGGGTCAGCTTGAGGCCGACCACCTTCAGGCCGCTCTGCTCGATGGCGCTGATGATCTCACCGATGTGGCCGTCCTTGACGGCGTCGGGCTTCACGATGGCAAAGGTGCGTTCAACGGTCATGTTTCCTCCAGAATCCAAACAATCAGTCTGCCTTGGACGGGTAAAGTCGGCAACCGCGAAGCCTTGAAAGGTCGGACCAGCGCTGGGAAACGGGGGGCCACCACGCTACAATCGATGGTTTACGCGACTGGACGGTTCCATGCTCGACAACCTTCTCAAGAAACTCATCGGCTCCAAGAATGACCGGGAGCTGAAGCGGCTGTGGGCCAAGGTCCAGTTCATCAACTCCCTGGAGCCGGAAATTTCGGCCCTCAGCGACGAGGCCCTCAAGGCCAAGACGCCCTATTTCAAGGAAAAGCTGGCCAACGGCGCCACGCTGGACGACATTCTGCCGGAGGCTTTCGCCGTGGCGCGCGAGGCCAGCAAGCGTGTGCTGAAGATGCGCCATTTCGACGTGCAGCTGGTGGGCGGCATGGCCCTGCACGAAGGCAAGGTGGCGGAGATGCGCACGGGTGAGGGCAAGACGCTTACCGCCACGCTGCCCCTCTACCTGCACGCCCTGGCTGGCAAGGGCGCCCACCTTGTCACCGTGAACGACTACCTCGCCCGCCGCGACGCGGAATGGATGGGCCGCCTCTACAACTGGCTGGGCCTGAGCATCGGCGTCATCCAGCATGGGCTGGACGACCAGCAGCGGCGCGACGCCTATGGCTCCGACATCACCTACGCCACCAACAACGAACTGGGCTTCGACTACCTGCGCGACAACATGAAGTGGGATCTGGCCGACTTCACCCAGCGCGGCTTCAACTTCGCCATCGTGGACGAAGTGGACAGCATCCTCATCGACGAGGCGCGCACGCCGCTCATCATCGCGGGCAGCAGCGAAGAGGACACCTCCAAGTATTTCCGCATCGACGCCATCGTGCCCAAGTTGAAGGCCGAGACGCACTACAAGGTCGACGAGAAGGACCGCCAGGTCATGCTCACGGATGACGGCATCCACCACGCGGAGCAGCTGCTGGGCGTGGCGAACCTCTACGACCCCACCAGCATTGAGACCCTGCACGGCCTCAACCAGGCTCTCCTGGCCCACAACCTCTACAAGCTCGACGTGGACTACATGGTCCGCCCCAAGGAGGACGGCAAGGGCATGGAAGTGGTCATCGTGGACGAGTTCACCGGCCGGGCCATGCCGGGTCGGCGCTGGTCGAACGGCTTGCACCAGGCCATCGAGGCCAAGGAAGGCGTCGAAGTCAACGCCGAGAACCAGACCCTCGCCACCGTCACCTTCCAGAACTTCTTCCGGATGTACAGCCGGCTCTCCGGCATGACGGGCACGGCGGAAACTGAAGCCACGGAACTGCACTCCATCTACAAAGTGGATGTGCTCGTGGTGCCCACCAACATGCCCATGGTCCGCAAGGATTTCGCCGACACGGTCTACTCCACCCGCGCGGGGAAGAAGAAGGCCATCGTCGAGGAGATCCGCGATCTGCACACCAAGGGCCAGCCGGTCCTGGTGGGCACGGCCAGCATCGACAGCAGCGAGGAGCTGGCGGATTCCCTCAAGGCGGCCCGCATTCCCCACGTGGTGCTGAATGCCAAGCACCATGAGCGTGAAGCCGAGATCATCGCCCAGGCCGGCCGCAAGGGCGCCGTCACCATCGCCACCAACATGGCGGGCCGCGGCACCGACATCATCCTGGGCGGCAATCCGGAAGGCCTGGCCCGCATCGAGGCGAAGAAGAAGGGCATCGCGCTCTATGACGAAGAGGGCCTGGAGACCGCAGAGTTCGCCGCCCTGGTGGAGAAGATGCGCGAACAGACCGCCGTCGAGCATGAGGAAGTGGTGGCCCTGGGTGGCCTGCACATTCTTGGCACCGAGCGCCACGAAAGTCGCCGCATCGACAATCAGCTGCGCGGCCGCGCCGGCCGCCAAGGCGATCCCGGCTCCAGCCGCTTCTACCTGTCCCTTGAGGATGACCTCATGCGGATCTTCGGCGGCGACCGCATCAAGAACCTCATGGGCGCCATGGGCATGAACGATGACGAGCCCATCGAGGCCGGCATGGTCACCCGCGCCATCGAGCGCAGCCAGAAGCGCGTGGAAGCCCACCATTTCGAGATCCGCAAGCACCTGCTCGAGTACGACGATGTGATGAACAAGCAGCGCATCTTCTTCTACGGACTGCGCACGGAAATCCTCAAGGGCAACACCAAGGAGTACGTCCTCCGCGTGGCGGGCGAGATCGCCGAAGGCCTGGCCCATGATTTCCTGGTGGACAAGGGCGAGCGCGACCTGCCGGGCTTCCGCGAGCGCGTGGAGCAGCTGTTCACTCTGACGGGCGAGGAGGTGGATGGCATTGGGCATCTGCCCCAGGCCCAGGCCAGCGAGGCCCTGGCCAAGCTGGTGCAGACCTACTACGAAGGCAAGGACGAGCGTCTGGGGGGGGAGGGCATGCGCAGCTACGAGCGCTGGTCCATCCTGCAGATCATCGACGCCGCCTGGAAGCGCCACCTGCTGGTCATGGACCACCTGAAGGAGGCCATCGGCTTCCGCGGCTACGGCCAGAAGGATCCGCTCGTGGAATACAAGCGCGAAAGCTACGAGTATTTCGAGCAGATGCGCTTCGGCTACGAGGACGAAATCATCTCCTACCTTTACCGCGTGGAACCCCAGCCGGCCTATACGCCCGATGAAGACTTCTTCCGCGGCCCCTCGGAGACTTTCGAGCTGGGCCCCGATGAACAGGGCAATGCCCCCGACGGCATCCAGCGCGTGCTGCGCTTCACCGCCGGCGGCCTGGAAGACTGATCAGCCCTTTCTGTTCCAACCGGGAAAACCGCAGGGGGCCTTTGCGCCCCCTGCGATTTTCTTGAGCCATGGCCGCAGGCCCTGCTGCACACTAGGGGCATGGAACTCATCGTCGTTACAGGACTGTCAGGGGCGGGGCGGCACTCGGTATTGGGCGCCCTGGAAGACAGCGGCTGCACGGCTTTGGACAATGTGCCGCCACGGCTGCTGGAGCCGCTGCTGGAATTGGAATCCAAGTTGACGCCTGGCCACGAGCGGCTGGTGGTGGGCATGGACAGCCGCCAGGCGGATTTCGCGCTGGAGTTTGGCCCTCTCGTGGATCGGCTCCGTGGTGGCGACGTGCCGGTGCAGATCGTGTTCGTGGAGGCGGATGAATCGGTGCTGCTGCGCCGCTATTCCGAAACCCGGCGCCCTCACCACCTGGCCCTTCTGGGCACGGCGGGAGAAGGCATCCAGCGGGAGCGGGAGCTGCTGGCGCCCATCCGGGCCATGGCCACCACCATCCTCGATACGACGGGCCTGAGCCTCTCCGAGCTTCGGCTCCGCATCGCCTCGCTGGTGCCGCAGCTGCCCACGCGTGAGACGGCGGTCCGCCTGCTCAGTTTCGGCTTCAAGCGCGGCGTCCCCGCAGATGCGGACGTGGTGCTGGACGCGCGGTTTCTGCCGAATCCCTTCTATGTGGAGGCTCTGAAGCCGCTCACCGGGCGGGACTGGGCCGTGCAGGAGTACCTGCTCGAGTCCCACGAATTTCGGGAGTTCCTGGAAAAGGCCGAGGCATGGCTGCGCTGGTCCCTGCCCCTGGTGCGCCAGGAGGGCCGCGCCTATCACACCCTCGCCATTGGCTGCACCGGCGGCCAGCACCGCTCTGTGGCACTCGTCGAGATGCTGGCCCACCGCCTCAAGGGCGATGTGGCGGCCCTGACCATCCGCCACAGGGAACTGGACTGAGTTGGCCTAACTCTCGGTGAAGACTACGCCGTGCCGCGCCAGGTCTTCCCGGATGAAGTCCCAGGCCCCGGGCTCCTGGCCCAGGAATTCCGGCGGGCTGATGCCCTTGCGTGAGTAGCCGCCCTTGGCCAGCAGCCGCACCGCCGCCGTGCAGGTGTAGCCCGTGGTGCGGGCCATGGAGGTGGTGCGCGTGGTGCGGTCGTAGCGATCCAGCAGGTTCAGTTCTTTGCGCATGCGCTGGCCGTTCTTCTCGCCTTCCACCACCACCCGCATCACCGTGAAATCCTCGTCGCCTTCCTCCATGAACCAGAGGGGGAAGAGCAGGGCGGTGGTCAGGTCCAGGGGGCTCACCTCCACGCCTCCCACCAGGATCTTGTCCTTGCCGAAGAAGCCCGATTCCCGGAGCATGCGCATCTTCTCGATGTGGCCGGGATAGCGCAGGGTTTTTTCCTTCATGGAAGGCACCTTGGGAAAGGTCTTGATGATGCTGCGCAGGCCATCGGTGTTGAAGGATTCCAGCGTGCCCAGGCCCTCGAAATCCAGCAGCTCTGGTTCCGATAAGGCCGGCAGGGTGACCACGCGGCCATCCTTCACGTAGCGGGCGGGACGGGTGTATTCCTCGATGACATCGATGGGACTGAACCCGGCCTTGTACTCGTAGGGCCAGGTGCGGACCACGGGCAGGCCGCCCACCAGGCACTCGAAGGAGGTGATGCGATCCCACTGCCGGGAGAGGTCGCCCAGGATGAGGTTGCCGCAACCCGGCGCCACGCCGCAGTCCACGATGGCCGTGAGGTTCTGGCGTTTGGCAAGGGCATCCAGCTCGAAGCAGTCCTCGTCGAAGAAGGAGATGTCCACCAGGGGTTTGCCGGCCTCCAGCACGGCTCGGGCCATGGCGAAGCCCATGAAGCCGGGCACGGCGCCTACCACGAGGTCCGCGTCTGCCACGGCTTCTGCCACACCCTCTGTGCGGGAGACATCCGCCAGCCGCGTGTCCGGTCCCGTCCCCCGCAAGCGGGCCAAGGCGCTGGGGGCGCGGTCCGCCACCGTGACCCGGAAATCCTGGCTGAGATCCTTGGCCATGGCGCCGCCGACGCGACCGGCCCCGAGAACGACGACATGGAGCATATGGACTCCTTTGGGAATCAGGCTTTCACGCGGGGTTTCACCGCCAGGTACACGGGCCCACCCAGCGCCACCAGCAGGAGGCCAGGCCAGGAATAACTGGGACGGTAGATGAAGAGGGCGCCGACGATGGCGGTGGCGCCCAGGAGGTAGAGGGCCGGCACCACCGGATAGCCCCAGACACGCACGGGGCGGTCCAGTTCGGGCCGCCGCCAGCGCAGGAGGAAAACACCACCCACGGTGAGGATGTAGAAGAGGATGGTGGGCAGCATGACGAAATCCAGCAGCTGCCCGTAGGTTCCCGTGAGGGTGAGCAGGCAGGTCCAGAAGGCCTGGATCCAGAGGCCGAAGGCTGGCACGCCATGCGTGTTGAGCTTGGCAGCGCTGGGGTAGAAGAGGCCATCCTCGGCCATGCGCTGGTAGACCCGGGCGCCGGAAAGCACCAGGCCGTTGAGGCAGCCGAACATGGACACGAGGATGCTGCCAGCCATGATCAGCCCGCCGCCGCTGCCCAGTAGCACCTGCAGGGCCAGGCTGCCCACCCGGTCCTGGGGGGCGTTGGCGATCCCGGTGGGCCCAAGCACCTTCAGGTAGACGGCATTGGCCAGGAAGTAGAGACCGCAGACCGTGGTGGTGCCGATGAGCAGCGAGTAGGGAATCGTGCGCTGGGGTTCCTTCACTTCCCCCGCGATGAAGGTGACGGAATTCCAGGCATCCGCGGAGAACATGCTGCCCGTCTGCACCACCAGCAGCGCGGTGAGGAAGGGCAGGGCGGGCGAGCCGTCCAGGGGCAGGAAGGGCGTCTGGACCGGGGCCACCGAGGGCTTCAGCAGCAGCCCCAGCAGGATCAGCGCGGCGAGGCCGCCGATCTTGGCGACGGTGAACAGGTTCTGGATGCGGGCGCCGAGCTTCACGCCGTAGAGGTTCACGGCGCTGAGGAACAGCACCACCGCGATGCCCGAGAGGCGCGAAGGCGTCAGTCCCAGGTGGTAGGGGCCCACACTGATGGCCTGGGTGACCCGCATCAGAGGCACGTCCAGGTGGGGGCCGATCCAAGCCGTGTCGGTGATGGCGGGGAAGAAGGAACCCAGATACTTGCCGAACCCCACGGCCACGGCGGCGATGGTGCCGCACTCGATGACCACGAAGAAGGTCCAGCCGTAGAGGAACCCGGCCACGGGACCGTAGGTTTCGCGGAGGTAGGTGTACTGACCCCCGGCCTGGGGGAACATGCCCGCCAGTTCACCATAACTCAGGGCCGCGAAGAGGGTGAGGATCGCCGTGAGGCCCCAGGCCGCCAGGAGGAAGCCCCCCGTGTGGCCCGTGCGGACCATGTCCGCCGCGACGATGAAGACACCGGAGCCGATCATGGAGCCGGCGATGAGCATGGTGGCGGAGAACAGGCCGACGTGGCGGCGGTAGCCGGGTGCGCTCATAGGTTCCTTGGGTAGATGGATCCACGCTACCACGGCATCCTGGAGGCATGGCACGATCCTCGACTTCCCTCCGGCTTCTTCTGGCCACCCTCGTTCTCGCGGCGATTCCCGGCTTTGGGGGCTGGTGGGCCTGGAAGGGGCAGGGCCCCCTGCAGCAGGAAGCCACGGTCCTGGTGAAGCGGGGTGCCAACATCAACCAGGTGGCGGATCAGTTGGAGCGCGATGGTGTCATCCGATCCGCTTCCCTGTTCAAGCTCTGGGCCCGGTCCCGCAAACTGCAGCTCATCCGCGGCGAGTACACGTTCAGCCCCCGCACCAGCCTGGCCGATGTGGCCGGAAAGCTTCGCCGGGCCGAGATCCACTACACCACCGTGTCCATTCCCGAAGGGGCCCACGCCTGGTCGGTGCAGAAACGGCTGAAGGATTTCGTTCCCGAGGAGGTGTTCTGGACGCTGTGGAAGAGCCCCAGGCTGGCCAAGTCCGCCGGCTTCGAGCAGGCGGAAACCCTGGAAGGCCTCATCGCCCCCGCCACCTACAAGCTGCACCATGCCATGGAGCCGGAGGAGGTCATGCTCATGCTGGTGGAGGCCTTTCACAGCCAGGTGCGCCCCAAGTTGGAGGGCGGCGTGCTGCCCCCCTACGAGACCCTGATCCTGGCCAGCCTGGTGGAGAAGGAGACCAAGCTGGTGGAGGAGCAGCCGCATGTGGCGGGGGTCTACAAGAAGCGCCTGGACATCGGCATGCGTCTGCAATGTGACCCCACCAGCCTCTACGCCCGCTGGCTCAGCGAAGACCTGCGTTTCACCGCGCCGACTGTGGCTGACATCCGCCGCTCTCACCGCTTCAATACGTATACCGTGAGTGGCCTGCCCCCCACGCCCATCGCCATCCCCAGCCCCACGGCCATCCAGGCGGCCCGGGAGCCCCTCGTGGGCAAGGATCTCTACTTCGTGGCCACGGGGAAGGGCGGCCACAACTTCGCGCCCACCCTGCGGGATCACAACCGCAACGTGGGGGTGTATCGCCAGGAAATCACCCGCCAGAAACGGGCTGCCCGTGGCTAAGCAGCGGCTCGACCTGCTTCTGGTGGAGCTTGGCCTCTGCGAGACCCGCGCCAAGGCCCAGGCCCGCATCCTCGCCGGGGATGTGCTGGTGGAGGATCGTCCCATCACCAAGGCGGGCACGGCCGTGGATGAGGCCGCCATCATCCGACTGCGGGGCGAGGCCCTGCCTTTTGTGAGCCGAGGCGGCCTGAAGCTGGCTGGGGCCCTGGATCGCTGGGGCATCGATCCCAGCGGGCTCGTCTGTTTCGATGCGGGCTCCAGCACCGGGGGCTTCACGGATTGCCTGCTGCAACGAGGCGCCGCGAAGGTTTACGCCGTGGATGTGGGCACCAACCAACTGCACTGGAAACTCCGCAGCGATGCCCGGGTGGTGTCCATGGAGCAGGTGAACCTCCGCACCTGGGATCCGAATGTCATTCCCGAAAAATGCGCCCTGCTGGTGGCCGATCTGAGCTTCATCTCGCTGCGGCTGGCCATTCCACCTGTGTTGCCCAGCCTGCTGCCGGGGGCGGAGGCTGTGCTGCTGGTGAAGCCTCAGTTCGAGGCGGGCCGCGAGGATGTGGGCGCCGGGGGCATCGTGCGCGATGGCGCCGTGCACCGGCGGGTGCTGGTGGACACCTGGGCCTTCTTCGCGGAAACCCAGTTGCGGCCGCAAGCCCTGGCCCTCAGCCCCATCAAGGGCGGGGAGGGAAACGTGGAGTTCCTCCTGCGCCTGCGGTTGGGAGCGGAGGCGGGCGACCTCGGCGCGGCTTTGGCGGCCCTGGAACTCTGATCGGCGCCCCGTCCGGTTCCTGATTCAGGCCCTGGGTAGCCGCACGTCCACGGTGAAGGTGGTGCCCTTGTCCTGGGTGCTTTCCACCTGGATGCTGCCGCCCATGAGGCGCAGCAGTTCATGGCTCAGCGCCAGCCCCAACCCGCTGCCGCCGTACTGCCGGGTGATGCCCACATCGGCCTGGGTGAAGGGGCGGAAGAGGCGCTGCAGCACTGCCGGAGACATGCCGATGCCCGTGTCTTCCACGGCCCAGCGCAGGTGCAGGAACGGGCCTTCATCCTCTACCTGCAGGCGCAGGGTGATGCTGCCCTGGGCGGTGAACTTCAGCGCATTGCCCAGCAGGTTGTTGATGACCTGCCGCAACCGCAGGGGGTCGCCCACCACGGCGGGAACCTCCGCGGGAAGGGCCATGAGGAAGGCCAGCCCCTTGCCGGTGGCGTCGGCCTTCCAGAGGCTGGCGCAGTCCTGGGTGAGCACGATGGGCGAGAACGCGGAGCTTTCCAGCGTCATGCCACCGGCCTCCACCTTGGAGAGGTCCAGCACCCGATCGAGCATGTCCAGCAGGTTGCGGGCCGCCTTCCAGCCGATCTCCGTGATCTCGCGCTGATCCTCGTCGAGGTTGGTGGTCATGAGGTAGCGCGACATGGCCATGATGGCGTTCATGGGCGTGCGGATCTCGTGGCTCATGGTGGCGAGGAACACGGATTTCAGGCGGGCGGCCTCGTGGGCCTCCTGGGCCGCGGCGGCCAGGGTGGATTCCCTCGCCTGCTGGCTCTCCATGTTCTGGGCCACGCCCAGGTAGCCGAAGAGGCTGCCGTGGCGATCTCGAAGCGCCGTGACCGCCAGCCGAACGGGAATGTGCTGGCCGTCGGCACGGCGGTAAGTCCAGGTGCGCACCTCGCTGAGGCCCCGCTGGGGCAGGGCCGAGTACACCTCGAAACCGCGGATGGGCACGCCCAGGGCCTCGCTCAGCTCCCGCCCCCGGGCCTCGGCCTCCTCGGGCAGGTGAAAGGCCTCGGGCGTCATGCGGTGGATGACCTCCTGCGCCTTCAGGCCCAGCATCTGTTCCGCGCCCGCGTTGAAGAGCTGGATGACACCCTGGGCATCCGTGGCGATGAGGGCCACTTCCGTGGCGGCGTCCATCACGGCCTTCAACAGCCGCTGCTGGGAATCCCGCTCCTCAGCCAGGCGGGATTGGAGCTCCATCCGGCGACGCACGAGCAGGAAGGACAGAGCTGCCACCCAAAGCAGAAGGATCACCACCAGTGCGGAGCCCAGCCACCAGGCTGGGCGCGCGGCTGGCGCTGGTCGAAGCAGCTGCCAAGCGATGAGCGCCGGAGCACCCAGGGCCGCCAAGCTGATCCAGAAGTGTCCGGGGCGGGCGGCCATGGAGACTAGAGGCTGGCCCAATCGGTCTGGATCACCGGGGCCGAGCCATGCTCAGGCATGGGAGCGGCTGCTTCATCCGGTTTTTGATTGGTGGACTGCCAGCGGCTGAAAACCTCCAGGGCGTTTTGTCGACCGGGACGGGTGCCATGGCCCGTGAAGGGCAGGAGGGCGGAAGGATCTGTGGCCGTGGCGTTGACCAGCACGAGGTCTGCCCGGCTCTCGCGCTGGAAACGCTGGATGGCGGCTCGATCACGGGTGTAGAGGCTGTGCGCCAGGCTGCCTTCGGCAGCGCCCAGCCAGCCCATGGCCTGATCGAGATCGCTGCAGGTGATGAGGTTCACCGTGGGCCCCAGCACGCGATGGCGGAACAGACCCATTTCCGGGGTGACACCCTCCCACACACAGGGCTGCATGTAGACGCCATGACCCACGTTGCCCTTCACCTGGGCGGTGCGATGGGATTCATTCCACTGTTCTCCACCGGTGAGCAGGGTGGCGCCTTCAGCCTGGCCCTTCTCCCAATGCTCCCGGAAAGTGGTGGCTGTGCGGGCATTCAGGATGGGGCCGTAGGCCACATCGGGATCGCTGAGGGGATTGCCTACTTCCAGGCTGGCCACCTTGGCCAGGAAGGCTTTCTTGAAGGCCTCGGCGCAGTCTTGATGAAGGAGGATGTTGCCGAGGGCGACCTGTCCCTGGCCCGCCTGGCTGAAGGCGGCGAGGGCAGCGTCGGCCGCGGCCTGCTTGAGGTTCGCATCGGGCAGGATGACCATGAAACCTTTTCCCACCACTTCCAGGTTTGGCTGGATCAGGTTCCGGCCGCAGATCTCGCCCACATGGCGGCCCAGGTCGGCGGAGCCCACGAAGCTGAAGGACTGGAACAGGCCCTTGTCGATGCCGGCCAGAAAATGCTTGCCACAGCCAGCCCGGCCTCGACCGTTCACGGTGTTCACGACACCGTGGGGCAGGCCCGCCTCCATCATGGCGCGCAGCAACAGGTAGGCGGCCGTGGGGGCGTTGTCGCTGGGTTTCCACACCACCGTGTTGCCGCTGAGGATGGCCGGGAGGATCTTGCGGGCTGGAGCGGCCAGAGGCGAGCAGCCTGTGGCGAGAATGGCGCAGACGCCGAGGGGCCGACGGCGGGAACCCTTGGTCCTGGGGCGCTTCAGGATGGCTTCGGTTTCAGCGGCGAAGAAGGTGCAGGCCTCGATGGCTTGCCGGACTTCGCTTTCGGCCTCGCGGGGGGTCATGCCGATTTCCCGGATGATGATGCGTGCCAGCTTGTCCAGGTGGGCGGTCAGGATGGCCGCCGTCTGGCGGGCCACAGACTGGCGCTGAGCCAGGGGTGTATGAGACCAGGCGCCGAAGGCATCGGCTGCGGCCTTCGCGGCCCGAGCCACATCCTTTTCGCCGCTGTCGGGGAACATGCCCACCAGATCGCGGCTGTCCACCGCCGACTTGGATTGGATGAGGGACAGGTCCCCCTCTACCTCTTTGCCGTTGATGACGTTGAACCCGATGACGCTTTTTCCCGCCGAGGCGGCATGGGGCGAGTTGGCTTTCAGATACATGCCGGGCTCCGGAGCGGATGGATCCAGGATAACCACAGCAAGTGCCATTCCTGCATCTGTTCCCGCAGGGACGGTTTCCATGGGCGCGCTTTCAGCCTGTACACTGGGGGATTGCCGGAGTCCAGGTGTTCGACAACCTCTCCATTCCCACCATCCTCGTGAGCTACGTGGCCCTGCTGTTCAGCCTCAGCGTCCACGAGGCCAGCCATGCCACGGCGGCCTACTGGCTGAAGGATGACACCGCTGCGCGGCTGGGGCGCATGACCCTGAATCCGCTGGCCCATATGGATCCGCTTGGGACCTTCGTGTTCCCGCTCCTCGGCATGGCCACGGGCTTCCCCTTCATTGGTTGGGCTAAGCCGGTGCCCGTGGATCCGCGCAACCTGGACCGCCGTTTCTCCCAGCGGGGCGGCTATGCCCTGGTGGCCGCGGCTGGGCCCACCTCGAACATGATTCTGGCCCTGATCTTTCTGGGCATCCTCCTGGTGCTCGTCAGTGTGGTGGGGCTGCCCCCGGCCATGGAATTGCGGCTCTTTGGCCATGCGCTGCTGGCCCGCAAAGTCGAGAGCCTCCAGGCCCTGGAACTGGGCACAGGCATGACCCTGGCGCTGGCTCTTTGCGGGCGTCTGGTGCTCATCAACATTGGTCTGGCTCTGTTCAACCTCTTGCCCATGGGGCCCTTGGATGGAGCAGGCATCCTCCGGGGGATGCTGCCCTGGCGCTGGCTGCCGAAATTCGACCGGGTTCAGCCCTGGATGGGGGGCGTCCTCATTGTTTTGGCGCTCACGGGTCTGCTGGGCTATGTCATCGGCCCCGTCTTCGGGGTGATTCTCACTGCGATCGAATCGATCGCCCGCCTGATCCTAGGAGCTTGATCCATGCAGCAGCGCGTTCTTTCCGGCATCCAGCCTTCGGGCTCTCAGCACATCGGCCACCTGGTGGGTGCCCTCGACAACTTCACGCGGCTGCAGGGCGAAGGCGAGGCCTTCTACATGATCGCGGATTGGCACGCCCTCACCTCGAAGTACGAATCTGTCGAGGAGATCTGGCCCGCCACACAGGAGCTCACCGCCACCTATCTGGCGGCGGGGCTGGATCCCAACCAGGCCACGATCTTCGTGCAGAGCCTGGTGAAAGAGCACGCCGAGCTGCATCTGCTGCTCTCCATGGTGACGCCGCTCTCCTGGCTGGAGCGCGTGCCCACCTACAAGGAGAAGCTGCAGAACGCCGTGGCTGATCTGGGCAGCTACGGCTTCCTGGGCTACCCCCTGCTGCAGACCGCCGACATCATCATCTACAAGGCCGACAAGGTGCCCGTGGGCGAAGATCAGCTCTTCCATCTGGAACTGGCCCGCGAGGTGGTCCGCCGCTTCAACTTCCTGTTCAAGCGGGAAGTCTTCCCCGAGCCCGCGGCGGTGCTCACCAAGACGCCCAAGGTGCCCGGACTCGACGGACGGAAGATGTCCAAGAGCTACGGGAACTGCATCTATCTGCGCGACAGCAATGCCGACATCCTGGAGAAATGCACCCGCCAGATGGCCTCCGACCCGGCCCGTCTGCGCAAGACCGATCCCGGAAACCCAGACATCTGCCCCGTCTTCGAGTTCCACAAGCTCTTCAGTGATGCGGCCACGGTGGAATTGGTGAACACCGAATGCCGCCGCGCGGGCATCGGCTGCTTCGACTGCAAGAAGCGCGTGGCGGAAGCCATCACCCGCCGCGTGGAGCCCGTGCGCGAGAAGATCGAGGGGCACCTCGCCCGCCCCGGCGACATCGATGGGGTGCTCCGTGAGGGCAGCGCCCGCGCCCGCCAGGTGGCCGCGGAAACCATGGCCGACGTGCGGGACGCCATGAAGATGCCGACCCTCTAAGAACAGGCGCAGAACGACCTCTTGCGTTCTTCACCGTCCCTGGTAGACTTTTCTTCTCGTGGTCCCTTAGCTCAGCTGGTTAGAGCATCTGACTCTTAATCAGAGGGTCCCCGGTTCGAGTCCGGGAGGGACCACCACCACGGAGCCCGCAGATGAAAATCTGCGGGCTTTTTGCATTGGTCTGCATTCCGGTCACATCTTGCTGCTCTTCGCCTCTTGAGTTGAGGTGTTGCCGGTATATTTGATAGGCCCTGCATCCATCCGGAATGGGGCTGAAACCCAGGAACGACGGGAGGATTACCGTGGATTTGAAGCGCACGATCATCGACCTCATGCCAGGCCCGCTGGTTCGGACCTTCGCCTCGCCGTACATCGCGGGGAAGGGCATCTCCAGCGGCGTGTCCAAGGCGGACGAGCTGAACAAGAAATCGGGCATCTATTCCACGGTGGATCTGCTGGCTGAGGAGGTGTTCAGCCGCGAGGATGTGGAAGCCACGGTCCAGGTCTACCTGCGCATGGTCGAGGCCCTGAAGGACCGCCCCTACGCCAGCATCAGCCTCAAGCCCACCTCGCTGGGCATCAACGAGAGCGAGGCCTACTGCCAGGAGAACCTGCGCCGCATCGTGTCCGCCGCCGCGGCCCACAAGATGCACATCACGCTGGACATGGAAGACCGCCAGTTCACGGATGTCACGCTGCGCATGTTCAAGGCCATCCGCGACGAGTTCGACAACTTCGGCATCGTGCTGCAAAGCCGCCTCTTCCGCACCCCCGAGGACATCAAGAACCTGCACAGCAAGCCCTGCAAGGTGCGCATCTGCATCGGCATCTACCGCGAAGCCGCGGACATTGCCCTGCAGGAAAAGCCGGACATGAAGGAGAAGCTCTTCGAGTACGTGCAGCTGCTCCTCGACCACGGCCACTACCCCGAAATCGCCACCCACGACGAACCCCTGGTGCGCCGCTGCATGGCCTACCTGGATCAGAAGGGCGTGGCCAAGAACGCCTATGAATTCCAGATGCTACTGGGCGTTCCCCGGCAGGAACTGCAGCAGGAAATCGTGAAGCGGGGCCAGATCATCCGCCTCTATGTGCCCTTCGCGGAAGACTGGAAATACGCCGTGCACTACCTGAAGCGCCGTCTGGCGGCCAATCCCGCCATGGCCCTCATGGTCATGAAGAACATGTTCGGCAGCTGAAGCATTTTTGGCGTTGGCGCCCCCCTGGGCCTTGGAGTAGTGTCCATCCGTGGGACCGTGTCCCACCCATCTGGAGATCCCCATGAAGAAATTCCTGGCCCTCGCCCTCGTGAGTTCCTTCGCCCTGGTCGGCTATGCCGCCGACGAAAAGAAGCCCGAGCCCAAGAAGGCTGGCTGCGGCATGGCCTGCTGCGAGAAGAACAAGAAGTCCTGCAAGGACTGCCCCGACTGCAGCAAGAAGAAGGTCGAGAAGAAGGCCGAACCCAAGAAGGACTGATCGCCCGAATCCAAGGCGTTCGACCAGCCCCGGGAACCTATCCCCGGGGCTTTTGCGTTCCCGTTCCATTCATGGTTGTCTGTTGGAATGAGCATGAAGCAGGAGCGAAATGCCACTTTGGCGAAGCCGAAGCCCGAAGGGCGCGGCACAGGGAGGCTCCGCCTCGGCAAGCACAGCGCGCCGGAGCGCGCCCAGCGGGTGATAGGCGGAGGTGACGCGTGAATGCTAGGACCTGGATTCCCGCCGCCACCCTTCTGGCTCTCACGGCCAGCGTCACGGCCGGTTGGATGTGGACACGGGAGGCCCCCCCGGCGCCCCAGGGCCAGGAGGCGGTGCCCGCTCCAAAAAACAAGCAGGGCCTGCGCCACGCCGCGCCCGTGCAGGTGCGACTGGTGGACCAGACGCCGCTGCTCACGGCCCGCAGCCTGTTGCCCCTGGCCACCACCCCCGAGGAAAAGCAGCTGGCCCTCCAGGCTGAGCGCTTGGGCAACCATTCGGTGGATCTCGCCTTTTCGGATGCCCTCCGCCGTGCGGCCACCACTCCGGTGCCGAAGACGCCGGAGCTGAAGGAGCTGGTGGAGGCCAAGGCCAAGGCGCTCTCCGCCGTGGAGGCGGGAGAGCAGCTGGTGGCGCGCCTTGCCAAGCAACTGGCTGTCGCGCCGGAATCCAAGAAGGATGTGTTGGAAGATCAGATCGACATCACCAAGGCCCAACTCGAACTGGACAAGGACGAACTGGAGACCGCTTCCAATGACCTTGCCCAGGCCGGGGGCGATCCCCAGGCCAAAATCAGGCGTCTGAAGGAAGCCCACGAGGCGGCGGATCGGGAATCGTCCCAGGCCATGGTTGCGGCCAAGCCTCCGAGCGCTTTCCAACCGGGCAGCTTCATCGGGAGGCTCTTGGAGTGGCGGCTTCAGCGCGACAAGTGTGCGCGCCTGGAAAAGGCTCAGGCCGAAGCTCAAACCAAGGAGCAGGCCCTGGTCAAACGTCGCGCCGAGATCGAGGCGCAGGCCAACAAGGAGAAGGATGAGCGCGAGGCCGCCCGCAGTGCTGCGTCGACGCTCATGAAGGGGGCGAGCCGGGGATTGGACCGGGACGAGGCGAAGGCTGCCGTTTCCTCCCTCAAGCAGTTCGGCGATGTGCAGCGCCGCCTGGCCAGCATGGCCCGGCGGATCCAGGATCAGCGGGGGCTGGCAGAGACCTATGGTACCTGGCTGGGCTTGGCGGATGGCTTTCGCAACGCCGCCCTGCACAAGCTGCTGACTCAAGGCCTGGAGATGCTCGGCGTCGTATTGGCAGCCTACCTGCTGGGCCTGCTCATCGACTGGATGCTCCATCATTCCAAATCATCCAAGGAGCGCACTTCTGCGGGCGCCTCGAAATCCGTGCTGAAGGTGATCATTCGGGTGATCGCTGTGCTCGCCATCGGCTTTCTCATCGTGGGCATTCCCGCCCAGGCCACGACCATCTTCGGCCTTGCCGGCGCGGGCCTGACTGTGGCCCTCAAGGATTTCATCGTGGCCTTCTTCGGCTGGTTCATCCTCATGGGGAAGAACGGCATCCGGCTGGGCGATTGGGTGGAAATCCGGGGCGTGGGCGGCGAGGTGGTGGAAATCGGGTTGCTTCGCACGGTGATTCTGGAAACGGGCAGCTGGGCCGATGCGGGCCATCCCACGGGCCGCCGCGTGGCCTTCGTGAACAATTTCGCCATCGAGGGGCACTTCTTCAACTTCTCCACCTCCGGCAAGTGGATGTGGGATGAGCTCAATGTGGTGATTCCCGCGGGCCAGGATCCCTACGCCACCATCGACGGCGTGCAGAAGCTGGTGGAGCAGCAGACCGAGGCCAATGCCAAGATCGCCGAGGCCGAGTGGCAGCAGACCGCGGCCCGCTACAAGGTGAAGGCCTTCTCGGCCGTTCCGGGTGTGCAAGTGATCCCCGGGGCCAACGGGATGGAGATTCGGGCCCGCTACCTGACGCGCGCCTTCGAGCGCCACGAGACCCGGCTGCGGATGAACCAGGCCGTGGTGGAGCTCATGCACGGCCCCCGGGCGGGCTCTTAGCCGCCCCAGGCTGAGATTCACTCGCGGCGGCCGCTGGTCCGATAACGCTCTTATGCGTGATCGCATGCGGCCGCAGGAGTTCCCTTGAATAGGATCTGGTTCCGCTGCCTGAGACTGGTCGGCCTGGCCTTTCTTGTCGCCTTGGGGGCCGGGGCCCAGACCACCGCAGGGCCTTTCCGTCTTGGCATCGCCCCCCACACCAGCACCCGCGTCATTCTGGAGATGTACCAACCTCTGCGGGCGCATCTGGAGAAGGCCCTGGGCATGCCCGTGGAGGTGCAGACGGCGCCGGATTTCACGGAATTCGCCCGGCGCGCCCTGCACCACGAGTACGACCTGGTGGTGACCACCGGACACCAGGCCCGACTGCTACAAACGGATGCGCACCACATTCCGCTGCTCACCTACAAAGCCGATTTCAAGGCGGTGGCTGTGGTGGTGGCCAAGTCCAGCTACAAGACGCCGAAGGATCTTCGCGGCACCACGACCATTGGCCTCAGCACCACCTCGCTCGTCACGCTCTGGGGGCAGCACTGGCTCAAGAGCCAGGGACTCTCCCAGGTGCCCGTGCGCTATGTGAGCGCAGCGGACAGTGTGGCCCAGCTGCTGCTGGCGGGCGAGGGCAGCGCGGGCTTCGTGTCTCTGGCCAACTTCCAGAAACTGCCGCCGGATGTGCAAGGGGCCCTGAGGCTGCTGGCGGAAAGCCCCGCCATGCTGGGACGCGTCTATCTGCTGGATCAGGGTCAGGCGGCGAAGAAGGACCGGATCCTGAAGGAGCTTTGGGCCTTCGCGGAGTCCGAAGCCGGTCGGCAATACCTCGAGAAGAACAAGCTCGAGGGCTATCGCCCATTGAAAAAACGGGAGCTTGAATCCATGGATCCCTACGCGGCCGAAGTGCGGCAGACGCTCCAGCAGAAATGAGGTTCCATCCGCCCTGGCGCTCCATCCGTGGGCGCATGCTCATGGTGGCCCTGGCGGTCGAAGCGACCATGCTTACCCTGCTGGTGGCCAACAGCCTCCGCCTGCTTTCGGGCCACATGACTGAGCAGGCCGCCGATCACGTGGCCCAGCTGACGCCCGTGCTCAACGCGGCGCTGGTGGCGCCCGTGGCCCAGCGGGACTACGCCACCGTGCAGGCCATCCTCGATGAAAGCCGGGCCGTGCAGGGCATCGACTACCTGGCCCTCGTGGATGCCAGCGGCCGTGTGGTGGCCGAGAGCGGCTGGGAACGCGGCCGTGCCCTGCCTACCCCTGACCGTGAGGTGCGCCTCTTCCGCGAGGGCGGGATTCCCCGCTTCAATGCCGCCACGCCCATTACGCTCGCCGGCCAGAAGTTGGGCACGCTCCATGTGGGCCTCAACCTCTCGAAGATCGTGTCGGCCCACCGGCAGATGCTCCGCCAGGGCGTGCTCATCGCGGCCTTCGAAGTGCTGCTGTCCGCAGGGCTGCTGGCCCTCCTGGGCTACTGGATGACGCGCCACCTGGCGGCGTTGACGCGGGCCAGCGAGGCCGTGGCGGGAGGCAACCTCACCCCGCCGCCCGTGGACGAGGGACCCGATGATGTGGGACGCCTGGGGGCGGCCTTCAATGCCATGTCGCGGGCTGTGGCCGAACGCATCGGCGAGCTGACCCAGGCCCGGGATCTGCAGACGGCACTTTCCCAGGAAGCAGAGCAGGAGCACGCCCGGATGCTTGCCCTGCTCTCTGTGATGGATCTGGGGGTGGTGTTTGTCGATCCTCGGGACCGCATCCTCTATGAGAACCCGGCTTTTCGGACAATGTGGCGCATGCAGACTGTGGAGGCCCCGGCTGGGAGGCCATTCGCGAAGGCCGTTCCCGAGTTCTGCGTGTGGCACGGCGCCTGGAAGCGCCTCCGGGAAGAGGAAGCGGATCATGGTGAGATCCGTTTGGGCGATGGCCGGATCCTCACCCAGCGCAGCCATCTCGCCGTGGATCAGATGGGTCGGCCCCTGGGCCGCCTCTGGCTCTACGAAGATGTCACCGAAGCCCGCGGCATCGCCCAGACCCTCTTGGAGGCCAAGGAAGCGGCGGAACAGGGAAGCCGAGCCAAGGCTTCCTTCCTGGCCACCATGAGCCACGAGATCCGCACCCCCATGAACGGCGTTTTGGGCATGACGGATCTGGCCCTGGCCGGTGATCTCCCTGCCGAGCAGCGCGAGCAGCTGGGCTGGGTGAAGTCCTCTGCTGAAAGCCTGTTGACGATCCTCAACGACATCCTCGATTTTTCGAAGATCGACGCAGGCCACCTGGACCTGGAGAGCCACGCCTTCGACCTCCATCCCTTCCTGAGCGGTGTGCTGGGGCTGCAAGCCCGATCCGCAGAAGCCAAAGGCATCAGCCTGGATTGGGAAGCCATTGGTCCGCTGCCCGTGAGGGTGCTCGGGGATTCGGTTCGGCTGGGGCAGGTGCTCAACAACCTCATTTCAAATGCCATCAAGTTCACGAGCCAGGGGGGTGTTCGGGTGGCCGCCTCCCAAGAGCCGCGGCTGCCTGGCGATCCGGCAGACCGGGCCCGGCTCGTGTTCTCCGTGGTGGACAGTGGCCTGGGCATTCCCGAGGACAAGCTCAGCCACATTTTCTCGCCCTTCGCCCAGGCGGATGCCTCCATCACGCGCAAGTACGGCGGTACCGGCCTGGGCCTGGCCATTGCGAAACAACTGGCAGATCTCATGGGCGGCAGCCTGCAGGTGCAAAGTGAGCTGGGTCGCGGCAGCACCTTCCACTTCCGGGCAGTCCTCCAAATCCTTGCGGCCGAAGCGCCGCGGCCCATCTCGGAGGCGCCGGTGACGGGCACTTCCGGGCTGGGTGCCTGTGTTCTGTTGGTGGAGGACACACCCGTCAACCAGGTGCTGGGCCGGACGCTGCTGGAGAAACAGGGCTTCCAGGTGGTGCTGGCTGAGGATGGCCTCGAGGCCTTGGCGGTCTTCCGGCGGCAGCCCTTCGACATCATCCTCATGGACATGCAGATGCCCAACATGGATGGACTGGAAGCCACGATGCGAATCCGCGATCTGGAGCGTTCCGAGGGGCGCGACCCGGTGCCCATCATCGCCCTGACGGCCAATGCCATGGAGAGTGACCGGAATCGCTGCATGAGGGCGGGCATGGATGGCTTCCTCGCCAAGCCCTTCCGCCGCAACGACGTGATGGCGGTGCTGGGGAGATTCCTCCGGCAGGCCCGATGAAGGGTGGACGGGTGTCCTCATTCCCTTGTGGTACCATGGTTTTTTGCGGCCAGCGGTTCCGCCCGCTCTGAACCTGGGCCGCTTGATTCTGGAAGGCCTGGCCAAGGCTCCGGGATCCCTACCTCGTCCCGGAGACCCATGATCTCGTTCTCGAATGTCAGCAAGCAGTACGGCAAGCAGATCCTCTTCATTGAGGCGGATTTTCAGCTCAACCCCGGCGAGAAGGTAGGCCTGGTGGGCCCCAACGGTGCCGGGAAATCCACCCTGTTCCGCATGATCATGGGCGAGGAATCGCCTGATGATGGCTCGGTGACCCTGCCGAAGAAACTCACCCTCGGCTACTTCCGCCAGGAGGTAGATGAGATGTCGGGTCGGCCGGTGCTGGACGAGGCCATCGCGGGGAGCGGGCGCCTGGGTGATCTGCACCATGAGTTGATGGATCTGGAACACGCCATGTCCGATCCCGAGCGTGGCGACGAACTGGAGGCCATCCTGGAGCGCTTCGGCCACGTGCAGGAGGAATACCAGCACCTGGGCGGCTACGAACTGGAAGCCAAGGCACGGGCCTGTCTGCATGGCCTCGGCTTTGAGGATGCGCAGATCGATGGCGATGTCGGTGCGCTTTCCGGCGGCTGGAAGATGCGTGTCTCCATGGCCAAGGTGCTGCTGGGGAACTTCGACGTGCTGCTCATGGACGAGCCCACCAACCACCTGGACATCGAATCCATCCTCTGGCTGGAGACCTTTCTCAAGAACGTTCCCGCCACACTCCTGATGACCAGCCACGACCGCGATTTCATGAATCGCGTGGTGACCAAGGTGTTGGAGATCGACGGCGGCGACATCGTCACCTACTCGGGCAATTACGATTTCTACGTGAAGGAGCGCGAGCAGCGCGAGGCCAATCAGGAGGCTGCCTACGCCCGCCAGCAGGCCAAGCTGGCCAAGGAGCAGCGCTTCATCGAGCGCTTCTCCGCGCATGCCGCCAAGGCCGCCCAGGTGCAGAGCCGCGTGAAGGCGCTGGACAAGATCGAGCGCATCGAACCACCCAAGCGCAGCCGGGTGGTGAAGTGGGATTTCCGCAGCCCGGGCCGTTCGGGTGACGACGTGCTGATGACCGAAGGGCTCTGCAAGGCCTACGGCGCACGGAAGCTCTATGATCAGTTTGCCTTCCACATCCGCCGAGGTGAGCGGTGGTGTGTCATGGGCCGGAACGGGGCGGGCAAGTCCACCCTGCTGAAAATGGTTTCGGGTGCCATCACGCCGGATGCAGGTACCGTGAAACTGGGTGCCAGCCTCAAGCTGGGCTATTTCTCACAGCAGGCTCTGGATCTGCTGAACCCCGAGCTGACGGTGATCGAGCAGATGCAGCAGGACTTCCCCATGGAAGGATTGGGTGTGCTGCGCAACCTGCTCGGCGCCTTCCAGTTCTCTGGAGACGACGTGGACAAGCGCATCCGCGCGCTATCCGGCGGCGAAAAATCGCGCCTGGTCATGGCCCGCATGCTCTTCGATCCCCCCAACTTCCTTGTGCTGGACGAGCCCACCAACCACCTGGATCTGGCCACGAAAGAGATGCTCATCGAAGCGTTGAAGGATTTTGAAGGCACCATGCTCTTCGTGTCCCATGACCGTGAGTTCCTGCGCGGCCTGGCCAACCGGGTGCTGGAGCTGGGGGGTGAGGAGCACGATGGACCGCTGCTGTTTGGCGGATCGTATGCTGAATATGTCGAACGCATGGGCCGCGAAGCGCCGGGCGTTCACAACTGAGGATCTCGGATCGCTTCTTGATGCTGTGTGCCGAATGGGTGGGCATCAAGGAATTCTGAAAGCGAAGGTCAGCGGAGAAGCGAGGAAAGCCGAGAAAAACCGACCGGTTATCTCAGCTTTCCGCCGCTTTCCCGATGCCTTGTCCGCTTTCGCGGAGCCGCAGCTCCGGTGGGGGTTGGCAGGTGAGGATGATCCGCTCGCCGGTGCGGGGATGGGTCAGCTCCAGCCGATGGGCGTGCAGCAGGTAGCCCAGGTCGCCGGGCAGGGCAGTGCTTCCGGGCCGCGGTGTGCCGCCTGGGCCGTAGAGGGGATCTCCCGCCAGAGGGTGCCCGGCCCAGGCCAGGTGGATGCGGATCTGGTGAGGGCGACCCGTGCGGATGTCCACGTCGATGAGCGCGGCGTTTTCCCGGCGTTCAAGAACGGTCACGCGGCTGAAGGAAGGCCGTCCCTGTGCAGAGGCCGCGTGGAGCACTCCCAGGGGAGGGTAGGGTACTTCCCCGATGGGCGCGTCGATCTCGAAGGTATCTGCCGAAGGCTGGCCGATGCAGAGCGCCCGGTAGGTCTTGCGGGTGCCCGCCATCTGAAAGACCTGCTGGAGCGGCTTGCGGGTGGCGGCGGTGGGGGCGAAGAGCACGACGCCGGAGGTGCCCCGCCCAAGGCGGTGCATGGGACTGGCTTCGGGATGCCGCCGCCGCACCAGGGCGAGGAGTGTTTGGTCCTGATATTCGCCGCCGCCCGGCAGGGTGGGCAGACCGCTGGGTTTGGCCACGGCCAGAAGGTCCGTGTCCTCATAGAGGATGGCAGTGGCAAGAGGCGCTTCCGGCTCCACCCAGGGCGGGCGATTCCAGACCAGGCGCTGGCCAGCCCTGAGCAGATCCATCGGCGCGGCGAGCCGGTCGTCCAGGAACACCTGACCGGCGTGGATCCGCTCGAGCCACTCGGCGGTCGAGGCGCGGGGGTGCTTGGTCGCTAGGTGGGCGCACACGGTCAGTCCCGCCTCGGCGAGGCTGATCTGGTCCTGGTGGGAAGCGCCGTGGTTCGGCTCGGGCATGGGATTCCACTGGTCGCCGAAAAGCAGGCTGGGGTGGATTATCGCAGCCTGAACCTCTGCACGGTCTCCTTGAGGCCCTCAGCCACTTGGGAGAGCCCATCCGAGGTGGCGGCCACTTCGCGAACGGCGCCTGCCAACTGATGGGTGGCGCTGGCATTTTCATCCAGGCGGGAAGCGGTCTGATCCATGAGACGGCCCACCTCTTGGCTGGTGTGGGCTTGGCCTTCGCTCAGATTCCCAATTTCGTGGATGCTGCCGGATACCTGGGAGATGCGGTCACGGATGGCCTCGAGGTGGTGCAGGGTCACGTCGACGCTGGCGGCCCCTTCGGCCACGGCATCCTGCATCGCGTGGATGGTCTCCTCGATCTCCTTGGCGCTTTGCCCGCTCCGCTCGGCCAGGATGCGGACTTCTTCAGCCACCACGGCGAACCCCTTGCCCTGGGCTCCGGCCTTGGCCGCCTCAATGGCTGCGTTGAGGGAGAGCAGGTTGGTCTGCCGGGCCAGCCCCTGGATCACCTTCACGGCCGAGACAATGCGGGCGGTGGCCTGCTGGATGGCCTGCATGCCGTGGGCGGTGCCGCGGCCGGTTTCGGCTCCCTGATCCGTATCGTGAACGGCTTCGTCGGTCTTGGAACTGGTCTGCTTGGCGTGGTTCGCCATGGACTCCACGTTGGCGTCCAGTTGTCGGAGGGCCTCGAGGACGTCGCGGCCAGCCCGGCGCAGGTCCTCTCCGGTCTTGGCGGTGACCTGGACCGTGCGGTTCATCTGTTCGGCGCTGGCGGCCAGTTCGGTGCTGCCCGATGCCACCTGCTCTGAAGCTTGGCCCATGTTGCCCAGGGCCATGTTGAGGTCGGACACCATGCGGTTGAAGGTGTCTGCCAGGTGGCCAATTTCATCTTCGCTTTCTACCGGGGCCTTCACGGTCATGTCTCCGGTGGCCACGGTGTTGATGGCCGTGGACAGGTGATCCAGGGGCTCCAGGATGGCGGATTTCACCCGGCGGGTGATGATGGCGCTGATGAAAATCAGCAGAAGGATGCCGCCGAGGATGGAGAGCAGGCGGATGTTGCGCTGGGTGCGGTACAGATCCGCGGTGGACATGGACACGCCGAAGGAGGCCACCAATTCTCCGGGCTTGCGGCCATTGAAGACTTCCACGCCAAAGGCGCCGTGGCACTGCAGGCAGGTCTCCTTCAGCCGCCCGGGGCTGAGCACGTAGATCTGCGGCTGGCCACTGGCGTCGATGAAATGTCCCACCCGCACGTCCATGGCGGGGTTGCTGTCGAAGTGGGCGATGCTGGCGCGCTCAAAGGCTTCGTAGGCGGGATCCTTCGTGAAGCGTCCGTTCAGGACGCGGTGGAAGGTCATGCCGCGGGCCTGGCAGTATTCCTCCGCATCCGCGTGGAACATGGACCGGGAAGCCACCGCCAGGGAACTCAGGTGATTCTCGAAAGCCTTTTCAGCTTCGGAGGTTTGGTAATAACTGACTCCCCAGATGACGAGACCCACCAGCACAGCCAGGGCGATGGACACCGGCAGGAAGAATTTCAGAGCCAGCCCTTTTCTTTTCATGGGAAGCCGCCCTTTGCAAAAATAAACGATAGGGAATAGCCTTCCCTTCGGTTTCCCATTGATGCGGGTTGAATAGTGAAACCCGTTTTTTTAATGCCTCGGTCCAGATTTAATACTCGAACCATGTGATGCCGTTGAGGTTTAGGCCCGATCTGGGTCACCGATGCTGGAGATATCTATGCGGAAATCAGGAATTTCACTTCTATTGGCAGGGGTGCTCTTTGTCCCCCTGGCCGCCCAGACCCGTGATCAGGCCAAAACCTTCGTGAAGCAGGCCGTGGAGTTCGCCAAGAAGAATCCCAAGGAGAAATTCTTGGAAGAGGTCTCCGGTGTGAAGGGGCAGTTCCACTTCACCAAAGGGCAGAACAACGAGCTCTATATTTTCGTGTATGACCTCGAGGGCAAGGTGCTGGCGCATGGGGTCCGGCGCGAACTGGTGGGCGTGAATCGCTGGGCTGCCAAGGATCCGGATGGCAAGCCCTGGATCCAGGACTGGACCAAGCTCGTGAAGGAGAAGGGGAACGGCTGGATCGATTACAAGGAATTGAACCCCGCCCAGAACAACAAGGTTATGAAGAAGGCCTCCTTTGTGGAGCTCTCCAACGGCATGGTCATCGGCGCGGGCATCTACGAATAGGCGCCTGGTTCAGGCTCCGGTGTAGGCTGTTTGGACTTCCACGGAGAAGCCCATGCCCCTGCCCGGAGCCGCCGCCCGGCCGCCAACGCTCCCCTACCGCCGACCCCAGGAGGGCCGCGACTATTGGGTGGTGGACGGGATCCTGCCAGATGCCGAGGCCTTGGCGGCACGGCTTCGGTCTCGACATGAATGGGAACTGGGCTTTCCGCACACTCGGGAAACATGGCCCGGCATGCGCTCTCGACAAGCGTTGACGCTTGAGGAACTGACGCCCCTCGAAGCCAAGGTCAGGGAATTGACCGGCGCGAAGCGCCTCTGGGCCGAGACTGCCCCTGACGGTGCCTACCTCAACCACAACGTGGTGCAGGTGGTGGGAGCCCGGGAATCCGGCCCCCGCCCCCACACCGATTCCCGGAAGCTCTGCCGCTATGCCGCCGTGATCTACCTCACGCCCAGGCCGCCGGGAGCCACGGGCACCACTTTCTATCGCCTTCGCTATCCCAATGGCACCCTCGGCGGCAACCTCTGTGCGCCGCCTCACACCAACCTGCGCGAGGCGTTGGGCGTGGCTGGTCTGCCGCTCCAGGCCTGGCACCCGGAGCTGTCCATTCCCAATGTGTTCAACCGTCTGTTGCTCTACCGGGCAGACCTCGTCCATTCCGCCACGGGCTACTTCGGCCACGACCTGCTCACGAAGCGCATGACGGCGCTGTTTTTCTGGATGGCCGAGTAGGCTCTACTTCTTCACCTTGTTCAGCCGATCCACCAGTTTCTGGTCGATGTAGGCGGTTACCTCGGCGAGCTTCCCCGTGGCCTTGGCCAGCAGGTCGGCGCACTGGGCCTGCATGTCGGCCACGTAGGCCGCATCGGTGATGTCCTTGAGGTTGATCACCACGTTCCAGATGCCGCCGCGCACGCCCGCGAAGGCCATCTGGGCGCCCACGGCCGCATCGGTGATGGAGGCCACCTTGCCCAGGCGCGAGGCTTCGCCTGCCAGTTCCAGGGCCGCGTAGCTGGCCTTGGCGGTGTCCAGAGGCACGTCGATGGCCACCTTGAGACCCGCCTGCATGGCGGCCTGGCGGGCGGCCTTCTGCTCCGGCGTGGCGTCGGGGAGGCGGCGCGCGTCCATGAAGGCGTTGAAGGCGTTGGTGTCGGCGTCCACGGCCACCATGAGGCGATCCTTGAGCACCTGGGCCTGTTCCGCCACGGCGATGAGCTTGGCGTCCTTCTCCAGGTCCGCGCCGCCTTGGGCCAGGTTGGCCACCATGCTGGCGAGGGCCGCGCCCAGGCTGCCCGCCAGGGCCGCGATGGAGCCGCCACCCGGCGCCGGGGTGTCGCGGCTCACCTCGTCGGTGAAGGCGTGGACCTGCATGGAGACCAGGGCCTTGGGATCGTAGGTGGGCAGGCCCAGCACCTTCTTCTCGACCTCAAAGGGCGAGACATCCTCCAGGCCCATGGAGAAGACGGCGGTCTGCAGAATGTCCGACACCGGCACGCCCGTGGATTTGCCCATGGCCTTCAGGTAGTGCTTGCCCGAGGCGAGCAGGCACTGGAAGGGCACCAGGCCCACGATCTCGCTGCCCGTCACCACGAGGCCGCGCTCGTGGGCAAGGCTGCGGGCCTCTTCCAGCACGGTGTGGGGCGCGGTCTGCTTGTAGTCCGTGAGGTTGATGCTGATCTGGGCGCGGCGGTAGGTGTCCACGTACCAGCCGATGGCCTTGCAGTGATCGAAGATGCCCCGGCGGCGGACCTTCTGGCCCACGGGGTTGGCAGGATCCACATCGTTCAGGCGCATGAGGCCGGGCAGGTCGTAGCCGTGGGCCTTGGCGCAGTGATCGATGGTCTCCTGGAAGGTGGCGCCCGTGAAATCGCAGTTGCCGCAGGGGAAGGAACCCTCGGCGTAGAAGATCAGTTCGCCAGCCTGGTAGTAGGGCTTCACGCGGCCACGGCGGGCCACACGGCCCTTCTCGCGCAATTCAAAGGCGATGTCCGTCGCATGATCTTTGCTGCCGGAATTCAGCGTGACGTTGTAGGCCACCAGGAATTCCCGGGCGCCGATGATGCAGGCACCGGCCGCCGGGTTGTAGGCAGCGGGGAAATCAGGCTGCCACTGGGGGTCCTGCAGCTTCTTCGCCAGGCCTTCGTATTCGCCGCGGCGCACTTCCGCCAGGTTGCGGCGCTCGGGCTTGGCGGCGGCGGCTTCGTAGAGGTAGACGGGAATGGCCAGCTCGCGGGCCACGCGCTCACCCAGGCGGCGAGCCAGCTCGGCGCATTCCTCCATGGTGACGCCCTCCACGGGCACGAAGGGCGTGACGTCCGTGGCGCCCATGCGGGGATGGGCGCCGTGGTGCTGGGTCATGTCGATGACCTTGGCCGCTTCGGCGATACAGCGGAAGGCGCCTTCCAGCACGGCTTCAGGTTCGCCCACGAAAGTGATGACGGTGCGGTTGGTGTCTGCGCCGGGATCCACGTCCAGCAGCTCCACTCCGGCGACGGCAGCGACGGCATCCGTCACCTGCTTGATCTTCGCGGCATCCCGGCCTTCTGAGATGTTCGGCACGCACTCTACGAGCTTGCGGGACATGGCTCCTCCAGATCCCCCGAGTCTAGCAGTGGCGCGGCCCGGAACCCCGTGGACGGAGGTCACAGTGAACCGTGCCCCGGGAAATTTGACGCACTGTAAGAAAGGGGTCTTTCGGCCACGGATGAACACAGATGAACACGGATGACTGGCTGCCTTTATCTGTGTTCATCCGTGTTCATCGGTGGCTCATTTTTTACGCCGCTGACCACATGCCCCGTGGGGCCCACTCGGGCGGCGGTGTCGCAGTAGCCGGTCTGGTCATCGAAGAAGAAATCAGGCTCGAACTCGCGGAGGAAATCCGCCTTCTCCAGGCCACCCAGGAACATGGCCTCATCCACCTGGATGTCCCAGGCCATGAGGGTGCGGATGGCCCGCTCGTGGGCGGGAGCACTGCGGGCGGTGACCAGGGCGGTGCGAATGCGCATGGGCGCGCTCGCGGGCTGCGTTTGCAGTGGTTTCAATGCCTCTAGCAAAGGCTTGAAGGGGCCCGGGGGCAGGGGGATGCCTGCCCTTTCGATCTCGTGTTTCTGGAAGGCTGCCAGACCGCTTTTCGCGTAGATGCGCTCGGCCTCATCGCTGAAGAGCACAGCATCACCGTCGAAGGCGATGCGGATTTCATCGGGGTGCCGGTCTGCGGCCTGGGCGCTGTGGGGATAGACCCGCGCGGCTGCAAAGCCTGCGTTGAGAGCCGCCCGCACATCCTCTTCTTTGGCGGAAAGGAACAGGTGGGCACCCAGGGAGGTGAGGTACGGGTAGGGGTTCCGGCCCCGGGTGAACACCCCGCGCTCCAACTGGAGGTTCGCCTCCTGGGCGCTGCGGAATACGCGGAGACCGCTCACCGGATCGTTGCGGGACAGAATCACCACCGCCACGCGGTTCTCACCATCGGCATTGAAGCCGAGCAGTTTCTTCACCAGAGGGAAGGCCACGCCAGGCTGGGCGGGCACATCCAGGCGCGAGAGCTGCAGCTCCATGTAGGCCCGGTCGTCGGCCTCCTCGAAGACCCGGTTCTCCTCCTCGAAATCGAAGAGGGCCCGGGATGAGATGGCCACGACGAGCTTGCCTGCCAGGGATTGGGACATGCCCTAGGGTAGCGGAGGAGTCCCGCCCCGGGAGCCGGTAGACTGAAGCCATGCCCCGTTTCTATTTCGACGCCAACGCCTCGGCCCCGCCCCATCCGGAGGCGGTGGAAGCCGTGCGCAGGGCCATGGCCGAGGACTGGGCCAACCCCACGAGCACCCATCGCGATGGCCAGCGGGCGCGGTTCCGTCTGGAGGAAGCCCGCCGTGAGCTGGCCGCTTCCCTGGGTGTGGCGCCAGGAGAATTGGTGTTCTGCGCCAGCGCCTCCGAGGCCCTGCACCTGCTGCTGCGGGGCCTGCAGTCGGCCTTGGGCGACCGTCCGGCGGCGGTGTTCCCGGGCGAGCACAGCGCCTGCCTGAACCCACTGAGGGACTGGGCGCGGGTGGCCTGGCTGCCGGAGCTTCCCGCCGAATGCGGCACGGTGGTGCAGATGGCGGCCAACAACGAGACCGGCATCCTTTACGCCATGCCGACGGTATTGGATGCGGCGCGCATCAAGGCCGGTGAGCTTGTTCGCATCAAAGATTGTTGCCAGGCCTGGGGCAAGGTGCCGGTGGACTTGTCTGACTGCGATGCGGCAGTGTTCAGCGGCCACAAGATGGGCGGCCCCCGCGGCGCGGCCCTGCTGTGGATGAAACCGGGACTCCCCTGGGAGGCCGTGATGGAAGGGCCCCAGGAGCGTCGCCGCCGTGGCGGCACGGAGGATCTGCCCGCCATCCTGGGCCTGGCGGCCGCCGCCCGCCACCTGCCGGAACGGCTTGCCATGAATGCGGCCTTGGTCCCGCTGCGGGATCATTTCGAAGCGGAAATCCTGTCCTGGGGCCGCGGCATGGAGATCATCGGCGGCGATTCGCCTCGCCTGCCCAACACCAGCTGCCTGCTCTTCCGAGGCAGGAATGGCGAAGGACTGCATGCCTCCTTGGATCTGGCAGGATTCGCCGTGAGCACTGGCAGCGCCTGTCACAGCGGCTCTGTGAAGCCCAGCCACGCCATCACCGCCTTGGGCTACAGCATGGATGAGGCGCGGTCGGTGCTCCGATTCTCCATGCTTCCGGAGACGCGGGCCGATGAGGTGGAATCCCTTCTCACGGCCCTCAAGCGGTTGGTCTGAATGACCTGGATGGAACCTGACGCGGAGCAAGCATGATCGAACACGTCCTTTTCTTCTTCGCGCACAACCCGCTGCTGATGCTCTTCGCGGTGGTGGCCCTGGGCTATCCCATCAGCAAGATCCGCATCGCTGGAGCCTCCTTCGGCATCGCGAGCATCCTCTTCGCGGGCATCGCCCTCGGGGCCCTGGTGATGGCGCCGGGGCTGGATCCTGGCCTGAAGAAGGACATCTCAAAGGAGATGAAGCTGGTTTATGAGCTGGGCCTGGCCGTGTTCGTCTACGCCATGGGGCTGTCCATCTCCCACAGCTTCTGGGCCGCCTTCAGCCGCGAGGGCATGAAGAAGAATGCGGTGGTCTTCCTGGTGATGCTGGCCTCGACGGGCTTTGTGGTGCTGCTGGCCCACCTCATGGGTTTCAACGCCCGCTACGCCGCGGGCCTGCTCACGGGCAGCTTCACCAACATGCCCGCCCTGGCCGGTGTCATCGAGCGCGTGAAGACCATGACCGGCGTGGGTCCGGTGGAGTTGGCTCAGCCCACGGTGGCGTCGGCCATCGCCTATCCCATCGGTGTGCTGGTGCCCATGCTCATCATCATGGTCAGCGCGAAGGTGTTCCGCGTGAACCTGAAGGAGGAGGCCGATGGCCTCAAGGATTACCAGACGGGCCATCAGAAACTGGAAGTCTGGACCGTGCGCGTGACCAGGCCCGAAGCGGAGGCCTTGAGCAAGCACGACATCCGCTCGCCCCAGAACCTGCATGTGGTGTTCGGCCGCGTGCTGCGCAAGGCAGAGCTGTTGATCCCCGGGACTGATTTCCGGCTGAAGGTGGACGATCTCGTGACCGTGGTGGGGGCCCCGGAGGATCTGCAGAAGGTCGAAGCCCTCATCGGCGAACGCAGCCACGTGGAATTGGACCGCGATCAGAGCGCCCTGGATGCCACGCGGGTCTTCGTATCGCGCTGGGATGTGGTGGGCGTGCCCCTGAGAAAACTCGATCTCATCAACCAGTACGGCGCCATCGTCACCCGCGTGCGGCGCGGCGACCTCTGGTTCGTGCCCGATGGGGATACGGTGCTGGAACTGGGCGACCGCGTTCGCGTGACCACCCGCCGAGACAACATCGAGGCCATCGAGGAGTTCTTTGGCGACAGCTACCGCGATCTCAGCGAGGTGAGCTTCCTCACCTTCGCCATGGGCCTGGCGGCGGGCTTGGCGCTGGGCCAGCTGCCCATTCCCCTGAGCCACGGCATCATCTTCAAGCTGGGGTTTGCGGGAGGTCCCCTGGCCGCCGCCCTGGTGCTGGGCCGCTTCCATCGCATTGGGCCCCTGGTGTGGAACTTCCCCTACAGCGCCAACCACACCATCCGGCAGTTTGGCCTGGTGCTGTTCGCCGCGGGCATCGGCGTGATCTCGGGTGAGGGTTTCCGCGCCATCGTATCGAAGAACGCTTCGGTGCTGCCGCTTTTCATGGGGGCCGCGTTCCTCGTCTGTTTCATGGCGGATTCTCTGACCATGGTGCTGGGCTACAAGGTGTTCCGCATTCCGCTCAACGTGATGTTCGGGATCCTGGCAGGGACGCACACGCAGCCCGTGGTGCTGGGCTATGCCAACCACCAGACCGGCAATGAGCTGCCCAACGTGGGTTTCGCCACGGTCTACCCCCTGGCCACCATCCTCAAGATCGTGCTGGCGCAGGTGCTGTTGGCGCTCATCACTTGATGCGGTAGCGGGAGACTTCCTGCAGCAAGTGTTTGGCTTCTTCATCCAGGGCGGCCGAGGATTCGTCGGCGGCGCTCACCAGGGTGGCGTTCTGCTGGGTGGCTGTGTCCATGTGGGCCACCGCCTGATTCACCTGATCGAGGCCGATGCTCTGCTCCTGCGTGGCGGTGGCGATTTCGGAGAGCAGGCTGGAGACGCGGCCCACGCTGGCCAAGACTTCGTGCATGCGCTCTTCCGCTTGGGAAGCCAACTCCGTGCCCACCTGGGCGCGGTCCACCCCGGCCTGGACGAGGGTGCGGATCTCCCGCGAAGCATCGCTGCTGCGCTTGGCCAGGATGCGCACTTCACCTGCCACCACGGCGAAGCCCCGGCCATGCTCGCCCGCACGGGCGGCTTCCACGGCGGCGTTGAGGGCCAGCAGGTTGGTCTGGAAGGCGATCTCATCCACCAGGGAGGTGATTTCCGCGATGCGGGTGGAGGCCTTGCGCACCTCCTCCATGGTGGCCATCACCTGGTGCACCATGTCGCCACCGGCCTGGGTGAGTTCGCAGGCCTGTTGAGCCTGGTCGCTGGATGTCGCCGCGGCGGTGGCGGTTTGTTTCACGGTGGAGGTCAGCTCTTCCAGGCTGGCGGCGGTCTCCTCCAGACCAGCCGCCTGCTGCTCCGTGCGCGAGGCCAGGCCCCGGTTCCCGCTGGAGATGCCCGCGGCGGTCTCGGCGATGGTGCCGGCCGAGGCCTGGATCTGGCCCACGAAGGTGGCGAGATTTTCCGCGAAGTGGTTGTAGGCCGAGGCCACACGGCCCAGCTCATCGTGACTGTCCTGGCGGATGTGGCGGGTGAGATCCGCCTCGCCCATGGCGATGTCCTCCATGCTCGCCGCGAGGTTGCCCAGGGAGCGGGAGGTGGAGCGGATCACGGCCACCACCGCCACGAGGGTGAGGCTCCACACGAACAGGGTCGCCATGAGGGCGCCGCGCAGGGCCGACTGGGCCTCGGCCTGCAGGCGCTGCGAGAGGGCGGACAGATCCGCGGCCAGGCGGTCATCCACTTCTTTCAGTGCGTTGATGCGATCCGTGGACACCTTGAACCAGTGGGCTGGATCCACTCCGAAATTCCCCGTGGCCACCTTCTCGAAGGCCAGGGCTCGGATGCGCGTGACTTCGTCCACGGACGGGCCCGATACCTTGTCCTTGAAGAAGGCCGCCTGGGCCGGTGTGGCGGTGGCGCGGAACTGGGCGAAGTAGACCTCCTGGGCTGCGCCGAGGGCGGCGAAGCGCGCAAACAGGCCCTCGCCGAAGCGGCCTGCCGCAAGGACGTTGCTGAGCGTGGCCCGCTCCACGCCAGCCTTCTCCTTGCCTTGCATGAGGTTCACGTACGCGTGGCCCATGTTGGCGAGGGCCACATCCTGGCTGAGGTTGGGAATCTGTCCCGCCACCGCCAGCCAGGCGCCGATGAGGCCGGTGTAGTAGGTCAGGTGTTCCTGAACGCTGGTTTTCAACAGGCTGGCGGCCTCCCGGCGCTGGTTGAGCGACTCGAGTTCCTTCCGTCCCTTGGCCAGCAGGCCCTGGAACTCCGGGCCATAGGCGTCGGCCTGGAAGTCGCCGAGGAAGGTCTCCAGCTCGGCCCTTCGAGCCTCCGTGTCCTGGCGGCGGGCTTTCACCTCGTCGCCGAAGGTGGCGCCCTGGCTGCCCAGGAAAAGGGCCGTCGCGCCCCGTTCCTTCTGGAGCTCATGCACCAGGGGGCTGATGCGGGTGGCCAGCACCGCCAGGCGATCCAGGCGGGCCATGGCCCGGGCCTCCTGAGCGTGGCGCAGGGTACTGTCCACGCTGTAGAACGCGAACCCGGCCAGGGGAAGAATCAGCAACGCTGCCAGCTTGGCCTTGAAGGGCATGCGGTCGAGAAGGCTCATGGCTTCTCCTGCGGAGAGGGCTCAGGAACCTGTCGGCTGAAAGATCAGGAGTGATTAATCCGATATTCCCGGCAGAGGCCGCCCATCCGGGGACTGGGCCCAGCGGATGCCCAGCCAGGAGGCCGCAGTGGGGGCCAGGTCCCACAGGGGCACTTGCCCCAGGGAACCGCGCCCGGCGCCCAGAATCAGCAGCCAAGTGTGCATGCTTTGGGTTTCCGAGCTGTAGGCATGGGCTCCCTGACGACCGTGGTGCTCGTCGGCCTCCTCCCGGCTGGAGCGGGCCTTGGACAGCCACTGGCCCTCCGGCGCCAGCACCACGAGATCACCCACCCGGGGGTTGGCGGCGAGGTGGTATCTGGCGGGGACCGCAGCGCGGGGCCAGGCCTTGAGGCCAGCCTGATGGAGGCGGGCCAGGGCCTTCTTGGCCTCGGATGGGTGCTTCAGATACACGTAGGCGCTGCCGCCGTGGGTGATGAGATCGCAGCCGATGCCATCCAGCACCGAGGGCAGGTGGACGCGCTTGCGCATGGGCGTCATGCCGTGGTCCGCCGCGATGATCACGCGCAGGCCCGGATGCTCCGTCAGCATGTGCTGCAGCCAGGGTGCGAGCTGGTCATCCATCTGCTTCAGCTTGCCAGTCACGTCCTGACTGCGGGGTCCATGCAGATGCCCTTCTTCGTCGGTGCCGGAGAGGTAGGTCATGACGAGTCCGGCGCCTTCCTTGAGGGCGGCTTCGCTGAAGGCCAGGGCTTCTGAATCCGGCCGGCCCAGGCGAAACACCTCGGCGCGCCAGGGGCTCACGCCTTCCCAGGGGCCCGTGGCACCCACCCACTGGAACACCGCTGTGCGCACACCGCTGCGGGTGGCGGCCACCCAAAGCGGTTCGCGCTGCAGATCCTCCACACGGGAAGCCGTGGGCACCAGCGTCTTCGTGCCGGGGTCGAGGTAGCCGTTGGCCACCACGCCGTGGTGCTCGGGCCAGCACCCTGTGGCCATGGTCACATGTCCATTGAACGTGGTGGCCGGGAAGGGGGGCAGCCCTTCGCCCCGGCGCCCCTGCTCGGACAAGGCCCACAGCTTCGGCATGGTGCGGGCCGTGAACTGATCCGCGCCCAGCCCATCAGCGCTCAGCATCAGTACGGGCGGCGCGGCCTGAAGGGTGGCCGAGAGGACGAAGGTGAGGGCGAGAACAGCTAGGGCACGCATTCCCAAAGGGTAGCAAGCTCTGAAGGAAAAGCCCCTGGCAACGCTGGGCTGGAAGGTCCAGCTATCCTGGAACCATGAGCACCCCACGCTGGCCCTATCCGTTGTTGCGTCTCAAACCCGGCAAGGAGGGTTTGATTTCCAAGCGCCATCCCTGGGTCTACTCCGGGGCCCTGGCCAAGCCCTCTGAGGTGCACCTGGTGCGCCTTGCCGATGATTCGGGCATGGTGCTGGGCGTGGGCACGGCCAGTCCGGCCAGTGCCCTGGCGGCACGGATCTTCCGCTTCGAGGACGCTCCCTTGGACGAGGCCTTCTTCCGCCACCGCTTCGAGTCGGCCCTGGCCCTGCGCAAAGAGTTGGGCCTGTGGGATCCCGAAGGCGGCTGCCGCTGGATCTTCGGCGAAGGCGACGGCCTGCCGGGCCTGGTGGTGGATCGCTACGCCTCGGCGCTGGTGCTGCAGGTGGGCACGGCGGGCCTGGAGATTCTGCGGGATACCTGGTGGCCCATCCTTTTCGAGATCGGCAAGCGGGAAGGCATCACGGCCTTCGTGGAGCGCAGCCAGTCGGGCCGCCGCGAAGAAGGTCTCGATCCCGTGAACCGCCTCCTGAAAGGCAGCCTCGGCGGGCCGATCACGCTCAAGGAAGGCGGCGCGACTCTCAGCGTGGACCTGCTGCGGGGGCAGAAGACCGGCTTCTTCCTGGATCAGCGGGAACATCGCCTCCAGCTGGGGCGCGTGTCGAAGGACAAGCGCGTGCTCAACGCCTTTGGCTACACCGGCGGGTTCAGCATCCACGCAGGGTTGGGCGGGGCGGCAGAAGTAGCCACCCTCGACATCAGCGCCCCGGCCCTGGATCAGGCCGAGCGCGACTGGGCTGCCAACGGCCTGGACCCCGCGAAGCACCTGCGCATGGAAGGCGATGCCTTTGAGTTGATGCGGCAGCTGGAACCCATGGGCTGGGACCGTGTGATCGTGGATCCGCCCGCTTTCGCCAAGCAGCGCAAGGATGTGGACAAGGCCTTCAAGGCCTACAAGGATGTCTTCCGCCTGGGCGCGCGCGCCACGGCGCCTGGCGGCATGCTGTGGTGCTTCTCCTGCAGCCAGAACCTGGACCGCCTGCGCTTCCAGGAAGCCGTGTGGACGGCCCTGCTGGAGGCGGGCCGCGAAGCCCGTGTGTTGGCGCATCTCGGCCAGCCCAGCGATCATCCCTATGCCCTGAATCATCCCGAGGGCTTCTACCTCAAGGGCCTCTGGCTCAGCCTGGATTGACATCGGAGGCTCCGTTGGAAATCGATCCCTACGCTCCGCCCCGGGCGACGTTGGAGGATATTCCTCCACCCACCACCACCCGGGGAGAATGGATTCCGTTCGAGGACGAGACCCGCTATCCATCTTTCGGCCAGAGGATTTTGGAGACTTTCCGCTGGATCTTCCGTGAGCAGGAACGCGCCGCTGCTGGGTTCCGCGATGGCGATGCCCTGGGTGCGCCCATCGGGTTCATCTGTCTGCTGGGCTACCTGCCCGCGGTGATTCCGGGGCTGTTGGGCGCCTTGTGGCCGCGCCAGCCCCTCTGGATGGCCTGGATGCACCTTCCGGCACCACGTCCTGCCGAGGGTTTTCTGTTGTTGATTCCCATCGTGTCCATCGTGGTCTTCGCGCCGGTGGGGTTGATCCTGGGCGGGCTGATCGGCGGCCTCCTGAACCATGCAGGGCTCTGGCTGGTGCGCGGAACAAAGCAGGGGCACGGCCTGGTGGCGACGTTGCGCTCCACGCTCTACACGGCGGCCGTGCTGTCCTGGGTCATGCTGCCGCTCAACCTCGCCAAGTCGATTCCCGGGATTCCGGGCCAGGTGTTTGAACTTCTCGCCCTCCTGGTCTCGGTCCTCCTGCCTGCGAGCTACCAGGGCTACCTGCTGGCCAGGACTCACCGGGTGGAGACTTGGCGCGGGGTGCTGGGCGCCTGGCTTCCAGGCCTGGCGGCCCTCGTCTGCCTGGGCACCTGTGCCGGGCTGGCCTACTGGTTCGCGGGGGATGCCGTCCGGGAGATGTTCAAACAGGCGCGTCCCGGGATGTTCTGAAGGCCCCTAGCGACCTTCTGACGCAGTCTTCGACCAGGCGCCGGAATACTGCGGCGTGCGCCTCGCCAGCCAGGCGTCCAGTCCCTCGCGCAGGTCCGCGGTGGGAGCCACGCGGGCGAACTGCTCGCTTTCCACCAGCAGGCCCTCGGCGATGCTCAGGTTGATGCCACGGGTCACGGCCGTGAGGATGGTCGAGATGGCGAGAGGGGAGTGGCGGAGGATGCGCTGGGCCAGGGCGCGGGCGGCGGGCAGCAGTTCGGCGTGCGGCAACACCTGGTTGATCAGGCCCAGCTCCAGGGCCCGCTGCGCCGAAAAGGGGTCGCCCGTGAGGAGGTGTTCCAGGGCCCGTTTGCGGCCCGCCAGGCGAGGAAGGCGCTGGGTGCCGCCGAAGGTGGGGGGCATGCCCAGGTTGATTTCGGGCTTGGCAAAAGTGGCTCGTTCGCTGGCGATGGCGAGAGGCGCGGCTTCGGTGACTTCGCATCCGCCTCCGTAGGCCAGGCCGTTCACGGCAACGATGATGGGTTTCTTGAAGGCCTCGATGCGGGCCGTGAGCCGCTGGCCTCGGGCCACGAAATCGCGCACGGCCACGTCGGCCCCGCGGGCGACACTTTGCGAAAATTCGGCGATATCGGCTCCCGCCGAGAAGGCGCGATCCCCGGCGCCTGTGAGGATGAGGGCACCCACGGTGGTGTCCCCTTCGAGGGCGTCGAGCAGCGCCAGCAGGTGGTCGATGAGGGCGTAGCTGAGGGCGTTCAGTTTCTCGGGTCGGTTGAGGGTGAGGGTGGCGATGCGGTCCGCGGACTGCAGGGTGACGAGGTCGGACATGAGGGCTCCCGGGTTGGATGGTGTCCGTCCACGATGCCGTTCTGGAGGCAGTGCGTATACTCACTGTTCGGTATACCTAGGAGCGTGTCCAAGTCATCGACAGGAGCCGCATTGTTGGCAAAGGGCGTTCAGGCAAGGAAGTGGGCGCAGGGCGGTGCGGGTTCACCGTTCAAGCCCGGTGACGCCGCATGGATGCCCTTTGCCAACAACCCTTCGGGCAAGGGCGGCAGCCGTCGGGATGCTGCGTCAAGCTCCTCGACCTTGGGGCCACCAGATATCAGTTCGTCTCGCGTATCGGCGAAGCCGATACCGAGAGGGCCTTCGTCGCTTTCCTTGCCTCCCTCGGCTGGCGCCCCTGTGCGGCCCTCAGCCATGACTTGGACACGCTCCTAGACCCATGCCCCGAACCGCCCAACCCACCCGCGACCGCATCATCGAAGCCGCCAGCAAGCTCTTCTACAGCGAGGGCATCGGCGGCGTCAGTGTCGATGCGGTGGCCGAGCGGGCCGGGGTGACCAAGCGCACCCTCTACTACCACTTCCTCAGCAAGGACGATCTCATCGCCGCCTATCTGGAGGGCCGTGACCAGCCGAACCTGGCCCTCATGGCGCGCTGGTTCAAGGAGGCCGAGGGAGGCCCTGCGACGAAGGCGCAGGCCATCTTTATTCACCTCGCCAAGGCCGCCCGCCATCCGAAATGGAAGGGTTGCGGCTTCTTGCGCACCATCGCTGAATTGGCGGCCATGCCCGGGCATCCAGCCGTCAAGATCGGCGCCCGCCACAAGCGGAGTTTCGAGACTTGGCTGGCCCGGGAATTCGCGGATCAGGGTGAGGACACTGCGGCCGAATTGGCTCGGCACATTGTGATTCTGCTGGATGGGGCCTTCTCAGCGGCTTTGACCCATCGGGATGCCGCCTACCTGGAGGCCGCAGGCCGCGCCGCCAATCAACTGGTGGCTTCAGCTCAGGCCGGACGGAAACGACGACGCTGAGGGGCCTTCAGCGTGCGGGCGGGATGGAGAGGACCGGTGAGGGGCGGCTGGGGTCTTGCTGCATGAAGGCGTAGAGTTCGCGATGCTGGCGTTTGTCCGTGGCCTTGAATTCCAGGCGGACCTTCTTAGCCACTGCCAGGGACAGCAGCTTCAGGATCGCCTCATCGTCGTACCCAATCACTTCCACCGTGGCCCCGGGGTAGGCCCCGCCGGGCCTGATCCTGGGCGACCATGGCCCGCAGCATCTCCTGGGGCGTCAAGGCCCGCTTGGGCAAGTTGAGGCGAGGCTTGGCCGGAGGCGGGTCCGGCGTCGGGCTCTGGGATGGATTCGGCGGCTTGGCTTCCTGCCCGGAAAGGCAGGCCGCCACCAGGAGGGCCCACAAAGCTCGCATGACTCAGGGATGGCGCGTGACGGGCGAAGGTTCCTTGACCCAGGCCCCGTGCCAGCAGGCGGGGGCTACTTCTTGACGGCCCCTTCGATGAACGCTGAAACATCCTTCTTGAGCTGGACCAGACTCTTCTCGTCGATGTACATCATGTGCCCAGCCTCATAGAAGCCGAGACTGATGCGGGCATGGGCCGCGGGATCCAGGCGCATGTGCGAGAGGGTGTACTGGGTGGCGAAGTAGGGCGTGGCGACATCGTAGTACCCGTTGGCCACGAACAGCTTCATGAACGGATTCTTGGCGAAGGCCTGGCGCAGGGCGTCGCTGGTGTCGGCGTAGCGGCCATTGGCGCCCCAGTCCCAGCGCCCAACGCCGCCGCCGAGGATGAAGTATTCCTGGTCCGATGTGTAGCCCAGTTCGCGGCGGACATAATCGTTGAAGGCGGCGGTGTAGGGCGGGCGGATGGCCGTCATGCTGGGATCGAATTCCGGGGAATCGGAGACGCCGCTCGCATCCACGCCCTTGAAGCGGCTGTCCAGGCGGCCCACCACGCGATCTTCGGCACGGAGCAGTTCCTTGTAGAAGGTGCTGTCCTGGATGCGGAGGTTGGCGCGGAGGACAAAGGCCTTGTCGAGGCCCGTGAGCCGGGCGAGCTGCGTGGCGATGGCCTCGCGCTCGGCCGCCGACAGGGCATCTCCCTTGTTGAGCGCCGTGGTGTAGGCGCCTGCGGCGAAGGCTTCGGCCTCGCGGAGGGTGGCCTGCAGATCCTTCTGAAGCTCGGGCGCGAGGCGATGGTGGTAGTAGGCCGTGGCCGTGTAGGTAGGCAGGTAGAGCGGGTAGGGCAGGTCGTTGCCCACGGCGAAGGCGTGGGTTTGGAAGTTGAGGATGGCGCTCACGAGCACGATGCCGTTGAAGGCGATGCCTTTTTCGATGAGGTGGCCGGAGAGGCCTGCGGCGCGGGTGGTGCCGTAGCTCTCGCCCACGAGGAAGAGGGGAGAGCTCCAGCGGTTGGCGCGGCCCAGGTAGAGGCGGATGAATTCGCCCACGCTTTCGATGTCGCCCCTCACGCCGTGGAATTGGGAGGCGAGCTCCGGTTTGGCCGCGCGGCTGTAGCCCGTCCCCACGGGATCGATGAAGACCAGGTCGGTCTGATCCAGCCAGGTGGCGGGGTTGTCCACCACCTGGTAGGGCGGTGCGGGCATGAACCCTTCAGACCCCATCCTCACCCGACGGGGGCCGAGGGCGCCCAGATGCAGCCAGACGCTGGCGGAACCCGGCCCGCCGTTGAAGCTGAACATGAGCGGACGCTTCGAGGCTTCGGCGCCATCCAGCGTGTAGGCCATGTAGAAGACATCGGCTTCCTTCTCGCCCGCGGCGTTCTTCAGGGGCATGAGACCCGTGGTCACCGTGTATTTCAGGGTCTTGCCACCCAGGGCCAGGGTGTGGGAGGTCACCGTGGGCTTCTCGTCGGCCTTCACCTCGCCTTTGACGTCGGCCTGCTTGTCCGCGGGCTTCCCTGGTACCTGGGCGACGAGGGCGGGGAGGCAGAGCAGACTCAAGGCTGCGCGCATGGGGGCTCCTCAGGGGTGGATGGCCGCCTTGGGGGAAGGGGCGCGGCCGGGGGAGGGCGCGCCTGTGGCTGGACCGGAGGCGCCGAGGCTGAGATCCAGCAGATGGGTCAGTTTGACGTTGCCCATGGCGCCGAGCATCGAAGCCTTCAGCCGCGGGATGGTGGTCTCCATGGAGGCGACGAGCTCCTTCACCTGCTTGCGCCGGCTCTCCAGGCTGGAGCAGCCGCAAAGCGGGCAGCCGCAGGGCACGATGGGAAAGCCGCGCAGCCAGGCGTAGCGCTGCAGGTCCTTTTCCTCGCAGGTGCCCAGGGGGCGTATGACCGTGTTGGCGCCGTCATCGCTGACCAGACGCAGGGGCATGGTGCTGAGTCGGCCCTCGAAGAACAGGTTGATGAGCAGGGTCTCGATGAGATCGTCCAGATGGTGCCCAAGGGCGATCTTGGTGAAGCCCTGCTGCTTGGCGAAGGAATAGAGCACCCCGCGCCGCAGCCGCGAGCAGATGATGCAGGGCAGCTCTTCCGGCTTGGCGCGCACCATCTTGTCGATGGGCGCCGGGATGAGGTGGTGGGGCACGCCCAGGCCCTCGCAGGTTTCAGCGATGGGATCGGGATTGAACTGGGGGAATCCGGGGTCGACGGTGGCCGCCTCCACGGTGAACGTGACGGGAGCGCGCCTGCGCAGGCGCTCCAGGACATCCAGCAGCGCCCAGGAATCCTTGCCGCCGCTCACGGCCACCAGGATGCGGTCGCCGTCCTCGATGAGCCGGTGCTGGGCATTGGCTTCACCCAGCCGCCGCGCGATCTTGCGCTCCAGCTGGGGAAGGGTCTTGAGGTCCTCCTCCGTGGGCGGCAGGGCCAGGCTGGGGAGGGCGCAGGGGTTGCTCAAATGACGCCGCAGGCCTTCCGCTCGCCGCGGATCAATTGGCCCTGGACGTCTTTCACGTACTCGGGACAGGTGCAGTCGGGACAGCTGTTGCTGGAGGTTTCGGAGCAAAGATCGGCGAAGGTGACCTTCTCCATGAAGGCGGAGATGTGATCGGAAAGGCGGTTCCAGAGCAGGCGGCTCATGCGCTCGTCAGCCATCAGGGCCTTGTTGGCTGCCTTGGGGTCTTCCTTCGCCACGGCGTAGAAGCTGCTGTCGGTCAGGCGCAGCACCTCGCCCACGCTCACCTGGTTGCAGGGCCGGGTGAGGATGTAGCCGCCCTTGGGGCCGCGAACGCTGGCCACCACGCCAGCCTTTTTCAACTTGTTGAAGATCTGCTCGAGAAAGGGCAGGGAGAGCTTCTGTCGCTCAGCGATCACGTGCAAAGGCACGGGCTGGCCGTGGCTGTGGTGGGCCAGGTCGAACAGGGCCTGCATGCTGTACCTGCCACGGGCAGAAATCTTCACGAGGGCTTCTCCAGGGCTCCAGGCTAGTATTCTTGATCGATTGAGTCAAGTTTAGGGGCGCTGCTAGAGTGAGGGGCAGGAGACCCCGATGAAACCTGTGTTTCCAGCTCTGGGCGCCCTGCCTCTTGGCACCCTGGTGGCGATGGCTCAGACCCCCGTAGGGGTGGCTTCGCCCCCGGGAAAGCTGCCCGCGGGACCTCTGCTGGACACCCGGGACAGCAAGGCCCTGCTGTTGGGTGAAACCACGGCCCAGGCCATCCTGGCTCACCGAACGGTGTTCCGGGACAACCTGGCCAAGCTGAGACTCAGCGACGAGCTGAAAGCGCGCTGGAAGGCCGTTCAGCGGCCCTTCACCTTGGTGGCGGTGTTTGGTTCCTGGTGCGGCGACAGCCACCGCGAGCTCCCCGAACTGCTGGCCCTGGAGGCCGAACCGAACCCCTTCATCGAGGTGCACTACCTCGGCGTCAACCGCGACAAGGTGCTGAGCCCCAAGGCTTGGCCGAAGGGGTGTCTGTCCCAGGGCGTGGATCGCGTACCCACCTTCTTTCTCTTTGCCACACGGCCCGGCGGAACCCAGAGACTGGTGGGCGCCGTGGTGGAAACCCCGCCGAAAAAGGGCCAACCCATGGCGGAAGCCCTGGTGGAACTGCTCGAGGCTGGCCTGCGGTCCAACTGAGTCGGGAATCACGAAGGACTCCAAACCTCCGATGAGGAGAGGATCATGCATTGGCCTTCCTTCATCCTGGCGTTCAGCCTGTGCTCAGGCCTCTGGGCTGGGGAAACGATTCGCTACGCCGTCAAGGAATGGACCACGCTGAACCCGCTGCTCATGTCCCGGAACACCGATCCCGAAGCGGTGGACTTGCTCTTTGATCGGTTGGTGACCGTTGACGCCAAAGGGGAATTCATTCCTGAGCTGTTGGAATCATGGACCCTTCTCAAGGGTGGCCGCGAGGTGGTGCTGAAACTCCGGCCGGGCCTGGTCTGGCAGGACGGGAACCCCATCGAGGCAGAGGATCTGGTCTTCACCTGGAAAGCCATGAGGCATCCCCGGGTGATGGAAACGGCCTCCATGGCGGGCGGGGTGCCCAGCCTGGACAGCGTGACCGCCGAGGGACCCTTGACGGTGCGAATCCGGCTGAAGCGTCCCAGGGGCACCCTTCTGGCGGATCTCTATGCCTTTATTCCGGTGCCTCGCCACCATTACCAGGTGGGCAGCAGGCCGCGGGAGGCCGCGGTGAATTTCGCTCCGGTGGGATCGGGGCCCTACCGAGTGGTCGGCAAAGCCACCATCCACCGGGTATTGCTGGAGCGGTGGGACGGTTACCGAGGCGCACATCCTGGTTCCGCCGCCGCTCTGGAACAGGTCGATGCGAATGGGATCACCGCTGATCTTCCTGCATTCCAGGCGGAGCGTCTGCACTTTGCGCCGGTGGATCCGCTGGCCTACTACCTGGTGCGGAAGGGCGCCCGGGGCCTGGGATTGGTCCAGGCGATGTCGCTTCCCCAGGCTTCCTTCGAGGCTTTTTTTCTCAACTGCGATTCACGCCACAGCTTGCTCGGGGATTTGGCCATCCGCAAAGCGGTGGCTGAGTTGGTTCCATGGCAGCAGTTGGCCAGGGCCCGGCGGTTCTTCCCCAGCCGCCTCGCCACGAGCTTCTGGCCTCCCGAGAGCTGGGCCTACAATCCGACTCCCCGCCCGCTGCCTCAGGTGGCGAATGCGGCGGCCATCCTGGAGGCAGCGGGGTGGAAACTGGGGCCGGATGGCATCCGTCAGGATGCCCGCGGGCGGCGTCTCAGCCTGGTGGTTCACGATGGGGCGCCTTCGCCCAAGGAGAGTTCGGCCCGCCGGATGGTGGCCTTGGCCGCCCAAGTCGGAATCCACATCGATCTGCGGCCCGGATCGCTGCGCGATGTGTTCGAGAAAGCCACCCAGCGTGACGGCGATTTGTGGGCTTTCGGTTGGGCCCTCTCCCTGGATCCGGATGTGCACAGCCCTCTGTTCACGCGGGAAGGGTTTCTGACCAAGGCGAACGTGAGCAGCTTCCTGAATCCGGAGATTGATCGCAAGTTCGATGAGGGTCGGCACACCATGGATCCCGAAGCGCGGAAACGGATCTACCAGGAGATCGCCGAGCTCATCTACCAGTACAAGCCCGTCATCCCCATCAACTATCGGCAGACGCGGGTGCTGATCCATCGACGTTTGCATGGCGTCGTCTTCGATCAGCTGGGCCAAAGTTCCGGATTCTGGCCCGGTCGCAGAGGCTGGGTGCTCGGGAGCTGAGCGCGCCAATGGAGGCAGTTCCCACCCGGGCCGGGACTCACGACGAAGGCCAAAGGCACCGATTTAGGGGCATGATGCACTGGCGTACCTTCGCTTTCACCCTCAGCCTTCTTTCCGGTCTCTGGGCCGGTGGAGACGTGATTCATGTGGCCGTGAATCCTTGGACCACCTTGAATCCCCTGATCCTGTCCCAGGATACCGATGTGGAGATGGCGGACCTGCTGTTCGACCGTCTGGTCACCATCGATGCGAAGGGCGCCTACATTCCCGAATTGCTGGAGTCGTGGAAAATCCTCCCGGGCGGCCGAGAGGTGATCCTGAAATTGCGGCCGGGGATGACTTGGCATGATGGCACTCCCATCGAGGCGGAGGATCTGGTCTTCACCTGGAAGGCGCTGAGGCTTCCGCGGGTCCGGCAGATCGCGGACACGGCTGGCGGGGTGACCAGCTTTGAGGACTTGAAGGCCGAGGATGCCCACACGGTGAGGATTCGCCTCCGGCGGCCCCGGGGCACCCTCCTCTCGGACCTCTACAACTTCATCCCGGTTCCCCGCCATCGCTACGAAGTAGGCCCCAAGCCGCTTCAGGATGCTGTCAATTTTGCGCCGATCGGCTCTGGTCCCTACCGGGTGGTGGGAAAGGGCAGTGCCACAGAGGTGCGCCTGGAGCGCTGGGATGGCTACCGCGGGGCGCACCCGGGGCAGGCTACCGGGTTCATCTTGATGCAGCTGGGCAACGTGAAGGCGCTGAGCCTGATGCAGCAAGACCAGCTTCACTACGCGGGAGTGGGTTCCCTGCGCTACTACCTGGTGCGCAAGGGCGCCCAGGGCGCAGGCCTGGTGCAGGCTGTATCGGTGCCCTTGGCCACCTTCGATGCGCTGATCCTCAACTGCGATTCAAAGCACAGCGTGTTGGGCGATCCCACCCTCCGGCAGGCTCTCTATGAACTGCTGCCCTGGGAAGAGCAGGCCAAGGTCCGACGCTTCTTCCCGGCCCGGTTGTCGACCAGCTTCTGGCCACCAGAAACCTGGGCCTACGACCCCACACCGCGTTCTCTTCCACAGCCAGAACGGGCTGCAGCGCTGATGGAGGCCGCAGGTTGGAAACTGGGGGCTGACGGTCTTAGGCACGATGCGAAGGGGCGGCCGCTCAGCCTGGAAATGTATGATTTCGCGCCCCCCAGCAAGCTGAATGTGAGCCATCAACTGGTTATTCAGGCCGCCAAGGTGGGCGTGCGGATCAACCTCCACTACCTCACCTATCCCGAAGTGATGGCGAAGGCTCAAGGCCAGGCGGGCGACATCTGGACCTACGGTTGGGCACTCTCGCTGGATCCGGATCTTGAAAGTCCCCTCTTCACTCGGGAGGGGCTGACCACGAAGGCCAATCTGAGTGGCTATCTGAATCCCGAGATGGACCGCCTGTTCGATCAGGGGCGGCACACGCAGGATCAGGAGGCCCGGAAGCAGATCTATCGGCACATCTCCGAGATCATCTTCCGGGACAAGCCCATCATTCCGATCAACTATTTCCAGCAGCGGGTGCTGGTGCATCGGCGGTTGAAGGGCGTCACCTTCAACCAGTTGGGCCAACCGTATGGCTTCTGGCCCGGCCGGCGCAACTGGAAGCTGGAACCCTGAGCAGACTCAGAGTCGGTCGAAACGGATGACTTCGATCTTCCCGGGCTTCGCCTTGGGCGCCTCTTCGCGTTCGGGCCGGTGTTCCCGCTCGGGCCCACGGTCGGACCGATGTTCGCGGGGCGGGCGGGACTCATGGCGACGGGGTTCGGGGGGAGGTTCGGGCCGTGGCGCGGGTTTCGCCGCAGGCGCGGCGGCGGGGATTCCCTGGCGCTCGCGGCCAGCCCAGACCGCACCCACCTGCTTGATGCGGTCCACCAGACGGGCCGGTTCCAGCACCTGGATGCCATCGCCGAACTGCATGGCCCAGCGGGCGATGGCGCGGAGATCGGTGGCCGTGAAGGACACCAGAGCCTGGCCATCCCCCTGTTCTTCGATCTTGAAGTTCGGGAAGGCGGGAGGGGCCTGCTTCACCGCGAACACCCACTGCTTGAGCAGGGTGGCTTTGACTTGGATGGGGTCGCCGCCCAGCCAGCCGCCGATGAGGTTCGCGGGAGTGCCCTCCGCGTAGGGCCCCTGCGCGGCGCGGCCGGCACCATCCACGGCATTGACCTCGGCCAGCAGGTCCACGCGGTGGTGGCGCTCGGCGTTGTAGCGGCGGTCCCAGCCCCAGACGTACCAGGCCTTGCTCAGGGCGTCGAAGGTGAGGTGGCGGGGTTCAAAGGTGCGGGGCGCGTTGGTCTCGGCGTCGGCAAAGATGAATTCCACCGCCCGGCCTTCGCAGATGGCCGAAAGGACGGCCTGGGCCAGGGGCGGAAGGGTGGCGGGGACAGTTGCTGCTGCGGTGGTTGCGGCGCGCTTCTGCTCCACGGGCATCGACTCGGGAGTCTCAGAGCTGAGGGAGACCGGTGTCGCTTCCACTGCCTTGGCGGCTTTGCCCTTGGCGGGTGCCTTCGTGGCGTCCTTGCTCTTGGCCACAGCAGCCTCGGCCGCGACGGAATCAACCACGGCAGGCTCAACGGCCTTTGCGACAGCCTTCTTGGCGGAGGCGGTCTTGGCTTTGGCGGCGGGTTTATCTTCCGCGGTGGCGGCAGTCACGGGCTTCTTGCGAGGGGTCTTAGTCACGGCCATGGGTTCGAGGCTCCTGGCCCATCATCCACCAAAGACGCGGGAATGGTCCATCTCCCAGTTGAGCACCGGGTTTTCCTGGCCATCGGGATCACGGGGCTGAGCGGGGGTGCATCTGGTCGTAGAGGGCCCGGAGCCGGGCCTGGTGGACGTGCGTGTAGATCTGGGTCGTGCTGATGTCGGCATGGCCCAGCATGGCCTGCACCGCGCGCAGGTCGGCGCCGTGGTCCAGCAGATGCGTGGCGAAGGCGTGGCGCAGGACGTGCGGGCTGATGGCTTCGGCCCGCAGTCCGGCGGCTCGTGCGTAACCCTTCAGCAGGCGCCAAAGGTGTTGGCGAGTGAGGCCCTCGCCGCGCTGGCCCACGAAGAGTTCTCCGCCACTGGGTTTGAAGCCCGGTCGCAGGGTCAGCCAGGCCCGGATCCACCGCTCCGCCCCAGTGCCGAAGGGGATGAGGCGCTCCTTGCTGCCCTTGCCCATGACCTTGAGGAAGCCCTCGTCCAGGTACACGGAAAGGGCGGGCAGGTTCGCCAGTTCGGAGACGCGCAGCCCCGAGGCGTAGATCAACTCCAACCAGGCGCGATCCCGCACTCCCAGCGGTGTCGCCGTGTCCGGCGCATTGAGCAGGGCCTCGATCTGGCTTTCTCCGAGCGTGCGCGGCAGGATGCGGGGCGGGCGCGGGGGTTTCACCACGGCCTCGGGGCCCGCGCCGCCACCGCCCTCCATGCGGAGGAAGCCAAGAAAGGCCCGTAGGCTGGAACTCATGCGGGCGAGGCTGCGTGGCGCTTTCCCGGCGGCCTGTTGCGAGACGATGAAAGCCGTGAGGTGGTCGCGGGTGAGGGCTTCGGCGAGGATCTCCTGCTCACAGGCCCAGGCGGCGAGGTGGTTCAGGTCCGACAGGTAGCCAGATGAGGTGTTGTTTGATAGCCCGCGCTCCACGGCCAGGTGGGTGCGAAATTCCCGCAGGCTGGCTCCCCAGCCAAGGGGCCAGCCATGTTCGGGTTCTTCAATGGATTTCGGGCGGGGCATGGTTCCATCCTCCACGCCTGCTCGAATGGCGCAATCCCTAGGAGCCCGTCCAGGTCATGGGTAGGGGCTGCACTGGGGCGCCAGCCGAGGGAGGCAAGGAAGGCGACGAAGGCCATGGCGGCTCCAAGGACGAGGAGTCTGACGCAACATCCCGACGGCTGCCGCCCCAGCCCGAAGGGTTGGCGGCAAAGGGCCCCCATGCTGTGTCGGCGGGCTTGAACGGTGAACCCGCACCGCCCTGCGCCCCCCTCCTTGCCTGGTGGCCCTTTGCCGTCAATGCAGCCCCTATCGATGACTTGGACGGGCTCCTAGTATTCTTGCGGGTTTGCAGGGGATGCTTTACCTGGGGTTTGGAAAATCGGCCCGGGTTGTGTTAGGGTTTCCAGGTTCGATTTGGAGGAGCCCCCGATGGCTGATGTCCGTAAGAAGGTTATTGCGATCATTGCTGAGCAGCTGGCCAAGCCCGAAGATTCCATCTCCGAGTCCAGCCACTTCGTCGACGATCTCGGTGCCGACAGCCTCGACACCGTCGAGATCATCATGGCGATTGAGGAGGCCTTCAGCCTCGAGATCCCCGAGAGCGAGCAGGAGAAGATCCGCACCGTGGGCGACGCCATCGCCTACATCGAGAAGCACTCGAAGGCCTGATCCCTACGCGTAGTGACGTGCCGCAGCGCCCCCATGGCCCTGCGGCACGTTTGTTTTCCGATCCCACCTGAGGTGAATCCATGAGCAGGACCGTCCAGCGTCGTCGCGTCGTCATCACCGGCATGGGGACCGTCAACCCCTGCGGGCTCACCGTGCCCGAGACCTGGGACAACCTGCTGGCCGGCAAGAGCGGCATCAGCACCATCGACCGCTTCGATGTCACCGACTTCGCCTGCAAGATCGCGGGCCAGGTGAAGGGCTTCAACCCGGATCTGTTCATCGACAAGAAGGAACAGAAGAAGATGGACATCTTCATCCACTACGCCCTGGGCGCGGCCCATGAGGCCTGGGTGGATGCGGGCTTCGACCAGATCGAGCTGACCAAGGCGGAGCGGGAAGTCTTCGGTACCTACATCGGCAGCGGCATCGGCGGTCTCAGCACCATCTGGGACGAGGCCAACGGCTACCGCGGCCCCCGCCGCACCAGCCCCTTCTTCATCCCCAGCCTCATCGTGAACCTGGCCAGCGGCCAGGCCAGCATCAAGTACGGCCTGCAGGGACCCAACAGCGCAGTCGCGACGGCATGCGCCACCGGCGCCCACGCCATCGGCGACGCAGCTCGTTTGATCGCCTTCGGCTACGCGGATCGCATGATGGCGGGCGGCAGCGACTCCGTCATCAACCAGCTGGGCGTCGGCGGCTTCGCGGCCATGCGCGCCCTCAGCACCCGCAACGATGAGCCCGAGCGCGCTTCCCGTCCCTTCGATGTGGACCGGGATGGCTTCGTCATGGCGGAAGGCGCGGGCATTGTCATCCTCGAGGAGTACGAGCTGGCCAAGGCCCGGGGCGCGAAGATCTACGCCGAAGTGGCCGGCTACGGCATGAGCGGTGATGCCAACCACATCACCACGCCCGCTCCCGAGGGCGAGGGCGGCCAGCGCGTCATGCGCGCGGCGCTCAAGGATGCCGACATCGCGCCCGAGCAGGTGGGCTACGTGAACATGCACGGCACCAGCACGCCCGTGGGCGACAAGCTGGAGTGCCTGGCCATCCAGAAGGTCTTCGGCGAGCACTCCAAGAAGATCAAGGTGAGCAGCTCCAAGTCCATGCACGGCCACTTGCTGGGTGCCGCCGGCGGCCTGGAGACCATCGTGGCGGCCCTGGCCGTCAAGACCGGGAAGATTCCCCCCACCATCAACGTGGACAACCAGGATCCCGAGTGCGGCCTGGATGTCACGGCCAATGTGGCCGGAACCTTCGATGCCGAATACGCCATGAACAATGGCTTCGGCTTCGGCGGCACCAATGGCTGCTTGGTGCTGCGCAAGGTCTAGAAGCACCCGAACAATCTGGGAAGAAGAGGAGGCATTCCATGTCCTTCGGCATCGTCCGTCTATGGGCCCTCGCCATTTCCTTGCAGCTGCCCATGACGATGTTGGCTGCGGGGCTTCCGGATCAGGTCACGCCCGTGGCGCGGCACCTCCACGCCAAGACCGGCCTTGAGGTGGTCAGCGGCGAGGTGCTGCTGCCCCGGGCCTTTCTCCGCGGCTACCTGCGCCCCGCCGCCGGAGAGACGGGCCTGGTGACGCCCCAGCTGCTGCCTGCGGCACCCCTGGATGCGGCCGATCAGCGGGAGGCCATTCCCTTCCAGGTGGTGGCCCTGCGGCGAGGCCAAGTGGCCGAAGCCCGGCTCGAACTGATGGATGATCGCGGCGTGAAGGTCGCGGACCTGCGCTTCCCCATGCCCAGCCGCGTGGGTGATGCGAAGCCCCTGCAGCAATGGCTCACCCGGCGCCTGCAGGACTGGGAGCTGTGGTCTGACGAACCTTCGCCTCTGCGCCTGCCCCTGCGACGTGCGGCAGCCTCGGCCTACGGCTTCGAGGTGCCGGATCGTTCCTCCCGTCGTCGCCAGCGGGAAGAGCAGGGTGGTCCTTCGCTGCTGGCGCTCCTGGGTGGCCGGGCCGCGGTGGATGAAACCCTGCAATTGGATCGGCCCCTGGTGCCCCGGGGCAAAAAAGCAGCCGTAGAAGCTCCGGTTTCACTCGCCTCCCTGACGGGCATCACCACGCCCCCCCATCCCTGGGCGGAGATGCGCCGGTCCTCTGCGCGCCTCGCGCTGACGGATTGTGTGCCCCAGGATCGCGCCCTGCTGTACCTGCCCAAACCAAAGGCGGCGCTGGCCTCGCTGGAAGGGGCTGGCGCGACCTTCCTGCAGCGGGTTTCCAGTTTCTCCGGCAGCGGCGGCTTGGATACGAGCATCATCAGCCGGACGCTGGAGGACCTGGGCCTGGGCGATGGCCGGGGGCGGCGTCTGATCGAATCCGGCGCGATCCGCGAAGCGGCGATCTTCTTTCCGGATCTGGCTTTCATGGCGGGCACCGAAGCCACGGTGGTGGCCGATCTGGCCCGGCCCGAGGAAGGCAGCTTCATCCCGGAGGGTTCGGTTCACAGCTACAAGACCCTCGGCGGGAAGGCCTTTGCGGCCCGCCGGGGTTCCCGCATTTTCCTGTCCACTTCCAAATCAGAACTGGAGCTGGCCCTCGCGCTGCAAACCGCCAGCGGAAAGAACAGCCTGGGCCGCTCCGATGAATTCGCCGTGGTGTTGGAAAAACTCGCACCCGAGGCGGATACCGAGGTCTTCGCGTACCTTTCAGATGCTTTCATCCGCGCCCTGGTGGGGCCTCGCCAGCGCCTCCTGCAAGCCCGGCAAGCCGAGGCCCGCGCCGACATGGAGGTGGTGGCGGCAGCGGCCCTGCTGCGCCGCATGGACGCGCCGGGTGAACCCTCGAATCTGGCTGATCTGAAGGCTCGCGGCTACATTCCCCAGGGTGTGAATCTGGGGCCCCTGACGCTCACCGCCACGGGCCAGGTGCGTCACGCGGTCTTTGGTCCTCTGGAACGTCTGCACCCCCTGGCCCGGATTCCATTGAAGGAGGTCAGCGCCGACGAGGCAGCAGCCTATGCGGCCTTCAAGGAGGCCTACAGCCGCTACTGGAGCCGCTATTTCGATCCCATCGCCTTCCGTCTGGATGCCAAGGTGGACGGTCGGCAGGAGCTGGAAACCTTCGTGCTGCCCCTGCTGGACAGCAGCATCTACCTGCCCATGCGGACCCTGCTCTCACAGGAGGGGCCGCTGCCGCAGCCACGCTGGCGCCAGCCCATGGTGGCGGAGCTGAGTCTGCGGCTGCGCACCGAAGAAGGCTCACTGCCTCGGCCCTTGGGGGAGATGGCTCAGGGCCTGATGCAGGTGAGCACGGGCGTCATGGTGGCGGCCTTTCCCGACGGCGCACCCGTGCTGGCCACAGGCAACGGGAGCCCCGCCACCATCCTGGAATCCGATCCCTTCAACCAGCGTAATGGGCTGGTGGGCATGGGCGCCCTGGCCTTGGGCGTGTTCACGCGCCCGGTGGTGATCGCCCTGGAGCTGAAGGATCCAGAGGCCACCCGAAAGTCCCTGCGGGAGGTGGTCTACCGCATGTTGCCTTCCAGCCTGTGGCAGGGCGGTGAGCTGGATGGCCTGCTGAGCACCGAACCCGACGGCAGCCTGATGCTGCGGCTGGGCTTCCTGCGCCTGGCCAGCATGCGCTTCACGTTCCGGGTGGAGGACCGCTGGCTGCTGCTGTCCAACGACGCCAGCCTGCCCGCCAGTCTCCTGACAGGGACGGATGCGGGCGAGGCTTACGCGGCCAGCCTGCGCTTGCATCCGGAAGCGCTGGATCGGGGCCTTCCCGCGGCCTTCCAAGCGGCGGTGGAGGGGGAATCCCGCAGCGCCTTCGCGGCCATGGCCTGGCTGGGACCTTGGCTGCGCCTGGGGGAGGATGTGAAGGCCGCGCAAGCCGACAGCCACCGCATCCTCGGCGTGGCGCCCTTGCTCGCTCCGGACGCCCTGACCACTGGCCGTTGGCTGGAGCACAAGGCTTACGGTCGGCCCACCCGACCTGCCACGCCCTTGCGAGATCCCGCCCGGGATTTCGGATTGCTGGAGGGCGTCCGCGATCCCAAGGTGGAGATGCGCTTCGAGGACACGGGGCTGCGGGCTCGCCTGAGCTGGCGGCGCTAGCCAGAAGTTACAGCGAATTGGGAGAAGCGGCTGGACCTCAGGGCTACCCTTTTTCATGGCCCAACAAGCGCAGCGTTCCCTTCTCAACACCCTTTTCCTGTGGGGAACCCTGATCCTCGCGCTTATTCTGGTGCCCCTCAAGCTCGTGCTGCAGGGGCTGCGCTGGAGCGAGGTGGGGATGTTCCTGCTGATGTACACGCTCATCGGCCTTTCGGTGACCATCGGCTACCACCGGCTCTTCAGCCACCGGGCCTTCCGCGCCGCCTGGCCGCTGCGCCTGGCCTTCCTGGTGTTCGGCGCCGCCGCCTTCGAAAATTCGGCCCTGTGGTGGTCCAGCGACCACCGCCAGCACCACCGCTTCGTGGATGATCCGGAAGGCGATCCCTACGCCATCTCCAAGGGTTTCTGGTACGCACATTGGGTCTGGGTGATGGAAGGCGCGGTGCGCCCCCTGGAGGCGGTGGAGGATCTCCAGAAGGATCCCCTGGTGCGTTGGCAGCACCGCTACCACTTCTGGATCGGCGCGGTGGTGGCCCTCATCCCGGTCTACGTGGGATGGGCCACAGGCAATGTCTGGGGCCATGCGGCCATCGGCCTGCTGCTGCGGATCGTGGCCACCCACCACAGCACCTTCCTCATCAACTCCGCTGCCCACCGCTGGGGCAGCCAGCCCTATTCGGATACGAACAGCTCGCGGGACAACGCCTTCCTGGCTCCGCTCACTTTCGGCGAGGGGTACCACAACTTCCACCACAAGTGGCAGTGGGACTACCGCAATGCGGCCAAGTGGTACCAGTGGGACCCAGGCAAGTGGCTCATCTCCCTCTTCGCGTGGGTGGGCCTTGCCCACGGCCTGAGGCGCGTGCCGGAAACCCAGATTCAACGCGCACGCCTGGACATGGAGGCCAAGCGGCTGGCCGCCGTGCTGGCCTCGACTTCGCCAACCCTCACGGAAGACTTGAGGGAGCGCCTGGGCCTGGCCAAGGCCCGGATGGAGGAGGCCCTGGGCACCTTCCAGTCCCGCCGGGAAGCCTGGGAGGCCCTCACGGCTGAATGGAAGGCCAAGGGGCAAGCGCGAGGGGCGGCCTGGCAGGACCTGCGCGGCCAATGGAAATCCGAACGCAGCCGCTGTCAGCAGGAGCTGCGGGCGGCCTGGGCGGACTGGAAGGCTGCGAGGTTGAAGGTGCTCGCCTTTGATGGCGCCAGCTGACGCGAAGGAAAGGCGAAAAACAATCCTTCCCGTGAGCCCGACTTGGTGGTTTTCTTTCCTTCATGTCCAAAGCCATTCCCTTCAAGCTCGTCGCACCCTATTCGCCCGCAGGGGATCAGCCCGAGGCCATCACACAGCTGGTGGCGGGGCTCGAACGCGGTGACTCCGCCCAGACCTTGCTGGGCGTGACCGGCTCGGGGAAGACCTACACCATGGCCAGCACCATCGCCCGGGCGGCACGGCCCGCGCTCATCTTCGCGCCCAACAAGACCCTGGCCGCCCAACTCTTCAGTGAGTTCAAGCAGTTCTTTCCCGAGAACGCCGTCGAGTATTTCGTCAGCTACTACGACTACTACCAGCCCGAGGCCTACGTGCCCGAGCGGGATCTCTTCATCGACAAGGATGCCAAGGTCAACGAGGAGCTGGAGAAGCTGCGCCTCAGCGCCACCCGCTGCCTGCTGGAGCGCCGCGACACCATCGTGATCGCCTCGGTGAGTTGCATCTATGGTCTGGGCGATCCCTCGTCCTACCTGAACCTCTCCGTGGCGCTGAAAGTGGGGCAGACGGTTGACCGGGCCCTGTTGCTTCGGAACCTGGTGGCCATCCAATACCAGCGCAACCACCTCAGTTTCGAGCCCGGCATCTTCCGTGTGCGGGGCGATGTGGTGGAGGTTTATCCGGCCTACGAGGATGTGGCCTACCGCATCGAGCTGTGGGGCGACGAGGTGGAGCGCCTGTCGAAGATCGATCCCCTGCGCGGTGTTGTGATCGAGAAACTGGATGAACTCACCATCTGGCCCAAGACGCACTACGTGACGCCCGAGGACAAGCTCAAGACCGCCATCCGCGACATCAAGGAGGAGTTGGAAGCCCGCGAAAACGAGCTGCGCGCCGCAGGCAAGATCGTCGAGCTGCAGCGCCTGCATCAGCGCGTGATCTACGATGTGGAAATGATGAAGGAAATGGGCCACTGCAGCGGCATCGAGAACTACAGCCGCTTCCTGGATGGCCGCCAGCCGGGCCAGCCGCCCCACACGCTGCTGGACTACTTCCCGGAGGACTTCATTGTTTTCATGGACGAAAGCCACGTGGCCACGGGCCAGCTCCACGGCATGTACAACGGCGACCGGGCCCGCAAGACCACGCTGGTTGATTACGGCTTCCGCCTCCCCTCGGCCTTGGACAATCGCCCCCTCAAATTCGAGGAGTTCGAGAGTCGGGTGAAACAGGTGATTTATGTTTCCGCCACGCCGGGTTCCTACGAGCTGGAGCAGAGCGGCGGCGCCTTTGTGGAGCAGGTGGTGCGACCCACGGGGCTGGTGGATCCCGTGGTGGAGGTTCGCCCCGTGGGCACCCAGGTGGACGACCTCCTGGAGGAGATCCGCAAGGTGGTGGCCCGCGACGAGCGGGTGCTGGTGACGGTGCTCACCAAGAAGCTGGCGGAGCAGCTCACGGCCTACTATCAGGAACTGGGCATCAAGGCCGAATACCTCCACAGCGAGATCGACACGCTGGAGCGGGTGGAGCTGCTGAAGAACCTGCGCCGGGGCGTCTTCGACGTGCTGGTGGGCATCAACCTTTTGCGTGAGGGCCTGGACCTGCCGGAAGTGAGCCTGGTGGCCATCCTGGATGCGGACAAGGAGGGCTTCCTCCGCAACACCCGCAGCCTCATTCAGACCATCGGCCGGGCGGCCCGCAACGTCAGCGGCAAGGCCATCCTCTACGCCGATGTGATGACCGGCTCCATGAAGCAGGCCATCGGCGAGACCGAGCGCCGCCGCAACAAGCAGCTGGCCCACAACGCCGCCCACGGGATCACCCCCGAGACCGTGAAGCGCAACCTGGACGATGTCATGGGCGAGGCTCTGGCCCGCGAATTCATCAACGTCACGAAGGAGGAGCGGGCCGCCGAGGAACCCCTGCTCTACCTGGAGGACAAGCATTTCGAGCGGGAAGTGGCCAAGCTCGAAAAGCGCATGAAGGAACTGGCTTCCCAGATGAAGTTCGAGGAGGCGGCAGAGCTGCGGGACCGCATCCAGCATGCCCGGCGGGAGCGCCTGCTGGACGTGAATGGCGTGACCGCCACGGGGCCGAGTCTCTAGGCCGCCCCGGAAATTGGCCCTTTCGCCCCAGAGTCCCCTGGGTTGGTTCTGGAGGGTGGCAGCATGAAGCCAATTCCAGGAGACCCCATGGTTTTTCCAGCCATCAAGGCCTGCTTTCTGTTCGGTTCCTTCCTGGGCTCCAGCCTCTTGGCCCAGGCCCCCTACCTGGGGCAGCCCCTTCCCGGCCGCGAAGCGGTCCCCTTCGCCGAGGGGGTCCTGAACACGGGCCATTCCACCCGGGACATCGCGCTGATGCCCGATGGCTCAGAGGTCTATGTGGGCCTCTTCCTTCCGGGATTCCACAAGGCCCTCATCATTGAGTCCCACCAGGCTGAAGGAGCCTGGACACCGCCTGAAGTGGCACCCTTCTCCCGAGATCCCCGCTGGCGCTGCCTGGAGCCCTGCATCAGCCCCGATGGGCGGCGCTTCTTCTTCACGTCAGATCGACCCGTGGATCCCAAATCCGGCAAGCCGGGCCCCTTCGGCATCTGGATGATGGAGCGGCAGGTCCAGGGCTGGTCCGAGGCGCGCCGTCTTCCGGACACCATCAATGGCGGCGGAAACACGTTCTATCCCACCGTTACACGGGACGGCACCCTCTATTTCCTGAAGGAGGAGGGGCAGGGCGGCTGGATTCTGCGCTCCCGCTGGAAGGATGGGGCCTGGGGCGTGGCGGAGAAACTGCCAGCGCCATTCAACAAGGATTCCAAGCAGGCCAATCCTCGGGTGGATCCTGATGAGCGGTTCGTGCTCGTCCCCCTCCTGGGACGCCCAGATTCCCTTGGCGGGGCTGACTACTACGCCTACTTCAAGCGACCGGATGGGAGCTGGACCGAGCCTGTGCATCTGGGCCCCACCGTGAACAGCCCGGCCAACGACGAGTACTCCATCAACCTCAGCCCCGATGGCAAGGTGGTGTTTTTCGGAAGTGACCGGGTGATCCCGCGGTTGGATGGGCACCCTCTGCGCTGGTCGGAGGTACTGGCTGAGCGCACCCTCTCAGGCAACGGCCAGACCACCCTCTGGTGGGTGGATGCAGGTTTTCTGTGGGACCTCCGGGCCAAGGCCCTGGCGCATCCCAAAAAAGAGTGACTGCCCATTTGGGCTGTGATTGTCCCTATTTCGAATACTGGCCAATCACCCGCTCGATGGCGGCCCGGCAGGCGGCGCAGAAGCCCACGTCATCGCGGGTGAACATGAGGCAGTCTTCCTGGCTGCGGAAGTAGCCCTTGGCCTCGTAGTTGGCGCCCTCGAAGGCTCCCACCTGGCCGGCGTGGGCATCCTTGCCCAGCAGGTTCATCTCGTAGACCTTCTCCTTGGCGAAGAGGGCGTCCATTTCGGATTCAGGCCGGTTGTTGGCACGGATGGCGCGGCGCTCCTTCTGGTACTCGTGGCTGTGGGCCTCGAATTCATCCTTCTTCCAGGGGGTGGGCAGGGGCACGCCGGGGCTCAGCAGGCTGCCCCACTTGGGCTGCTTGGGATTCACGGTGACGTTGGGTTCCCAGGGCTCGGGCTTGGCGGCATCGTTGGTGACAGCCACATCAGACGTGTAGTATTCGTCCGCCAGGCCCGCGAAGTGATGGCCGAACTCGTGGACGAACAGGTAGCCGATGGTGCTGTTGCCTGCGGAGGCCGTGCTGTAGAGGTTGTGGATACCGCCACCGCCGTAGGTTTCGGAATTGGTGAGAATCTCCACGAACTCATAGGGCGCCTGGGCGGCGATGTCGCGCCAGACGCGGTTGTCGAAGGTAAGCACGTAGCGCTCGCTGCCAAAGGCGTCATAGGTGGTGCCCAGGGGCGTGCGCTTGTGGGTGCCCGTGGAAGGCCGAGAGATGCCGCTTTCCTTCGAGGGTGGGCAGAGGGCCCACACGTTGAAATCCTTCCGGTGCTCCTTGAAGGGCGACTGCTGGAAGAGCAGTTCCATGACCTTGCGGGCCTGCTGCTCGAATTTGCCGCGCTCCGCGGCCGTGTAGCCATCGCCCAGGATGAGGAAGTCCACCTTGTCCGCAGGGTCGCCGCTCTTCTGCAGCGTGATGAGGCCACCGGCGTCGGGAGCCGGAGCCTGTTCGATGAGGGGATCCTTGGGATCGAGCTCAAAGGTCCAGCAGGTCTTGAAGGCATTCTGGGCGTCGCGCTTCTTCACCTGGATGCGAACCGGTGCATCGGGTTGGGGGAAGCGCAGGGATTCATGGAAACTGCGGCTCAGGCTCTTGGCCTCGTCGGTGGTTTCCCACTCCCCGTAGATGCTGGCGAAGCCCCGGGAAAAGAGCAGCTTTCCCGTGGTCTTGTCCATCACTTCGAAGCAGTATTTCCCGAGGTTGCTGCGATCCACGGCCTTGGCGAGGTCCCCGGGCCAGGGCAGGGGCTCCAGCACCAGACGGTCGATGCCGAAGTGCTCAGACCCCGCGTTGCCCGTGTGGCCATAGTCCACCCGCAGGGTGCGGGGCGGTGCCGCCAGGCAGGCCAGGGTGGCCAGGGAGAGCAGGAGGGGACGGAGCATGGGCCATCGCATGGGAGCACCTCGCCATCCAAGATAGACTGATTGGCCGGAGTCCCGATGCTTACCTCTCGACAGCGCCAGTACCTCAAGGCCCAGGCCCACAAACTCAAACCCGTCATGCACGTGGGGAAGGGCGGGGTGACCCCGGCCCAGGCCGCTGAATTGGACGTGATGGTGGACAGCCTCGAGCTTGTGAAGGTCAAGATCAATCCCAACAGTTTCGAGGATGAAGACACGGCTGCCCGGGCCCTTTGCGCCGCGGTGCCGGACCTTCAGCATGTCTGGACCATCGGCCACACCATGCTCTTCTTCCGCCCCAGCCGCACTCACGAGCCGCGGTACTCCCTCCCCTCGTAATTCAGGTCGGCTGCGGGCCCGTCCGAAAGACCGGATGGAGGTTCGATGCCCTACCTGTCCTGGCCGGAGGGGAGTCAGTTGATGTGGCATGCCGTTCACACGGCATGTCAGATTGGCCGTGATCCCTTGGCCTGCGCGGTGGCCCGCCCCAGCGAGGCCCGCCTGTCACGAGCGCACGCGGCCATTGATCGCATCGGCGCCATCTGGTGGGTGCGCGATCTGGAATCTGCCAACGGCACCTTCCTCAATGGTGTGCCCCTCCTCGGGCATCAGGGCAATGCCTTGCAGGATGGCGATGTGCTGGAGATGGGCGATTGGCGTCTGACCTTCACGGAAGGTTTTCCGGGCCTGGATGGCACCACCTTCGCAGAGCGGGTGGGCGACCTCTTCCACGAGGTGCGCCCCGAACCGGCCCAGGCCATGGTGCTGATCCGCGGCATCGAACTCATGCAGCGTTCCACCGAGAAGCTGCTGGCCCAGGTGGATCCCGATGCCATGGTGAAGGGGTTGCTGGATGAATCCCTGCGGCTGCTGAACAGCGACCGCGGCTTCCTGGTGCTGAAACAGAAGGATGGCAGCTGGCGCACGGTGCATCGGGTGGGCAATGTTCAGGAAGGCATCGGTCTGTCCCGCTCCGTGCTGGATTATGTGGCGGTGGAACTCACGGCGGTGCTGTCCAACCGGCCCCTGGCAGATCCCCGCTTCGGCGGTCTCAGCCTGGTGGAACTCCATCGGGGGTCGCTGCTCTGCACCCCCATCGTGGATGAAGGGGAGATCCACGGCGCGCTCTACTTGGACCGGGAGGCCGAAGGGCGGCCCTTCAGCCGCTTCGACCTGGCCATCCTCCAGGCCTTCGTTCGGCTGGGTTCCATGGCCTTGCGGCAGGCGATGTTGAACCGTCGGGCCCTCAGCCAGGCGGAGCAGCAGGGCGAGCTGCTGAGGCTACGCACCGAATCCCAGCGGGAGGCCGACCGGCATGGCGAGCTGCTCGCGGCCATGGCCACCCACCTGCGCCGGGTCAGCAGCTGGGCCGAGCAGCTTCCCGATGCCACGGGGGAGGCCATTCGCAGCCAGCTGGACCATTCCCTGGCGCTGCTGGAACATGGGAGCCGCGATGAAAGCGCGGACACCACCCCCGTGGCGGGACATCCCCTGCCCATGGCCTCGCTGCAGGAGGATCTGGTCCGTCGCTGGGATTCGCTGCTGCGCTTGCGGAAGGCCCGGTTCGAGATCGCCGAGGCGCCAGCCGCCTCCGTGTGGCTGGCGGGTGGGCCCCTGGTGGTGGCCCTGGCCGGTCTGGTGGAGCCCATGCTCATGCAGCTGACCGATGGCGCCATCGCCACGGGTCGCTGGGATCAAGAGCGGGGCTTCCGGGTGCTGCGCATGAGCCTGCCCAGCGGCCTCCATGGCCCCATCCCCGATGCCTGGACCCAGCGCGTGCTGCAGGACGCCGGGGTGCGATGGCGCTGGTCCGACCAGGCCCTCGATCTGCTGTTGCCAGAAGGACCAGACGCCATGCCGGAAGAGCCCGCTCGGCCTCTGTTGGGCCTGGTCAGCGAGGAACTGAACCTGCTCGGCCTCTTTCAAACGGTGGCCGAGGCAGGCAACCTTTGGCTGAACCCCCTGGAGCAGGAGCCGCCTCCGCCCCCCCTGCCGAAATTCCGGTTTCTGGTCATCGATGCCAAGGGTACGCGAGATCTGGAAGGGTGCATCCGCGCCTACCGGCATCACCCCTCCTTCGCCACCACCCCCATTCTGGTGGTGCGCTGCAACGAGGATGAAACCCCCAAGCTCATCGAGGCCGGTGCCACCGATTGGCTGGCGGAGGGTTTCCGCTGGGAAGCGCTGCATCATCGCCTGCAGGTGCTGCGCGGCCACACCGAGCTGCAGCAGCGGGCTCTGGCGGCCGAGCGCCTGGATTCCTTCCGGCAGATGGCGGGCACCCTCAAGCATGAGATCAACAACCCGCTGGCCATCATTTCGATGCAGGTGGAGATGCTGCAGCGGAAGTACCCGGAGGAGGTCAAGCTGGGCAAGATCGGCGAGATGGTGGATCGCATCCGGGCCCTGGTGCAGGTGCTGCAGAAGATGCGGGAGACCCCCACCGAAGGCTACGCGGACGGGTCGAGCATCCTGAAGCTGGGCTAAAGCGAGCGGAAGCCCCGCTCGCTCAGCAGCGCGCCCACGGGCAGGTCATGGGGATCGACTGGAACGGGCAGATCCATCTGGGCCTCGAAGCCCACCCCGACCGTGAGCACATCCTCCGGCAGCTGCGCCAGCAGGGCGTCGTAGAAGCCGCGGCCGTACCCGATGCGGTACCCGTTTCCGTCGAAGGCCAGGCCCGGCACCAGCAGCAGCTGGACGGGCGGGAGGAAGTGCTGAGCCAGGACAGGCTCCAGGAGCCCCCACTGCCCCTTCTCCAGGGGCTCGGTGCCCCAGGCCAGGCGGGGTGGCTGAGTCGAGACGACCCGCGGAAAGAACCACAGGGCCTCCGGGTGGGCGGCCACGGCGGGGCGGAGGTCGATCTCCGAGCCATAGGGCCAGAAGGCGCCAACGCGGGTGATGTGGCGGCGGCGTAAAAGCTCGGTGACATGACCGCAGATGGATTGGGACCAAGCCGCACGCGATTCCGGCGGAAGCCCATCCCGGCGGGCCTTCAGGTGGGCGCGGAATTCGGCTTTTGTTTCCATGGTTTCAGATCAACAGGGGCGAAGGCCCTGCGTCAACGGGGTATGCTCAGCGGCGGAGTGCAGCCATGATCCGCCGGTCCATGTTCCCCCTGTTTCTCGGCGCCACCCTTCTGGGGGCGCCCTTGGTGGCTCAATCTGCGGCGCCTGTTACGCAGCTGGTGCAATCCATTCCGGCCGAGACCGACCTGGCGGATCCAGCGCTACCCTTCGCGAAGGATGCCTGGGTGGACATGATCCGCAAAGCCGTTGTCAGCATCGACGCGGCGGAATTCTATGTGACCAACCGGCCCGGAAGTGCGCTGGAGCCCGTCCTCGCCGAGCTGGAGAAGGCCGGAGCGCGGGGCGTGAAGGTGCGCTTCCTCCTGTCGGCGAAGATGCTGGAAAACGATCCGATCTCGGTGGCACGGCTCCGCCGCATTCCCGGCGCCCAGGTGCACAGCTTTGATCTGGCGGACGTTTCCAAAGGCATTCTTCACGCCAAGTATTTTCTGGTGGATGAGAAGGAGGCCTTCATCGGCAGCCAGAACTTCGACTGGCGGGCCCTGGAGCACATCCACGAACTGGGCGTGCGCACCGCGGAGCCCGTTATTCTGTCGCGGCTGGCGCGCCTCTTCGCCATTGATTGGGCCTTCGCCGCGGATGGGAAGCTACCGGTGTTCCCTGGTCTGCCCGGCATGTCCGCACACTCTCAGGTGGAGCTGGTGGCCAGCCCGCCCTTCCTGACTCCGAAAGACATCCGGCCCTCCATCGATGCGCTGGTGGATCTCATCGGCCAGGCACGGCAGAGCATTCGGGTTCAGCTGCTGACCTATTCGCCCATCGCAGGCCAGGATGGCTTTTGGCCCGTGCTGGACAACGCCCTCCGGGCCGCTGCGGTGCGGGGCGTGAAGGTGCGGCTCATGGTGTCGGATTGGGTGCTAGGCAGCCGTGCCCTGCCTCATCTGAAAGCCCTCCGTCTGATTCCCAACCTGGAAGTGAAGGTGGTCTCCGTCCCCGAAGCCAAGGAGGGCCACATCCCCTTTGCCCGCACCATCCACAGCAAATACCTGGTGGTGGATGACACCCACCTGGCCCTGGGCACCAGCAACTGGGAGGAGAGCTACTTCAGCGGCTCTCGTAACGTCGAGCTGATTTTCCGGGATTCGCCTCTGGCGGCGCAGGCAACCCGCATCCACGACCGCCTCTGGGACAGCCGCTACGCCTTCGTGTTGGATCCGGCGAAGGTCTATGAGAAGCGCAAGGTCGACTAGACCGCGGCGTAGACGTTGTAGAGGTTGTCCCGTTCCAGGGCCTCGAAGCCGGCTTCGCGGATGAGGCGTACCAGCTCGCTCTGCTGCAGGCCCTGCGGGCTCTTGGCGCCGGCCAGGTGGGCGATCTCCTCGGCGATGACGGTGCCGTCGAGGTCGTCTGCGCCATAGCTGAGCCCGGCCTGGGCGAGCCCAGGCGAGATCATCACCCAGTAGGCCTTGATGTGCGGAATATTGTCGAGCAGCAGCCGGGCCACGGCGATTTCCCGCAGGTCCTGGGTGCCCGTGGTCTCGTGGATGACGTGGGTGGCGCTCAGCTCGTTGTCCTCGTTCTGGTAGGCCAGGGGGATGAAGGCCAGGAAGCCGGTGTAGCCTGCGGCGAGGGATTCATCCTGCAGCTTGCGCAGGCGGAGCAGGTGGTCGACCCGGTGCTTCGGCTCCTCGATGTGGCCGTAGAGCATGGTGCAGTTGGTGGGCAGGCCCTTGCGGTGGCAGATGGCAGCTGTATCCAGCCAGACCTGGGCGTCCTTCTTGCCGATGCAGATCTTCTCGCGGATGTCCTCGTCGAAGATCTCGGCGCCGCCGCCCGGGCAGCTCTCCAGACCCGCCGCCATGCAGCGGTCCAGGAAGGCCTCGGTGCTCAGGCCCGAAATTCGCGCGTAGTAATCCATCTCGATCATGGTGAAAACCTTGAGGTGGATGGCGGGGAAGCGGGCCTTGATCTTGCGGAACAGATCCTCGAAATAGTCGATCTTCAGCTTCGGGTTGTGGCCCGAGGTCATGTGCAGTTCGCGCACGCCCAGGTTTTCGGGCTGCTCCAACTCGCGGATGATGTCTTCGGCGGACAGGGCGTAGGCCCGGGGATCGCCCGGCTTGGCCTGGAAGGCGCAGAACTGGCAGTGGGTGTAGCAGACGTTGGTGTAGGAAAGGCGGCGGCTCTTCACGTAGTAGGCGGCGCGGCCGTGCTTCTGCAGGCGCACATGGTGGGCCATGGCGCCTACGCCATTGAGGTCGGGCGTGGCGTAGAGCAGCAGGCCATCCTCGAAACTCAGGCGCTCTCCGCGCAGCACCTTGTCCGCGAGGGGCAGCAGGCGGGGGTCGCGGATCCTCGAATGAAGTGACAACATCGATACCTCGGTCCACCAGTGTAACGCCGGTGGGAGGATGCCCGAAGCGGCGCTCAGGAGAGGCCGGGCAGGCGGATCTGGAAGATGGTCCCCTGGCCTGGCATCGAGGTGAAGCGGATGCTGCCTCCCGCCTGCTCCAGCAGGCTCTTCACGCAGACCAAGCCCAGGCCCGTGCCGGAACCCGAGGCCTTGGTGGTGAAGAAGGGCTGGAACACCTGACTCTGCATGTCTTCGGGGATGCCTTGGCCGGTGTCTTCGACCTCGAGCAGCGGGCCGGTCTCTGCTTCATGGGGTTGGGCACCGCGGGCGCGGAGGGTGATGGTGCCCCCCTCGGGCATGGCGTCGCGGGCGTTGCTCACCAGGTTCACGAGGGTTTGTTCCAGCAGGCCCCGGGTGCCTCGAAAGGGCATGGGCTCACCGGTACTGATCAGCCTCAGCTTTTGACTCCGCGGTAGCAGCACCTGCAACAGGGGTTGGATCGAATGCAGCTCAGCTGTCAGGTCCATGGCCCGGGGCGCCTCGGCATCCTGGCGGCCCATGGCCATGAGCCGCCCGCTCAGTTTCGCCGCGTGCTGGGTGGCTTCCTGGACACGCACCATGTCCTCCCGGTTGGGCAGCTTGCCTTCGTCGAGATCCATGACCACCAGCTCTGCGCGCGTCTGAATGGCGTTCAGCACATTGTTCATGTCGTGGGCCAGGCCCGCACCCATGGTGGCCATGGCATTGATGCGCTCGGTACGCAGCAGGATGCTCTGCACCTTTTCAAGCGCCTGGGTGCGTTCTGCCACGCGGGATTCGAGGTGCTGCGACAGGGCCGCGAAATCGCGCAGGGCCAGGTACTGCCGCAGCAGCAGCACCAAAATGAGGCTCAGAGCCAACCAGACCAGGATGATCCGGTGCCCCGGCATCGCTCCAGTGGACAGCAGCCACCCGGCGAGTACGGCGGCCCCGAGGACCGGCACGTAGGGCAGCAGGTGGACGATGCGCACGGGAGCATCCGCTCCGGATTGGGAGCGCACGGGTTGGGGCGATAGGGCTGCGCCCAGGTACGTCAAGGGGATGGCGTAGATGAGGGCACCGACTGGGAAGTGGAAGACGGGATTCCCCGAGAGGACATCCATGAGCCACTTGAAATTGTGCAGGCCCGCCAGCAGGAAGGCCGCTGCCAGCCAGCCCAGGGGGCCCCGCAGACGGCTTGGTTCGGGGAGGCAGAAGAACACCACCAGGCCCAGCAGCAGGTCGTAGACCAGGAAGGTGCCAAGCCAGACGAACCGATCCAGAAGCGGAAACCGGTCGCTGAGGAAGGCGGGCCCCAGCACCAGGCCCCACAGGATGAAGAAGGCGGCCAGGGCGAAGAGCAGACCATCCAGGCCGTGCCGGATTCGGGCGAAGCGGGTGGGCGGGGCCAGGTTCCAACTCAACAGCGTGCCAATGAAGAGACAGGAGCCCAGCACCTGCAGCAGGATGGTCAGCCGTGTCAGATAGCCTGGAGCAGGAATGCCGTAGAAGCCTGGAATCCGCATGACCTGCATGAGGGCGTTGATGAGCAGGGCGCAGCTGAGGAGCACCCAGCCGAGGGCCTCTGGACCGCGTTGCTTCGCCCGCAGCACGGAGGCACTCAGTGCCACCACGGTGAGTGCCACCAGCCCCAGCTGAAGCAGGCGGGTCTGCGCCATGCCGCTCAGGGCAAAGTGGGCCAACAGCCCGACCAGGAGGGCCAGGCTGGCCGCAGCGGCGAGGAAGGCATGACGAAAGAGGGGCGAGGCGGAGAACCGGGTCTGGCGAAGAAGAGTCAATGCGACCTCGGGTGTTCGGCAAGACCCTGGTGGATGCGCCCCACCAGGCTGGGCCCTTCGAAAATCAGGGCGCTGTAGACCTGCGCCAGGGCCGCGCCATCATCCAAGGCGCCTTGAACGTCGGCCGCGGAACCCAGGCCGCCGCAGGCGACCAGGGGCAGCCGCCCCGCCAGTGCCGCGAGGATGCGCTGGCGAACCTGCCGGGCCTTGTCCTTGAGCGGGACGCCGCTCAGGCCACCGGCGCCCTTGCTTTCCACGAAGGCGCGCAGCGGCTCCTGCACCACGCCGCGATCCAGCGTCGTGTTGGTGGCGATGAGGCCTGAGATGCCTGCGGCCACGGCCACTTCCACGATGGCGTCGAGGTCCTCCGGGGCCAGGTCCGGCGCGAGTTTGAGCAGCAACGGTTGGCGCTCCAAGCCCATCTCCTTGCGCAGGTCCAGCATGCCCGCCAGCAGGGGCTTCAATGCCTCCGGGGCCTGAAGGTTCCGCAACCCGGGTGTGTTCGGACTGCTTACGTTCAGGGCGATGTAGTCCACCTGGGGGGCGATGAGGCGGTAGGCGGCGCGGTAGTCATTGAGGGCATCCGCCTCCGGCGTCTCCTTGTTCTTGCCCAGGTTGCCACCCACGACGAGGCCCGCGGGGCGGCGGCGCAGGCGCGCGGCGACCACTTCGGCGCCCTCGCTGTTGAAACCCATGCGGTTGAGGATCAGCCCCGCCTCGGGAAAGCGGAAGATCCGAGGTTTGGGATTGCCGGGCTGAGGCCGCGGTGTAACCGTGCCCACCTCCACATGGCCGAAGCCCAGGGATTTCCACAGGGGCAGCAGGGTGGCGCCCTTGTCCAGACCAGCTGCCAGCCCAAGCGGCGTGGGAAATGAAAGGCCGAGTGCTTGGCAGCGCAGGGATGCAGGTAAGGCGGGTTTGGGCAGCCACGGCCAAGCGCAAGCGCGGGCTCCCATCCAGAAGGTGAGGTTGTGCGCGGTCTCGGGATCCAGCCGGAAGATCAGGGGGCGCAGCGCGCCGTATAAATCCATCACTTCACCGTGACGGTGGCCGTGGCGGTGACTTCCGGGAAATCCTCGCGGGTGACCTTCACGTGATAGACGCCTGCCGCAGTGGGAGCGGTGTAGAGGCCGCTGCCGCTGATGGTGCCACCGCCAACTTCTACCACTTCCCACTTCACAGGCTGCCGCAGGTAGCGCACGCCCTCGGGATAGTTGATTTCTGCCTGGAAAACTTGAGTGGCGCCAACGGACAGGCTGATGGCCCTGGGGCGCAGGCTCAGAACGGGGGTGAAGGGTTCGGTGTTCTTTGCGGCGGTGTTGGGAGGCACGGTGGTTTCCGGAGTTCCGCACGCGATGGTCAGTGCCGCAAAAGCCAGGGCGGGGGCGAGGGTGAGAAAGGAAAAGGATCGAAGCATGGTCAGGCTTTCAAATGCCGGTCATCACCGTGGCGTGGTCCATGACGAGTGGCGGTTCCGTTTTCGCTTGAACCTCTTCCCTGGTGACGCCGGGGGCCACCTCCACCAGGCGCAGGCCCTCTCGGCCGGGCACCACGTCGATGACGGCCAGATCGGTGATGATGCGATGCACGCAGCGCTGGCCCGTGAGGGGCAGGTCGCATTTGCGCAGGATCTTGAACTCGCCGTTCTTGTTGGTGTGCTCCATGACCACCACCACGCGCTTGGCGGCGGCGACGAGATCCATGGCGCCGCCCATGCCCTTCACCATCTTGCCGGGGATCATCCAGTTGGCGAGGTTGCCCTCCATGTCCACCTGCATGGCGCCCAGGATGCTGAGGTCGATCTTGCCGCCGCGGATCATGCCGAAGCTGTCGGCGCTGCTGAAGAAGCTGGCGCCGGGGGCCGTGGTGACCGTCTGCTTGCCGGCGTTGATGAGATCGGCGTCCACCTCTTCAGGCGTGGGGAAGGGGCCGATGCCCAGCAATCCGTTCTCGCTCTGCAGGATGACTTCCATGCCTTCGGGGATGGCGTTGGCCACCATGGTGGGGATGCCGATGCCGAGGTTCACGTAGTAGCCATCACGCAGTTCCTGCGCGGCACGGCGGACAAGTTGATCGCGGGACAGCGCCATTCGGACCTCGAGCAGTAGCCATCAGGATAGCGCAGGCCGGGCGATCGGTTCAGAACACCCGGAACGCTTGGAAGATGCTGAAGCTCCAGCCCCAGCGGGGGCCTTGCGTCGCAGGTTCCTGGCGCAGCGAAGCCAGGGAGGCTCCCAGGCGTCCGTTGGACGTGCGCCATTGGGCCTCGACCTGCAGAAACCAGGCGGCAGGGCCGCAGGGTTGATCCAGTGAGGCGGTGGCCCGGATCAGCCGGACATGGCTCTGGCCCTCCAGGAAGAAGGGCGTCCCCAGCGCAACCGTGCGCGTGATCGCCTGGCGCCAGTAGGCATCGCCAAGGGGGTCGCCGTGGCTGGAGAAGCCCGCGAGGGTGGTGGGCTGGAGGAAGGGGCCCGCCGAAATGGGATGGACAGGGCGGGCGGGCCCGGCATATTCCGCGCCCACATCCCATCCATCCCAGACCAGCTGGAGGTTGGCCAGGTTCCGGGCCGGGTTCAGGGCCAAGGCCTGGCCCTCCGGGGTGGCGCTGCGGCTGAATTGAAACGTGGCCCCCCGGGCATGGAGGGTCTGGGCCAGAAGGGGGATGCGAACCTTGGCTTCCACCAGGGCCTGGGTGTGCTTGACTCGGGGCCCGGAAGGCTCCGTTTCGCCCTCCAGACTGATGGCGCCCAGACCGAGCTCGAGCAAGCCCGCGGCCTGCATGCGGAGCATGGCGCCCTGTAACTGGGGGCGGGTCAGGACTAGCCCGGCCGTGCGGGCGGCCAGTCCCGCGTTGCGATCGGCGGCCCACTGGGGAATCGGCGCCGCGCTTTCGAGGCGGCCTATGAAGGTTTCCAGGCGCCAGGTCGTTTCGAGAATTGATGCCTCGGGTGTGATCAGGCTGAGCCGCGGAAAGGCCCGGGTTTGAGCCCCCAACAACTCACCACCGAGCAGGCTGACGCCCCAATCAAAAGGGGCCTGCTCCAGCGCGACGCGCCAACCGGATTCGGTCTGATAGGCGAGGGCGGCGCGATGAAGGGTGCCGCGGGTGGAACCGTGGTCGCGCAGACCCAGCGCGGTGAAGGCGAAGGACCAGCCTCCCCGCACATAGCGCCCCTGCAGGCCCAACCCCCAGCCCTGGCTGCCGTGCCCCATGCCTTCCCCATCCAACAGAGGCGCGTAGAGGCCGTCGGAACCCGCGCCGCCCCACCCCACTTCAAGGGAGGGCACGGACGAGGGCTCCAGAGGCCTCTGGCCCTGGGCCCAATCCAGCCGCGCCTGTCGCAGCGCGGTGGCGCCATCCTGCAGGAGCGGGGCCTGGGCGAAGGCTTCGGAAACCGCGAAGGCAAGCAGGAGCGGCCATTGCCCTCCTTTCACGGTTCCAGCACTTTGATGGTGAGGATTCGGGCGCCCAGCTCCAGGTCATCGAGCAGGGGCAGGGCCTGATCCAGGTCTTCCACTTCGCCCAGGCGCGTGTACTTGCCCGTGAGGTGGGGCGTGCCATTGGTGGTGATGAAGAATTGGCTGCCGCCGGTGTCCTTGCCGGACAGGGCCATGCCCACGCTGCCGGGGCCATACCAGGTGAGGCTGTTCTCGCAGCGGACGTTATAGCCCGGGCCGCCGTCCATGGTGTCGAAGGGCGAGCCCATCTGCACCACGAAGTCCGGCACCACCCGGGGGACCAGCCGCCCGTTGAAGTACCCGGCCCGCGCCAGCAGCACCAGGTTGGCGACGTTCATGGGAGCCACCGTGGGATCGAGCCGGAGCGTGACGCTCCGCTTTCCGGCGAAGGTGATGCGCACCCGCACAGGTTGGCCCCGTTCGGCCAGGTGAGTGGCTTCCTTCAGGATGGCTTCATGCGTGCTGGTCGGCGCGGGCGCCGCGGGCCAGGCCGTGGCGGGATCCAGCTTCACCAGGGCCTGGTGGGCTTCCCAGCGGCAGGTCCAGTCGGGATGCTGCAGCCAGGGCCGCAGCTGAGCCTTCTGTTCATCGGGCGTCAGCTTCCAGCGGCTGTAGCTCTGAATGAGGGTCTGCTGGGATTCAAACTGGCCATCCGCCCAGGTCCGCTGAGTCAATGCGGCCAGATCGGCCGGGGCCGCAGGAAGATCGTCGATGGCCGCCGCGCGGCCCAGGGGATCCTTGCCCGCCAGGAGTTCAGCCCGCACACGATCCGCCTGGGTGGGGCTCTGCTTGCGCAGGGCGGGCAGCAGGGTGCCCAGCATGAGGGGTGTCGTGGCGCCGAGGGGCGGTTCTTGTGCCAGGGCCGTCTGGATGGAGGGCAGGGGCGTCTCCAGCTTGGCCAGAGCCTGGTAGCCGTACCAGGTGGCCAGGGGGCTGGTGGCGCAAGACCAGGGCCCGCCCTGCACCTGGAAGGCTTCCGCTGGGGCGGGGCTCGGAACCCCCTCCGAAAGGCGGGACAGGATGCCGACGCAGGCCTGGTTCAGCACGGCCTCCGTGGGACGCTGCACCCCCAGCCGAGGCCAGATGGGCGAATCGGGGCTGAGGGTTTTGAACGCGCTCAGGGCCAGCTCGCGCCGCTGGGCCCAAGGGGCCCGATTCCATGCATCCAGCAGGGCGAGCAGGCTGCCGGGCGTGGCCTTCACTGGAGGCAGCAGGTCCTTCTCCTTGCCTGCCATGACCAGGCGCAGCCGCGCGGCCTGGGCCCGCACAGGATCCACCTTGCCTGTCTTCTGAAGGGCATCTAGGAAGGCTTGCAGGCTGGGCGAAACCTCGGCGCCATTCAGGCGGGCCGAGGCGATGGCCGCCTCCAGGTGCAGGTGGCGGGGCCAGGCGCTGGCATCGGCCGGGCCCAGGCCATTGAGGGGGCTTAAGGCCTTGGAGCTTTTCAGGCGGTTGAGGAAGAACAGCGCGGTGAAGCGATCCTGCGGCGTGCGGGCGGTTTGGGCCTTCACTTCCCAGACCTCCAGGGTGGGCTTCTCCAATTCCGGTGGCAGCAAAGGTGAGGTGCCCGGTGCGCCAATGCGTTGTTGGGCACGTTCCAACAGCGCCCGATCCGCGGGGGACAGGGCTGCCTTCTGCGTCTCTATGAAGGCAAGGGGTTGGCGCGACCACTCGGCCTGGATGGCTTCGCGCACCGTGAAATGAGGCAACTGTGTCTGCGGCCCGGCTTGGGCAAAGGCGGCTTGAGGGGCGAGCAGGGACAGCGGCAACAGGCTGAGCAGGGGGCGCATGGTCACCTCGGGGATGTCTCATGCTACCGGTTCCGCTCCGTGCTGGAGCGGCCCTTCGGGCACAATGGCCACTGGAGGTGGTGTGGTGGGCAAGGTCAAACCGGGGCAGGAGCGGTTGCGGGAGGTGCTCCCATCCTTCGATCAGCCCGAGGTCTGGATCCGCTTCCCCCGGCAGTTGGGCGATGTCATCTTCGCCATCCCTTTCCTTCACGGATTGCAGCAGTCCTGGAATGCCGTGGCGGCCGCCCAGGGCAAGACCATCCGCTGGGTGGCGGTTGGCCACGCCATTGGTGCCGCCATCTTCAGCGAGGCCCATCCGGATTTCATCGCCGAAAGCGTCATCGAGGCGGGGAAGGATCAGAAACCTGATCCCTGGGGGTTGATCCGCCGCTGGCGCAAGCAGCCGCCCGTGGCCTTCATCAACCTCAGCCAGTCCGCCCGTCTGGCCTTCGCCGCCTGGACCGCCGGTGTGCCCATCCGCGCCGGCATCGCCGACAACAGCCTGTCCCTGCTCTACCACTACCCTTTCATCTACCGTGACCTGCCCGTCCATCTGGTGCGCCGCTACGAACCCCTGCTGGAACAGCTCACGGGCAGTTCGCGGCTGGAGTGGATGCCCATGCGGCCAGACCGGCTGGGGGGCGAAGCTGGCTTTGCCAAGCTGCGCCAGGCGGGCTGGCAGGGTGAGCCGTTCATCACCCTCGCCTTCGGCACCCGGGGCTTCAACAAGCGCTGGTTCCCGGAGGTGGCCCAGTGGACTGGCATTGCACGGATCGCCAGGGAAAAGGGGTTTGGCGTGGTGTGGCTGGGCGGGCCTGATGAAGTGGAGCTGGGGAATCGGCTGGCCGGGGAGGTGCCGGGCTCCTGGAACCTGACGGGCCAGACCACCATGCCTGAGGCTTGCGCCATCCAGAGTGTGGCCTGGGGCAACGTGGCGGTGGATACCGGACTGGCCCACACGGCCGCCGGAACAGGCCGCCCCACGGTCACGGTGAATGGCGTTTCGCCGGAGCAACTCATCAATCCCCTGGGGCCCTTCGCCCTTTCGGTGCGCGGGCCCTGCATCGATGTGTCCGAAGACCCCACCCCGCTCGGGCCGGAGGAGATCCAGGGTACGGCCCACCGCGTGACACCTCTGCGGGTCTGGAACCTGCTCGAGGGGCTGGTCATGGAGTCCGAGGGACGCCTGCTCGGCGCCAAGGCTTCCGGGGAGAACCATGGCCATTCCTGAGGGCGCGCTGTGGGTGCGCATGCCCCGGTTCATTGGCGACGCGATGATGATCACCCAGGCGGTGGCGCCGCTGCGGGCGGCAGGGCACAGCCTCGTGGCCTGGGGACCGCCTCCCATCATGGATCTCTTCGAGGGTTCGGCCCCTTACGCCGCAACTGTTCCCGACGTCGGCAAGCCGGGCGCCCTGCCGATGGCCCGCCTGCTCCGTGCCCATCGGGCGGCGGGCGTCATCAACCTCCCGCGAAGCACCCGCGGGTTGCTGGCCGGGGCCCTGGCGTGTACGCCAATCCGCGTGGGCTGGTCTGAGAGCGGGGGCCGCTTCCTGGCCTCCCGGGCGATCCCTTTCAAGGGGCGGGAGGATCACCAGTTGGATCGCTATCGGGAGGTCCTGCGCCGGGCCTTTCCGGCGGTGACAGCCTGGGACTCGGAGCCCTTCCGGCCCCGAGCGGCGGCCATGGACCAGGCGGATCGGCTGCTGGGCGGGCTGGGTGTGGAGGGCCGCTTCGTGGGCATCGGGCTCAGTGCGGCCGCGGCGGTGAAGCGGCTGGGCACGGGCATTTGGATCGAGGTCATTGCGCGGCTCCGGGCCCGGGGCATTCCGCATGTTCTCCTGGGTGGCAACCACCACGAGGATCTGGAGCAGGCCGAAGCCCTGCGGGCGGTCTTCCCCGGCATCTCCGACCTGTGCGGGAAGACCAGCCTGGCCGTGTCCGCCGCGCTGGCAGCCCGCGCTGCCGCCGTCGTCGGCAACGATTCGGGCCTGTCTCACATCGTGGCGGCCAGCCAGGTTCCGCTCGTCGCGGTGTTCGGCCCGACGCGGCCCACGTTGACCGCACCCCAGGGGCCTCAGGTGGTCGTTCTCCGGAATGAAGCGGTGCCCTGCCTGGGATGCCTCCGGCTGGGCTGTCCGGTGGCGGGCCACCCCTGCATGGAGGCCGTGGATGCCGCGGCCCTGAGCGAGGCGCTGGAGAAGCTGCTGGGCGAGACCGCCTAGCTGCGACCGGCTAGCCCAGCGCTTCGCGCATCCAGGCCACGGTGCGGGTGAGGCCCTCGCGGAGGCCCACCTGGGCCTTCCAGCCGAAGCGCTCCAGGGCCCGGCTCGTGTCCAGCTGGCGCTTGGGCTGGCCATCCGGGTAGGCCGGGTTGAAGACCAGCTCGCCCTGGAATCCGGTGAGCTCCTGGATGAGGGCGGCCAGGTTTCCGATGGTGATCTCTTCTCCCGTGCCCAGGTTCACGGGGTCGATGTCCTCGTAGGCCTCCATCCCATCGCAGATGCCCCGGGCCGCGTCCTCGACGAAGAGGAACTCCCGGCTGGCGCTGCCTGTGCCCCAGAGCTCGACGGTGGGCTTTCCCTGGGCCTTGGCCTCGAGGAACTTCCGGATGAGGGCGGGAATGACGTGGTTGGTTTCCAGGTCCAGGTGATCACCGGGCCCGTAGAGGTTCACGGGGATGAGGAAGATGCCCCGAGTGCCGTATTCCTGTTTGTAGGACTGCATCTGCACGAGGAGCGCCTTCTTCGCCACGCCGTAGGGGGCGTTGGTCTCCTCGGGGTAGCCGTTCCAGAGGTCGTCCTCGTGGAAGGGCACGGGGCAAAATTTCGGGTAGGCGCAGACGGTGCCGAGGACCGCCAGTTTCTCGACCTGCTCCAGGCGGCAGGCTTCGATGAGGTGGATGCCCATCACTGCGTTGGCGAAGAAGAAGGAGCCGGGATGGGCGCGGTTGGCGCCGATGCCCCCGACCCGGGCAGCCAGATGGATCACGCCATCCGGGCGCTGATCCTTGATGAAACGCTGGGCGGCACTCGGATCCATCAGATCCACCTCGGCGCTGCGGGTGGCCAGTACCCGGGCGCCCCGGCGCTCCAGCTCGGCCACCACCTGCTTGCCGAGAAAGCCGTGGCCGCCGGTCACCCAGAGACGCTTGCCATGGAGGGGAAAGGACACCGAATGCATGAAGCTCATACCCGCTGAAAAATGGCGAAGCCGTTGCGCACCTGCCAATCCTCGCGCACCAGCCGGTAGGCGGGATCCTGGCGGAGGCGGTGGTAGTTGCGGAAATTTTTGTGGGCGTTGACGTCGTCCAGGAGGATCCAGGCTGCGCCGTAGACACGCTCCAGCTCGGGTTCGCCGGTGAATTCCGAACCATCGATCAGCACGAGGTCGAATGAGGCCACGCCGATCTGGGTCAGGATGTGCCGGATCCCATCGGGGATGACGGCATCGCTCATGTAGGCCCGGTCCGCCTCCAGCCAGCCCAAAACCTGCTCGAGCGGATAGTCATTCAGCTTGGTGGTCTGATCGCGGTAGAACTGGGCCACCTGGTCGGCACTGGGCAGTTCCGCAGCCGGCACAGAAGACGCGTTGTAGACCTTGACCTGTGGGTTGCCGGCATGATGATCCCGCAATGCGGCGAAGCGGGTTTTGGAGATCTCCATGCAGTGCAATTGGGGCCGGGCCGGGTTGCGCGCGATGCCCCTGACGAAGGCATCGGTGCTGCCCTGGCCGGAGGAGGAGCCGATCTCCAGGATGTGGCGGGCTTCCACCGTCGAGGCCAGTTCGAGAATGGCCGCGTAGAATTCATCGCCTTTGATTTCTGGCGGAATGATCGATTCGATGCCGGATATCCCCTTGGTCAAGTCAGGCCGAAGGATGCGGAGGAGGGAACGAAGGGAAACCATGGGTCAGCGGTATCCGCCGCGGGGAGCGCCTTCGTGGCCGGCGTTCCGGAGCACCAGCTCGCGCTCGGCCAGTCGCAGATCCGCATCCACCATCATTCTTGCAAGGGCCTTCACATCAGTCTTCGGCTGCCATCCCAGCAGTCGGGAAGCCTTGCTGGCATCGCCTTCCAGGTGGTCCACTTCGGCAGGGCGGAAGTAGCGCGGATCGATCTCCACGTGCTGCTGCCAGTCCAGGTCCAGTGCTTCAAAGACCAGGCGGAGGAAGTCGCGGATGGTGATGCTCACGCCAGTGGCGATGACGAAATCATCCGGGCGCTCCTGCTGGAGCATGAGCCACATGGCCTCGACATAGTCGCCGGCGAAGCCCCAATCGCGGCGGGCATCGAGGTTGCCGAGGTAGACCTTGTCCTGGAGTCCGAGCTTGATGCGGGTGGCCGCGCGGGTGATCTTGCGGGTTACGAAGGTCTCGCCTCGGCGCGGGCTTTCGTGGTTGAAGAGGATGCCGTTGGCGGCGAACAGCCCATAACTTTCGCGGTGGTTCACCACCTGGTAGTGGCCGTAGGCCTTGGCGCAGGCGTAGGGGCTGCGGGGCTCGAAACGGGTCAGTTCATGCTGCCTGGGCTTGGCAGAGCCGAACATCTCGGAACTGCCAGCCTGGTAGATCCGAACCTCCCGATTGGTGTGCTTCTGGTGGCCACGCACGGCCTCCAGCAGGCGAATCACGCCCATGCCCACCACGTCCACGGTGTATTCGGGCTGATCGAAGCTCACCCGCACGTGGCTCTGCGCGCCGAGGTTGTAGATCTCGTTGGGGCGCACTTCTTCCAGCAGGTTGCGCAGGGCGCCGGAATCGGTCAGGTCGCCATAGTGAAGCTGGAGGCGGCCCTGCTGGTGCGGGTCCACGTAGATGTGGTCGATGCGATCCGTGTTGAAGTTGGACGCACGGCGTACCACCCCGTGGACTTCGTAGCCCTTTCCGAGGAGGAATTCCGCCAGGTAGCTTCCGTCCTGTCCTGTGATGCCAGTGATGAGGGCAGTGGGCATCAGGGTCTCTTTCAGAAGGAAGCGTCAACGCTGTGTGGTGAATGGGATTTACACTAGCAGAAGATCCTCTAGAGGGCACCTGGGACCGAGGTCAGCAGGACGCCACTCAGCCAATGCGCCGGATCGACGGGAGGCGGCCAACCATCCTTGGGGGGAAGGGCTTCTGGATAGAAGCACCGAGGCTCGTCGGCCGCGCCCGACCAGACTGCCTCGATGGCTGCTTCGAGCACTCCAGGCGGAACATCCTTCACACAATGCACACGCTCATACGGGCACTGCCAATTGCAGCCAAAGCAGGCCAGGGGCAGACAGGCTACGGCGGTCAACGGGCTGTAGGGCAGGAATCGGCCGAAGTGGCCCCCGCCCAGCACAATCGCCTGGGGCACTCCCAGGGCACAGGCCAGGTGGGCCAGTCCTGTATCCGCGCCTACGGCCATCCGGCAGTGGGCCAGCAGGGCAGCTGTTTCGCGCAGGCTGGACTGACCGGTTAAATCCACGTGGGGACCCGGCGGCAGGCGGCTCAGGTTTGCCTGGTTGATGAGGGCGTCAGCCGGCCCTCCCAGCGCCAGCACGCGAAGGCCCTCGCGCTGGACCAGGGGGCCCAGGGCCTCGCCATACCTTTCGTAGAACTTGATCTCGTGCTGGGCGCCGGCGAAGAGTGCCACCGTTCGGTGGGGATCCAGGCCGTGCTCGGCGAAGACGCGCTCTGCATAGCTCTGCTCCTCAGGCGTCAGGGTGAGCCTGGGCTGCAGCAGGGGCGCTTTCCAGCCCAGGCGCGTGAGGAATTCCTGATGGCGGAGCATCTCCGGCTTGCCTGGTTTTTCGATGGGAAGCAGGTGCGTGTAGCGCCAATTGTTCCATCCCTCGCGTTGAGGGGCGAGGTTGGCGAAATCGCCCGAGAAGGCGACGCGGATGGGGGCTTCACTCGCGAAGGCTAGCTCATCGGAAAGCCCTGTTCGGGAGCAGACCGTGTTGAGTGCCACGTCGAAGTGGCCGATTCTCAACTGACTCTTGATTTCCTTCCGGTGGCGCCGACTTGCCTTGAATTGCGAGGCATTGAACACAAGAATGTCGTCGGCCAGTTCTTGCCACACGGCGGCCACATGGTCCTGGCAGACCACCGTGATGCTCGCGCCTGGAGCGGCTTTGCGCAGTTCTGGCACCAGGCTCGTGGCGAGAATGCCGTCCCCGATGCTATCGGTGCGGATGAGCAGGATGCGCTTGAAGGTGCCCCAGGGCAGCTCAAACCGTGGGCTTCGAAGGGGCTGCTCCCCTTTACTTTTGGCGCGAAGAATGAATGAATGGAACCACGGTTTGAGATCCTTCCCGCGCAACGGCCTGCCCCCATTTCCGGTGAATGTGAATAGCGAAGAACACTGGGCACTGGCGACAACGGACGCCGGACTGCCGTCATTTTACCCAGCTATTCCCTCGATGAGTTCCTGATGCCTTTCCTCCTTCTGATGCCTTCGTACAACCAGGCGCACTACATCAAGGAGGCGGTGGATTCCGTTCTGGCCCAGGACGATCCGGATTGGGAACTGTGGATCCTGGATAACAGCACCGATGGCACACCCCAGGTCATGGCGGCCTACTCGGATCCTCGCATCCATTTCATCCATGAGCCGCGGCGCATGGATCCCGGCCTCTGCCTCAATGAAATGCTGCGCATGGCCACCGGGGAATTCTTCAGCTACATCCATACGGATAATCGGCTGGGCCCCAACTACGTCTCCGCCTTCCGAACGGCCCTTCGCCAGCACCCGATGGCCTTGGCCTATTGCGATCAGTACGACATCGATGAAGACGTGCGCGGAAGGAAATACCGGAAGCGACCGCCGGTGTTTTCCTCCGCCCGGCTCTTCTCCTGGGATTCCCTGGGTGCACCCTTCGCCGCCACCACCAAGCTGGCCGAAGCTGTGGGCGGCTTCAGTGCCGATGACCTGGCGGACGATGTCTACTTCGCTCTCAAGTCCGATGGTCTGGGTCCCCGCATCCATGTTCCGAAGGCCCTGGTGGAATACCGCAGCCACGGGGGATCGCGGGCCGAATCGCTGGGCTACCACGCCGTGGCCCAGGCCATCTATCGGAGTGTTCTGAAGGTGTACGGTACCCGCGCCGCACACCTCCCGGATCCCTTCGAGGGCATGCTCCCGGCCATCCAGCGCCACGCGGAGCGCGCCTTCGCCCAGGCGCGTTGTCTCGCGGGAGCGCTGCTCGCGCGCACCCCTCGGGAGGCTCCCCTCTGGATCGATGACGTGGGCCCTGCTTCGTTCTGGCTGGCCCTGGCCTGTGAGTCCCTGGGGCGACCGCCGAAGGGCTTCCGCGCAGCCAAACCGGGCACCCTCATGGGGCTTCCCGTCCGCTCACTGGCGGAACCTTTGGAATTGGGCGCCCACTGCCTTCGCCCCCGACGAAAAGGCCTGGATTCGTCGAGCCTGGGGCAGGATTGGACTCAGCCCTTCCGCTGGCTGCTGCGTGGCCTTCCGCCCACGGACCACGCGCTGAAGCGGTACCCCGCCTCGATCATGTGCAGCCTGCTGGTGCCCTTCCACCATCAGCATCCTGGCGGTGCTGTCTGCATTCAGGGGCAGGGCCCCTTGGGCGCCTACCTTGCCTACGGCCTTGAGACCATTGCGCAGCTGCCGGTGCTCGGATTCTCCTCCGGCCCTGGTGTCTTGGGGCTGCCCCAAGCCGATGGCGAGGGTGAAGGCACCCTTTGGAGCCTACCCGGAGCGCCCTTTGCGGCCCGGGGCATTGCATGGCGCATGCGTGCATCTCACGATCCTCAGGTCACGTCTCCCGCGGAGCAACCATGACGAAACGCATCCTTGTCACCGGCGGCGCGGGTTTCCTCGGATCCCACCTCTGTGAGCGGCTGCTCGCCCAGGGGCATGAGGTCATGTGTCTGGATAATTTCTTCACGGGCAGCAAGCAGAACGTCTTGCACCTCACGGCCAACCCCTACTTCGAAGTGATCCGCCACGACGTCATGGTGCCCATCCACCTGGAGGCCGACGAGGTCTACAACCTGGCCTGCCCGGCCTCGCCTGTGCACTACCAGAAGGATCCGGTGGAGACCATCAAGACCTGCGTGCACGGTTCCATCAACATGCTGGGGCTGGCGCGGCGTACTGGCGCTCGCATCCTGCAGGCCTCCACGTCGGAAGTCTACGGCGATCCCAAGGTGCAACCTCAGACCGAGGACTACTGGGGCAATGTGAATCCCCTGGGCATCCGCAGCTGCTACGACGAAGGCAAGCGTTGCGCGGAAAGCCTGTTCTTCAGCTACCACCGGCAGTACGGCACAGACATCCGCGTCATCCGCATTTTCAACACCTACGGTCCCCGCATGCATCCCAACGATGGCCGCGTGGTGAGCAACTTCATCGTGCAGGCCCTGCAGGGACAGGATGTCACCATCTACGGTGAGGGCCAGCAGACCCGCTCCTTCTGCTATGTGGACGACCTCATCACTGGGATGACCGCCTTCATGGAGCAGGATTCCACCACTGGGCCCATGAACCTGGGCAACCCCGGCGAGTTCACCATGCTGCAATTGGCGGAAGCGGTGATCCGGTTGGCGGGAAGCAAATCCAAGCTCATCTTCCAGCCGCTGCCGCCGGATGACCCCCAGCAGCGGCGCCCGGACATCTCCAAGGCCAAGGCCCTGCTGGGCTGGGAACCCAAGGTGAACCTGGAGGACGGCCTCAAGGAGACCATCGCCTATTTCCGGAAACGGCTGGCATGAGCGCACTGCCCATTCATTTCTTCACCATCGTCCTCAACGGCGAACCCTTCATCCGCCATCACCTGGAGCTGTTCAAGCAATTGCCCTTTCGCTGGCATTGGCACGTGGTCGAAGGCGTGGCCGAACTCAAGCATGACACCGCCTGGAGTGTGGCGGCGGGCGGGCGCATCGAAGGGTCCTTCCACGATCAGGGCCGCAGCAACGATGGCACCAGTGCCTACCTGGATGAGATCGCCGCTGCCCATCCCGACCAGGTGACGGTCTACCGCCGTCCCTTGGGGACCTTCTGGGATGGCAAGCTGGCCATGGTGCGCGCGCCCCTGGCGAACATCCAGGAACCGTGTCTCCTGTGGCAGGTGGATGCGGACGAGCTGTGGACCGCGGAGCAGATCATCCGCAGCCGCCAGCTCTTTCTCACCCATCCCGACAAGCGCGCCGCCTACTACTGGTGCCACTTCTTCGTAGGCCCCAACCATGTGCTGACCAGCCGCGACACCTACGGGAACAACAGCTCGTACGAGTGGCTCCGCACGTGGCGGTTCGAACCCGGCGACCACTGGGAATCCCACGAGCCGCCGGGCCTGTTTCATCGCTTCGAGCAATGGCGGCAGTGGCCCCGGATGCTTCGCGGAAAGCGCCTGAGGCCTCCCTTCAAGGCGACGGACAAGTCCGTCTTCTCCCATCGCGAGACCGAGGAGGCGGGCCTGGTGTTTCAGCATCTGGCCTATGTCATTGAGGCCCAGCTGCGGTTCAAGGAAACCTATTACGGCTACCAGGGCGCGCCAGACCGTTGGCGGGCGATGCTGGCTGAGGAGCGGTTTCCCCTGGCGCTCAAGGACTACTTCCCCTGGGTGAAAGATGAGGCGAAGGTCGGTCTGGCTTCGGATCAGGGAATCGCTCCCCTTCTGAATCAGGGCGTCGATTTCGGTGGCTGAACCCTAGAACCGGCGGCTGATGGCCACCACCGCATTGGTGCCGCGGGCATTGAGGCCTGGCTCGAAATGCAGCTTCTGCTCCCGCTGGAAGGCGAGGCTGGCGCCGATGCTCCACTTCTCCGCGAAGGCAAGGGTGCCTTGCAGTTCCGCATGCTGGAAATGGTTTGGCATGGGGGAGAAGCCGGGGTGTGCGGCTTTCCAGGCAATGAGATCGTCCTTGAATGTGCGGAGACCATCCGTAAAGATGCCGCGGACGGACCAGCCCTGCTGCTTCCAGCCCCAGGACACGGTGCGGGTGATGATGCTGCCGCCGAAGGCATCGCCCATGGGATCGCCGCCATTGGAATGGCCCGCCAGGAAGAACCAGTGTGAGTATGTCTGGTAGCCATGGCCGGGCACCTCGCCTGTCCGGTTGTCGAGATACTCGATTCCCAGGTCGGCGTGGTCCCAGGTGAACTGCAGGCCCACGGCCTCGTTGGGCCACTGCAGGTTGGGCGAGGCCTCCCGCCGATCCTTGTGCCAGACGGTGCGAGGTGAAGTGGTCGCGTCAGACTTCACGTCGTGCCAAATGGCCTGGAGGGGATGGTGGAGGAAATCCTTCCACTGCCAGTTGACGTTCTCGGCCCCGCGGCTGATGTAGGCGAAGGCGCCCTTGGCGCCCGCCAGTTCGGCGAGCCAGGAGGGACGAAACCGCATTTCGACATTGGCGATGCCATTGCTCTGGCTTTTGGTCGGGCCACCGCTGGGGTTGCCCGGGTCTCCAGAAGCCTCGCTTACCCCGATGTTCTGGGAGCCCAAAAAGGAGCTTAGGTAGTCTCTGAATCCATAGCCATCGGTAACCTTGCGACCATCAGCTGCGATGCCTCCCCACTGTGAGGAGACGGCGAAGTTCATCTCGAGGCTTGAACCGAACCGGGCCTTCAGCCGGTAGCCGCCCTGGAAGGCCTTCTGGACGATGCCGCCCTGGGTTCTGGCGGCCGCCAGAATTTGCTCGCGGTCCGCGGCCCAATCCGGCACCTGCTGATCGGCGCCGAGCTTGCCCAGGAAGGCCTCGAAGCCCCAGTTGCCCAAGGGAACGCCAAAGACCGAGAGATCCACCGCGGGGGTTTCCAGCACGGCCCTGGGGAAGGTCCGGGCAGAGGTTCCGAACAGGTACCCGCCGGTGATGCCATAGCCCCACTGGAAGGGCATGCGTTCCAGGGCAAAGCGCCACCCCCTTTCGGAGCGGTAGCCGAGACGGCCCTGGAACAGGCGCAGCCGGTCGGCCTGGTCCCCGCTGCCATGGACGGCGAGGAACGTGGTGTCCACCTCAAAGCCCCCACTGGACCAGCCCAACTGCCAAGCCAGGCCTGTGCCGTTCAGAACCGTGCCGAGGCCTCCGCCATCCAGCAAGGGTGTGCGAGCCGTACCGCCCGGCGCAATGGCCACGAGGGCCACAGCACCCGTGAAGGCTGAGGCCTGGTGGAGAGGGGCACTCGCGGGAGCAGAGCCACCCTCGCCCCAATGCACGAAGGCCTGCCGCAGACGCTCTGCCTCATCCTGCAGAACCGGAGTCTGTGCGGCCAAAGGGGCGCAGAGCAGGGCGAAGTAAAGGCGGCGACGTAAGAAGCCAGAAGGGGAATCCAGGGTCATCGAACATCCAAAAGATCAAGCCTACCAGCCCTTCCTGATCGGTTTTGCACCTGGAGCGTCAGGAATGAACCCTTCCCGTGACGAAGGCGTCGCTCGCCGTCACAATGGAGCGATGCTCTTCGATTCTCCCTCCAGTTTTGGTCGCGCCTTCCGCATGGTGACCTTCGGCGAAAGCCACGGCGCGGCCGTGGGTGTGGTCATTGACGGCGCGAAACCCGGGCTGCCCTTTGACCTGGAAGCCATCCAGGGAGAAATGGACCGCCGCCGCCCGGGCCAGTCGGACCTGGTGACCCCCCGTAGCGAAGCCGACCGCGTGCAGGTGTTGAGCGGTGTCTTCGAGGGTAAGACCACGGGCCATCCCATTGCCCTGGTGGTGTTCAACGAGAACCAGAAGAGTGGCGACTACAAGGCCATCTCCGATCTCTTCAGGCCGGGCCACGCGGACCTCACTTACGACCGGAAATACGGCATCCGGGACCCCCGCGGGGGTGGCCGCAGCAGTGGCCGAGAAACCCTGGCCCGTGTCGCCGCAGGCGCCTGGGCCAAGCAGCAGCTGGCTGCGCTGGGCGTGACGGTGCGTGGCTTCAATCGGGAGATTGCAGGCATCGCCGGGCGCGCCGTGGACTGGGCCTTCGTGGAGAGGAATGCGCTCCGCGTGGCGGATGCCTCTGTCTTCGAGGCCCAGAAGGCTGCCGTGGAAGCTGCCAAAGCCGAGGGCGACAGCGTGGGGGGCGTCTGCGAGGTGTGGATCGAAGGGCTACCCATCGGCCTGGGCGATCCTGCCTTCGGGAAGCTGGATGGGCTGCTGGCCCTGGCCTGCATGTCCATCGGGGCGGTGAAGGGCGTGGAACTGGGCTCGGGGTTTGAGAGCGCCCGGCGCCGCGGCAGCGAGAACAACGATCCCCTGGGGCCGGAGGGCCCCGAGAAGAATGACGCAGGCGGCACCCTGGGTGGCATCAGCACCGGTGCTCCGGTGGTGGTGCGGTTGGCGGTGAAACCCACCAGCTCCATTTCAAAAACCCAGCGCACCATCAACCGCGAGGGACAGACTGCAGATATCGCCACTCACGGCCGCCACGATCCCTGCATCGCACCCCGCATCGTGCCCGTGGCGGAGGCCATGTGCGCCCTGGTGATCTACGATGCCTGGCTCACCCAGCAGGAGCTGCGGGAGGGCTCTGTTCCATCTGTGCCGGAATGGGACTGGACAGCCCTGGAGGCCCTGTTTCCAGACCGCGAAAGCCAACGGCTGTGATGACTGCCACTTTCATGGTGGCATGACGAAGCGATGACTGAGCCGAACCCCGACTTCTCGATCATGAAATCCGATATGGAACCCGTCCTCATCAGCTTCCACGCCCCGGTCCACGACTTGGATCAGGTGGCGCACTACGTGGTCCGCGATGGGCTGCCGACCCACCTCCGGGACTGGCAGCGCCGTTCCGGGGCCCGGGAGCTGGTCTACCTGGCCACCTGTCAGCGGGTGCTTTGGATGGTGTGGGGGGGCGAGGCTGAAGCCCTTGATCCTGGCCCCGGCGTGCGCCGCTATCAGGGCGAGGAAGCCTGGACCCATCTGTTGGCCATGTCGGCCGGATTGGAATCCGCCAACCTCGGCGACCGCGAGATTCCGGGCCAGCTGAAGGATGCCCTGGTACAGGCCCGCCAGGTCGGCGTGGCCGGGGATGAGGCCCAGACCGCCCTCGAGGATGTGATCCGCGAAGGCCAGCGGCTGCGGGCCCGGTTGGGCCTGGCGGACGGCAATGTGAGCGTGGCCACGGTGGCCCTCAAACATCTGTCCGAAGGCCTGCCTCAGGGCTCGTCCATCGTGCTGGTGGGCGTGGGGCCCATGACCCAGTACCTGGCGGAACGTCTGCCCGAACGGGGTTTCAAGGTCGCCGTCGCGAACCGCACCAAGAGTCGAGCCCACGATCTGGCCGATCCTCTGGGATTGCCGGTGGTGGACCTGGCCCGGTTGCAGCACGATCCGGAAGGCTTTGATGCCATCGTGAGTGCCACGGCCGCGCCTGAACCCATCTTCACCCTGGATGCGTGGCAGTCCCTCAAACGGCCCATCCTGCGCATTCTGGATCTGGCCCTGCCGCCGGATTCCGAACCCGGCCTGGAACAGCTGCCCTGGGTGCATCGCATCGATTTGAACGCGTTCCTGGCCCAGACCACCACGGCCCGCGCCCAGCGGGCTGAAGCCGCGCTCAAGGCCGAACCCTACCTTATTGGCGCCGCAGCGCGCCTGCGTCACCGGGCCATGGCCCGGGCTCGGAAACGGCAGATGCAATCCGCCCAGGAGCGCCTGGATGCGGCCTGGGGCGCCCTGGAGGCCGAGGCGCAGGCTTTGGAGGACTCCATGGCCGGCCTGGATGATGCTCAGCGCGAAGCCCTCAAAGAGATCCTTTCCCGGGGCCGGACGCTGGCCTTCCGCGCCTTGATCCAGACCCAACCCAAGCCCAACGCAGACGGAGAGGCGGTTCAGCCATGAGACACGTCACAGTCGCCACCCGGGGGTCCGCGCTGGCCGTGGGCCAGGCCGAGCCCATGGTGCGGTTCCTCGAATCCAGGGGCTACGAGGTGTCCTGGCGCAAGTTCTCCACCTCGGGCGACCAGTGGCTGCAGGGCCCCCTCGACAAGCAGGTGGGCGGCGGCTTCTTCACCAAGGAGTTGGAAGACGCCATGGCTGCGGGCCAGGCGGATCTGCTCATCCACAGCCTCAAGGACGTGTCCCTGGAGCGTCCGGTCGGCATCGTACCCGCCTGCATTCCCCTTCGCGAAGATCCCGCCGACTGGCTGGTGATGCGGCCTGATGCACCGGAGGATCTGGTCATCGGCACCAGCGCCGTGCGCCGGGAGCGGGTGCTCAGCCAGCTCTTCCCCAAGGCCCGATTTACCTGGATCCGCGGCAATGTTCAGACGCGCCTGCAGCGGGTTCGTGATGGTGTTCTCCGCGAAGCGCCCCTGCATGCGACCCTGCTGGCGGCGGCTGGGCTGAAGCGCCTTGGTATGGATCTCAGCGGTCTCACGGTGCGACCCCTTACACCCGCGGAGCTGCCTTCGGCGCCGGGGCAGGGGGCTTTGCTGGCCGAAGCCCGCGCAGACCGCCCCGACCTCATCGAGGTGCTGGCTGAAATCCATGACGCCACGACGGCCCGCTGCGTCAGCCTCGAACGCCAGGTGTTGGCGGGCATCGGGGGCGGCTGCCAGCAGCCTCTGGGCGCCTTGGCCACGCCCCAGGCCGATGGTTCGTTGTTGCTGCAGGCGGTCTATGCGCCTGATGGACAACTGCGTCGCGCCGAAGCCCGCGGCACCGATGACAAGGCCCTGCTCGCTTCCGTGCTCAAGGGCATCGGCCTCTCATGAGCGCTGCCACGCCTCCCCGCCTGGCGCTGGCCCGGCCCGCGCACCATCCGCTGACGGATATCGTGCGCAAGGCCGGGTGGGCGCCTGTTCCCTATTCCTTCACATCCCTGAAACTGACCGGTTCCAGGCCGCCGGTTTCCTTCGAGAAGATCAAGGCGATGCTGTTGCTGAGCCCTTCGGGGGCCAAGGTGGTCGGGCCGTCCCTGCCCGCGGGAATGACCTGCCTGGTTCAGGGCGCTGGCACTGCCGATGCCTTGGAGCGGGAGGATCTGGACGTGCACCTTCCCTCCGAGGCCCGGGCTGAAGCCCTCTGGGAGCTGATCCAGAAGCGCTTTCCGGGAGGCGGAGATTTCCTGTTGGCCCGCGGCGAACGCAGCCGCGAGTTCTTGGAAGTGGCGGCCCGCAACACCGCCTGGCGCATCTATCCCTGGATCACCCATCGCGAGTCACCCCGGGTACCCTTTCCGCCCCTGCCGGACGTGGAGGGCGTTCTGGCCCTGAGCCCGCTGCAGGCCGAGATCCTGGCGCCCCTCACTGGAAAAGTGCAGCGCTTCGCCTGGGGTGAGGCCACGGCCGAAGCCTTTACCCGGGCCGGGGCCCCGGTTCATGCCCGCTGCGACCCGAAGCCGAGCCTGCTCTGGGCCATGTTGGCCCAGCAATTGGCCTCTGAAGAAAACCCGAAGGAGGAGTCCCCATGCTGAACCGCTCCCGCCGCCTCCGCACGACGCTGGCCATGCGCAACTTGGTGGCCGAGACCGATCTCCGGCCCCGCCACCTCATCCAGCCCCACTTCGTGCAGCCCCATGCGGGCAGCAGCGACATCGCCAGCCTGCCGGGCATCGTCCGCGCCGGGGTGGAAGACACGGTCCGTCAGGTGGAGAAGGATCTCAAGAAGGGGCTGGCCAGCGTGCTGCTCTTCGGTGTGCCCGATGCAGATGCCAAGAGCCCCGATGCCTCCTACAGCTGCGATCACGAAGGTGTGATCCCCCAGGCCGTGAGGGCTCTGAAGAAGGCTTTCGGATCCGATCTCATCGTCATGACCGATGTGTGCCTCTGCGGCTACACCAGCCACGGCCACTGCGGCCTCGTGGATGACGAAGGCGTGGTGCGCAACGACGAGACTCTGCCCATTCTGGCGGAGATGGCCCTGCGTCACGCCGAGGCGGGCGCCGATGTGGCCGCGCCCAGCGACATGATGGACGGCCGGGTGTCTGCCATCCGCGATGTGTTGGATGCCAACGGTTTCACCCAGACCAGCATCCTCAGCTACGCCATCAAGCACGCAGGCGCCTACTACGGCCCCTTCCGGGATGCGGCCGATAGCAGCCCCAAGTTTGGCGACCGCCGCAGCTACCAGATGGACCCCCGCAACGCCCGCGAGGGCCTGAATGATGCGTTGCTCGATGTGGACGAGGGCGCGGACATGCTCATGATCAAACCCGCGCTGCCGAACCTCGATCTCATTTGGCGCCTGCGCGAGGCCCAGCTGGCGCCCATCTGCGCCTACCACGTCAGCAGCGAGTTCAGCAGCGTGAAGGCTGCCGACCGCCTGGGGTGGGTGAACGGCGATCAGCTGATGTACGAACACCTCATCGCCATCCGGCGCGCTGGTGCCGACATGATCGTCACCTACGCGGGTCGCGAGGCTGTTGAGAAGGGCTGGATCGCTTAAAAGGTCCATCCACAGATTTCACAGATTCACACAGATTTGAATTGCTGAAATCTCGGGTGTCCCTATCTTTTGTCTGTCTTTTTAATCTGTGAAATCTGTGGAATCTGTGGACCCCTTTTTGAGGTTTTCATGAGCAACGAGACCCTGTTCCAAGAAGCGCTCACCCACTTTCCCGGTGGCGTGTCCAGCCCCGTGCGGGCGTTCCGCGCCGTGGGCGGCACGCCCAAGTTCTTCAAGAAGGCCAGCGGCGCCTGGTTCGAGGACGAGGACGGTGTGCGCTTCCTCGACCTCTGCATGTCCTGGGGTCCGCTGATCCTGGGCCATGCGCAGGCCGACATTCTCGCTGCGGTGAACGAGGCCATGCACGAAGGCCTCACCTTCGGCGCCCCCAGCCGCCGCGAGCTGTCCCTGGCCCGCAAGATCAAGGAGATGGTGCCCTTCATCGAGAAGATGCGCTTCGTCTCTTCGGGCACGGAAGCGGTGATGTCGGCTCTGCGGGCGGCTCGGGGCTTCACGGGCCGGGAGCGCATCCTGAAGTTCGAAGGCTGCTACCATGGCCACAGCGATGGCCTGCTGGTGAAGGCCGGCTCGGGTCTCGCGACTTTCGGCGCGCCCACCAGCGCAGGCGTGCCCAAGGGCATCGCCGAGCTCACCTCGGTGGTGACCCTGGATGACCTCGAGACCCTGGAGCGGACGTTCGCGGAGATCGGTGGCGAGCTGGCCGCGGCCATCATCGAGCCCATCCCCGCCAACAACGGCCTGCTGCTGCAGCGCCCCGAGTTCCTCAAGCGCCTCCGCGAGCTCTGCACCCAGCACGGCGTCATCCTCATCTTCGATGAAGTCATCAGCGGTTTCCGCGTGGCTCCGGGCGGCGCGGCGGAGCGCCTGGGCATCACGCCGGACATGGCCACCTACGGCAAGATCATCGGCGGCGGCATGCCCGTGGGCCTCTACGGTGGCCGCAAGGACATCATGGGCGTGGTCGCGCCGGACGGTCCGGTCTACCAGGCGGGCACGCTGTCGGGCAATCCCGTGGCCATGGCCGCGGGCCTGGCCACCATGGAGAAGCTGACTCCAGCCTTCTATGCGGGACTGGAGGCCCAAGCGGAAAAGTGGGCCGCGGCGTTCGAGGGCATCCCCGGCCTCCACTGCCCGCGTTACGGCAGCCTGCTCTGGCCCCTGTTCCAGGACAGCGTCCGCCGCAGCGATGCGGTGAAGGGCGAGGCCATCGGCAGCTTCAATCGCCTGCACAAGGCCTTGCTGGCCCAGGGCGTGTACCTGCCCCCCAGTGGCTACGAAGTGGCCTTCCTCAGCGCCGCCCATGGCGATGCCGAGTTGGCGCACTTCAAACAGGCCGTGACCGCCGTGGCCAAGGATTTCGCCTGATCGTTCACATGCTTTTATCCACAGATTTCACAGATTCACACAGATTTCTTGGGTGAATCACGGTGAACCGGAAATCTGAATTCCACGCCATGTCTCAGTTTTTCAATCTGTGAAATCGGTGGAATCTGTGGACCTCGCGCTTTTTAAATGGGAGTTCCCATGCAGCCCCTCCTCAACGTTCTCAATGGCGAAATCCTCGACAAGCCCCCGGTCTGGTTCATGCGTCAGGCGGGCCGCTTTCTGCCTGAGTACCGCGAGGTGCGGGCCAAGGTCACCTTCGAGCAGCTGCTCAATGATTCCGATCTGGCGGCGGAGGTCACGCTCCAGCCCATCCGCCGCTTTCCTCAGATCGATGGCGCCATCATCTTCAGCGACATCCTGGTGATCCTGGATGCGCTGGGCTGCGAGGTCACCATTCCCGAGGGCGGTCCGCGCATCGGCAAGACGCTGGATCAGATCGACATCAACCGCCCGCTGGACGAAAAGGTGTTCGAGCCGGTCTGCGAGGCCATCAAGAAGGTGAAGGCCGCCCTGCCGCCCAAGGTCACCATGCTGGGCTTTGCGGGCGCGCCCTGGACCCTGCTGGCTTACGGCATCGAAGGGAAGGGCAGCAAGACCTGGTCGAAGGCCAAGGCCTTCATCCACCAGAATCCCGTGCTGGCCCAGAAGTGGATGGACAAGCTGGCCGACGCCGCCGCCCGCTTGCTGAACCTCCACATCGAAGCCGGTGCCCAGGGCGTGCAACTCTTTGACACCTGGGCTGGTGAGCTGGACGCCGACGACTACGCGACCTTCGCACTGCCCTCGGTGAAGCGTACCCTGTCCCAGGTGACGGCGGCCCCCACGCTCTTCTTCGCCCGCACGGGCTACCTGCCGGATGCCCTCAATGACCTGCCCTGCAAGGGCCTGGCGGTGCCCTGGCAGGTGCCGATCTCCGAAGCGCGGCGACGTTTCCCGAAGATGGTGCTGCAGGGCAACCTCGATCCCATCGCGCTGCTGGCTGGGGCCGAGATTGCCAAAAGAAAATCGCGCGCCATCATTGACGCCATGAAGGGACATCCCCACATTTTCAACCTAGGCCATGGACTCACGCCCGAGACTGATCCCGCCGTGGTGGCGGCGGTACTGGATGAAGTGAAAGCCTAAAAAAGTCACCACCAAGACGCCAAGACACCAAGAAAAGCAAAAAAACTCCCCAGCAGTTCTTGGTGTCTTGGTGCCTTGGTGGTAAGCAGTTCTTCCTTAGATGTGATCGGACCTTCCATGAACCAGCTTGCCGATTTGATCCGCCGCTATGACCGGCCCGGCCCGCGCTACACGGGCTATCCCATGCCGCCGGCCTGGACGGACGATTTCCCCGAGCCCGAGGTCCTCGCGGCCCTGGATCGTGCCGATCTCCGCAAGGATGAGGCGCTATCCCTCTACTTGCACATCCCCTTCTGTCCCCGTCGCTGCGCCTATTGCGGCTGCAACGTGGTGGTGAGCCCCCAGTACGATCCTGTCGAGGCCTATCTGGCGGCGGTGACCAAGGAGCTTGATCTCGTCTGCGGCCATCTGAAGGAGCGCCGCAAGGCCCTGCAGTTGCACTGGGGCGGCGGCACACCCACTTATCTCAAGGCGGCGGATCTGCGGCGGACCTTTCAGCTGTTCAAGGATCGCTTCGAGTTCCTGCCGGGCGCCGAGATCGCCATCGAGGTGGATCCCACCTACCTGGAGCCCGACCAGCTGCCAGCCCTGCGCGACATGGGTTTCAACCGCGTGTCCTTCGGCGTGCAGGATCTGGACGAGAACGTGCAGGCCCTCATCACCCGTGGCCAAACCTGGGACCACACCCTCACCGCCATGCGCCAGTGCCGCGAGCTGGGCTTCGAGGGTGTGAATCTGGATCTGGTCTACGGCCTGCCGGGCCAGACGATGGACACGTTCAAGCGTACGCTGGAATCCACCCTGGAGCTGTCGCCGGACCGCATGGCCATCTACGGCTTCGCCTACCTGCCCAGCATCATGCCCTTCCAGCGCAGCATTCCTGCAGAGACGCTGCCCACGCCCGAAACCAGGCTGGACCTGCTGCTCATGGCCTCGGACATCCTGGAGAAGGCAGGCTACGTGGCCATCGGCATGGATCACTTCGCCCATCCCAACGACCCCATGGCCAAGGCCGTGCAGGAAGGTCGCCTCATCCGCAACTTCATGGGTTATGCCGTTTCGGCGGGCACGGATCTGCTGGGCTTTGGCCCCAGCGCCATCTCCAACGTGGCAGGCGTGTACGCCCAGAACGAGAAGATCCTCTCCAAGTGGGAGCACAGCATCACAGACGGCCACCTGGCCATCCACAAGGGGCACCGTCTGTCCGAAGACGACGAACTGCGCCGCTGGGTCATCCACCACCTCATGGGCCACTTCGAACTGCGCTGGGAGGACCTGAAGACGCGCTTCGGCGTGGACGGACCTGTGCTCTTCGCCGATGCCGTAGCTCAGCTTCAGGAAGAAGTGCCCCAGGGCACCGTGGACGTCCGTCCCGAGGGCATCTTCATCACCGATCTGGGGCGCCGTTTCGTGCGCAACCTGGTGCAGCCCTTCGATGCCTACCTGGCCAAGCTCAGCGCCAAGACGCCCTTTTCGAGAACTGTCTAGGCTGGGATTGCATACCCAACCCACAAGTCTATATTTGGAGATGTGGAGACCCGCCCGCTGGGGCCTCGGGCTCCGAGCCCCCGAAGCGCGTCACCCCTCCGGTGGTCTCTGCGAGTGCGCCTGGCGAGCCAGGCGATGTCGCGGAGGGTTCCATGTCTCGTGCGCTGTTGTTGCTCGTCCCAGCCCTGGTGCTCCAGGCCTACGATTCGGCCATTCCCGGCGCCGTGGAGGTGCGCCCAGGCATCTTCGTCCTTCGCGGCGCGCCCGATGAGGGCACCTGCGCCGCCATCAAGGCGCACCACATCTCGCATGTGATCGATCTGCGCCAGGACGGGGACCCCAATCTGAACAGCCAGTGGGAATCCAGCCGCTTGCAGGATCTGGGCGTCCAGTATCTCCGCTACGCCATCAACACCCGGCCACCAGCTGGGGACTTCGACTTCCTGCGCAACTTCATCAAGGATCTTCCAAGGGGCTCGAAGGTGCTCATTCACTGCGGCGACGGCAACCGTGCCGCGGCGGTGGCCTGCACGTGGCTGGTGATGGACAAGGGCATGCCCCTGGAAGAGGCCCTGCGCATCAGCAAGGAGGCGGGTCTCCAACTCCCGGAAACGGAGGAGGCGGTGCGACGGTATCTGAACCGAAAGGGCTAGGAAATCAGTCCTTCGCTTCCTTGTACATCGCCTCAATCTGGGCGGAGTACATCTGGTTCACCACGCGCCGTTTCACCTTGAGCGAGGGCGTGAGCTGTCCTCCCTCAAGGGTCATCTCCTGATCCAGGATGACGATTTTTTTGATGCGCTCATAGTTTGAGAGCTGCTCGTTGACGCGCTCCACCCGGCTGCCCAGTTTGGCGTAGACCTGGGGGTCCTTCACCAGGGCTGACAGAGACTTCACGGGGATCTTCTTGTAGCCGGCCCAGCGCACGAGGCTGTCGAAATTCGGCACGATGAGCGCCGTGATGAAATTGCGCTGGTCCCCGATGAGCACGGCCTGGGAAATGTACTTATCCTCTTTCAGCTTGTTTTCGATGGGCTGGGGGGCCACCTTCTTGCCGCCGCTGGTGACGATGAGTTCCTTCTTGCGGTCCGTGATGTACAGCCGACCGGAATCATCGAAGTGGCCGATGTCGCCGGTGTGGAAGTAGCCGTCGTCATCGATGGCCTCCCGGGTGGCAGTTTCATTGTTCCAGTAGCCCTGCATGATGTTGGGCCCCTGGCAGAGGATCTCGCCATCCACTGCGATCTTCACGAAGGGGCGCCCATTCCATTCCTTGTAGAGGGGCCGTCCCACGCTGCCGGGCTGCACTTCACCGAAGCGGTTCACCGTGATGATGGGGCTGGTTTCGGTAAGGCCGTAGCCCTCCAGAATGGGGATGCCCAGGATCCAGAAGAACTCCATGATCTTCCCGCCCAGGGGCGCACCGCCGCTGACGGCCACCTTCAGGCGGCCACCGGTGCGCTGGCGGATTTTCTCGAACACCACGGTGCGGGCGGCGCGGTACCAGGCGCCCTTCCAGGAGGGTGGCTCCTGGTTCTTCAGCAGGTAGGGCAGGGCCTGGCGCCCGGCCTGCATGGCCCAATGGAAGATGAGGCGCTTGATGAAGGGCCCCGAAGAGACTGTGTCGTAGATCTTGGCGTAGATCTTTTCGTAGATGCGCGGCACCGAGGCCATGACGGTGGGCCGCACTTCCAGGAGGTCTGCCGCGACGGTGTTCACGCTTTCGGCATAGTAGATGGCCGCGCCGATGTGGAACCAGAGGAACTGCCCGGCCATGCGCTCGAAGATATGAGTGAGAGGCAGGAAGCTGAGGGCCCGCTCGTCGTCGATGAAATCTACGGTGGCTTCGGCGGCCAGCACGTTGGTGACGAGGTTGCCATGGGTGAGCATGGCGCCCTTGGGATCGGCGGTGGTGCCCGAGGTATAGATCAGGGTGAGGATGTCCGAGGCCTTGCGCTGGGCGCCCCAGGCCCGCACCTCGGGCCGACGGTCCTCCATGGCCAGGCCCTCATTCTGGAGGACGGCCCAGGAGATGAGGGTGCGGCCTGTGCCCTCAGGGAGTTCGCCATCCATGAGCACGGCCACTTCGAGATGGGGCAGCTCGCTCCAGTGGGTGAGCACCTTGTCGAGCTGGGTGCGGTCGGAGCAGATCACCCAGCGGGCCTGGCTGTCTTTGAGGATGAAGGCCGCCTGGGGGGCATTCAGGGTGCAGTAGATGGTGACGTCGGGAAGGCCCTGGATGGCGCAGGCGAAATCCGTGATGGCCCATTCGGGGCGGTTCTCGGACATGATCGCCACGCGATCGCCCACCTTGAGTCCACGGGCGGCCATGGCCAGCGCCAGCCGCTCCACCAGGGCCGTCATCTCCACGTGCGACATGGGCACGAAGGCGCCATTCCGTTTGGAGGCGAGCGCGTCCGGAAGGTTGCGTTCCACCGCCTGATAGAAAAGCTGGGCAATGGTTTCGATGGGCTGCGCCACAATGACTCCGGACACTCGGGGGATGTGACGGAATGTTAACAGGGAAGGGCCCGATGGGGCCCCGCGGGGGATCGAGCGAAGGCTCCGGCGAGGGATCGAGCGGATCCCTTGGCGAGGGCATCCAGGGTTTCCACCTGGAGCAGCGTGCCCGCGGCGTCTCGCCCCACACCGCCCGTGCCCAAAAGGGCGACCTCGACAAACTCCTGGATCACGCCCTGCGGTCCCGCTGGGGTACCTGGGAGGTCAGCGCCCGCACCCTCCGCGGCTTCGCGCTGGAACTGGGGGATCGGGGGCTGGATCCCGCCAGTCAGGCCCGCATCCTTTCCACCGCGCGGGCCTTCTTCAAATGGCTGTGGGAGACGCGCCGCATCGCCAAGAATCCCGCCTCGGGCCTGCGGAATCCCAAGCAGCCCAAGCGTCTGCCGGCCTTCTTGACGGAGGGCGAGAGCCAGGCCCTGCTGGACCTTCCGCCCATGGTGGATTTCCCCAGCGCGCGGCTGGCCTGCCTCCTGGAGCTGCTCTACGCTTCGGGACTGCGTGTGTCGGAGCTGGTGGGGCTGGATCTGCAGGATGTGTATGAGGAGCAACGCACCCTGCGAGTGTTGGGCAAGGGGCGCAAAGAGCGCCTGGTGCCCTACCATCCCCAGGCGGCCACGGTTCTGGAAACGTACCTGGCCTTCCGCTCGGCCTTTCTCGCGGCCAAGGAATTGCAGCCCAGCCCGGCCATCTTCTTAAACCAGCGGGGCGGCCGTCTGACACCCACCACGGTGCGTTCTCTGTTGCGCGTGGCCCTGGAGGCCGCGGCGGTGCGGGGCAGGGTGAGCCCCCATGCCCTGCGGCACAGCTTCGCCACGCATCTGCTGAACCGGGGCATGGACCTGCGGGCCATCCAGGAGCTGTTGGGCCATGCCAGCCTCAGCACCACGCAGCGCTACACTCACCTGGGGCTGGAGGAACTGGCCCGCACTTACGAAAAGGCCCACCCGCGGGCCAAGAGCTGAATCCCTGTGTTGCCGGAGTTTCCCATGGAATCGGTCCTTCCCATCCCCGCCGTGCCCTTCATTCCGGTACAGGGCTCCTCCGCAGGCTTCCCAGTGCGACGCATCTACTGTGTGGGGCGGAACTACGCGGAGCACGCGCGAGAGATGGGCAACGATCCCACTCGAGAGACGCCCTGCTTCTTTTCGAAGCCCCACGATGCGGTGGTGCCTGGCGGCGGCCAGGTCGCCTATCCCCCGGCGACGTCCAACCTGCACCATGAGGTGGAGCTGGTGGTGGCCCTGGCCAAGGGGGGCCACGACATCCCCGTGGCCGAAGCGCCAGATTGCATCTTCGGGTACGCGGTGGGCATCGATCTGACCCGCCGGGATCTCCAGTCCAAAGCCAAGGACAAGGGCCAGCCCTGGGATACCTCCAAGGGCTTCGATCAGTCCGCGCCCATCTCTCCCATCACGTCCGTTGCTGCCGGAGGGTGGCGCGATAGCGGCGCCATCTGGCTGGCCGTGAATGGCGTGGAAAAGCAGCGGGGCGACCTGGCCCAGATGACCTGGAGCGTGCCGGAAGTGATCGCGCACCTGTCCGGCCTCTTCACCTTGGCGCCGGGCGACCTCATCTTCACTGGCACGCCTGCAGGTGTAGGCCCCATCGTCCGCGGCGACCGGATTCGCTGCGGCATCGACGGGCTGGGTGAGCTGGAGATCGTGCTGGTTTGAACCGGGGCCCGGCTCGCTGAGGCTTAGTTCGAGCCCGTCTTTTTGAACTGGGCGATGATGTCGTCGACGCTGTCCTTGCGGCTGTCGGCCTCGAGGCTGGTGTCGAAGATCCGGTCCTGGGTGGCGACCTTGCGCTCGGAGAAGCCTTGGCCGCCTGCCATGGCCTCGGTGTGGATGTTGAAGATGACCAGCAGCCGGTTCAAGCCATGCTGGAACTGCTTGAGGAGGATGACCACCTTCTCGATCTTCTGGCGGGTGATGTCCTGGAACTGGAGGATGTTCAGGATCTCGAAGGCCTCGTCGCTGACCTTTTGGATGTGCGTCTTGGTGGGCCCCAGGTCCACTTCAGCGGTCTGGCTGGCGATCTGGTGGGCGAAGAGGAATTCCAGCACTTCCTGGGCGAGGGCGTTCTGATCCTCCCCCGAGGCGGCCCGGTCCAGGAAACCGGCAATGGCGGTGTGCAGCTTGGCCTGCTGCTCGTTCTGGCGGCTGATGCCATCCTGGCAGGCCTGCACGGCCCGGGTGGCGTCGTCCGAGGCCGCCATGAGGGTGTCCAGGCGATTCATGACGCTCTGGGTGGCCTCTTCGGTGTCGGATGTGATGGCATCCAGCTGGGCGGCCAGCTCCGGTACCTGGGTGCTCTGGTGCTTCACCGAGGCGTCCAGCTGCTGAAGGTTCAGCAGGGTCTGGTTGATGCTGGAAACCAGGGCGCCCAGCTCACCTTTGGCTTCGATGTCGATCTTCTGGTAGACGCGGCCATTGGCCATGTCCTGGGCGGCCTCGGCCAGCCGGTGCAGGCTGGCCTGGGAATCCCCCTGCAGCTCCTGCCGTAGGTCGGAAATGAGCTGTTCAAGGCTGACCAGCCTCTGGTCCAGCCGCTCCCGCCGGGCCTGGAATTCCGCTACCAGGCTGTCGGGGGTGCTGTCCTGCGATGTTGCTTCGGGACCTTCTGTCATGGGAACTCCAGAAGCGCCCTCAGGGCGCGGGCCTCACCTTTACATGGGTTCCTTCGGCCAAGCCCCAGGCTTGCATGAGTTCCCGCGGGACGGCGACCAGATGATCCGGCATCCCGGCCACGAACTCGACCCGCTCCACGGCCGGCCCCTTGGGCCAGATCACCCGGATGTTGCGAATGGCGGCACGGTAGGGCCCCAATTGGCCCCAGCGGGCTTCCAGCGATTTGGGAAGCTCCAGGTGGTCACCCTTCTTAAACAGGCCGGTCTTCAGGAGCCCCACCGAGACTTGGATTTCCGGTTCCAGAACCTCCAGGCGGCCCGCGTCCTTGAGAATGGCTGCGGCCTGCAACACGGCCACGTCATGCTGGCCCGAAACGGCCATCACCTCCTGGAAATCCCGGAAGCCGTCGAAGTAGGGGAGGATGCGCCGTTCTTCGGCAAAGAGCTTGAGGCCCTCCAGCAGCTGGGGGGCGGGCAGGGTGGGCCAGGGCACGGCCGTGTGTTTGGGGAAAATGGTGTTCAACCGCTTCCGGCTGTCCTGGAGGCGGGCCGAATCCATGAGGAGATCCGGCACGGTGCGGCGGATGGCGGCGGGAATCTGCACCTGGGTGGTCAGGAACTCGAAATGGCCCGTGGTCCATTCCAGGATCTCGAAGGCGGCCATCTCTCCCCGGGCAGACAGGGTTTCCGCCTGGATCATCTCGCCCTGGGAGAAATACAGGACGCCGCTGACCTTGCCCGAGCTGACCTGCAGCATGCCGGTCTTGTGGTTGACGTGGAGCAGCTGGACCACGTCGGTGAGGGAGATGCTCTCCAGAGTGCCTCGAAGGTTGCTCATGCCTGGTCCCCGGGCGAGAGCAGTTCCTCCAGCAGAACCTTGATGCGTTCGTAGTTCACGGGTTTGACCAGGAAAATGTCAGCCCCGCTTCGCAGCCCTTGCTGCCAGGCCCGCTCGCCGTTGAAGCCGGTCAGGAGCACCACCTTAATGCCCTGGCATTCGGGGTCATCCTTGAGGGAATGGCAAAGGGCCGAACCGCTCTCCCCGGGCATGAGAACGTCCAGGAACATGAGGTCGACATGTTCCTTGGCGAGGGCCTTCCGGGCGAAGCTGGCATCGGCCGCTTCCAGCACCCGGTGCCCCTCCCGTTCGACAAAGGCTTTCAGGACCTCGCGGACACTGGGGTCATCATCCACCACCAGCACGGTGCTCATGGACGGGCCTCGCCCATGGCGGTGAGCATCTCCTCCACGGCCCGTTCCAGGCCCACCAGCACAGCCCGGCCGATGATGCTGTGGCCGATGTTCAATTCCTCGATTTCGGGGATGGCGGCCACGGGGCCAACATTCTGAAGGGTCAGCCCGTGTCCGGCGAGGACGCGCATGCCCAGCCGGTTGCCCAGGCGGGCGGCGTCGCGGATCCGGCCCAGTTCGGTGGTGGCGTCGGAATCCATGGGCAGGTCGCTGTAGATGCCCGTGTTCAGCTCCACCGCGTCCGCTTCGAGTTTCGCGGCCATCTTCACCTGGTCGAGCACGGGATCCACGAAGAGGCTCACATGCACGCCCGCGCTGCGGAGTTCCCGCACCACCGGCTTCAGCATGCCCTGGAGGAAAATGGCATCGAGGCCGCCCTGGGTAGTGAGTTCTTCGCGACTTTCGGGCACCAGGGTGACCCAGGAAGGTTTGACGGGGATGACCGCTTCCAGTGCATCCGGCGTGGCGGCGCACTCCACGTTCAGGGGCACAGCCAGCACGTCCTTCAGCACCCGGAGATCCCGCTCCTGGATGTGCCGCCGGTCGCCGCGGATGTGGACGGTGATGCCATGGGCACCGGCGCTTTGGGCCAACAGGGCGGCCGCCACGGGTTCGGGTTCGTGCCCGCCGCGGGCCTGCCGCAAGGTGGCCACATGATCAACATTCACGCCCAGCCTGAGGTTCAAAGCACGCTCCAGTGATTGGTTTTAGCTTAACCCCTGCGGGGCCTTGGGCGGCATGAAGGTTCAGGGTGAGGGAAATTTCAAAAAAAGAGTTGCAACATGTAATTGACGATCCGATCATGGTGGCATGAACGGTGCGACGCCCCTCCCGACCCTTTTCCTGGCTCACGGCTCTCCCATGCTGGCCCTGGAGGGCGGCGCCTGGGGCGAGGCCGTGTCGGCTCTGGGTAGGCGTTTGCCAGCACTCCGGGCCATCTTGGTGTGCTCGGCCCACTGGGAGGCGGCGGGAGCTTTCCGTCTTTCATCGGCGGAGTTGCCGGGCGTCATGCACGATTTCGGCGGGTTTCCCGAGGCCCTCTACGGGCTGGACTATCCGGCGCCGGGCTCACCCGCCTTGGCCGCCGAAGCGGCAGCGCTGCTGCAGGCCGCCGGGTTGGAGGCGGTGCTGGATGGTGAGCGGCCGCTCGACCATGGGGCCTGGGTGCCCCTGCGCTACCTGGCGCCGGCAGCGAAGGTGCCGGTGGTGCAGCTCTCCCTGCCGCGACCACGCACTCCCGAGCAACTGCTTGCTGCAGGCCGGGCCCTGGCGCCCCTGCGAGAACAGGGCGTGCTGCTGGTGGGCAGCGGGGGCATCGTCCACAACCTGGGCCGCCTGGATTGGCACGGTGATTCGGCGCAGCCCCAGCCCTGGGCCGCCGCCTTCGACGGTTGGGTGCGCACGGAATTGGCCAAAGAGGACACGGCGGCCCTGCTGGATTGGCGCACGGCGCCAGGGGCCCGGGAATCGGTGCCCACCAGCGAGCACCTGGATCCGCTCTTCGTGGCGCTGGGCGCCGCCGACCGGGCTCCGGAATCCTTATTTGAAGGCTGGCAGCTGGGCAGCCTGAGCCTGGCCAGCTACCGCTTTCCCTAACCCTCGGCCCGCTTCATGCTGCGCAGGGCCACGGTCCAGATGATGGCCGTGAGGCCCAGCAGCTTCAGGGCCTCGGGCCAGAAGGCCTCCAGGCCCACGCCCCGCAACACGATGGCGCGGATGATGATGATGAAGTGGGTGAGCGGCATCACTTCGCCGATGAGGAAGAAGGGCAGGGGCATGCCCTCGCGGGGGAAGATGTAGCCGCTGAGGAACACGAAGGGGAGGATGGTGAGCATGCTCATTTGGGCACTCTGGCCCTGGCTTTGCGCCACAGTGGAGATGCGGATGCCGATGCCCAGCATGGGGATGATGAACAGCCCCGCCATGGCGTAGAGCAGCGGGATGGAGCCCGCCACGGGCACCCTAAAGAAGAGGTGGGCCACACCGAAGAGCACTGTCATCTGCGCGTAGGCCATCACCACCACGGGAATCACCTTGCCGGCGAACAGCTCCATGGGCGTCACGGGCGTGACCAGCACCTGGTCCAGGGTGCCGCGCTCCTTCTCGCGCACGATGGCGTTGGAGGCGAACATGATGCAGGTCATGGACAGGATGACGCCCACCAGGCCCGGCACGATGAAGGTGGGGCTGCGCAAATCCGGGTTGTACCAGGGCCGGATGCGCACCTCCACGGGCATGATGGGCTTGGCGGCGCCGCCGTAGCCCATGCGGTCGAAGAGCAACTGGGTGTTCCGCAGCTGGCCCACGCCCTGGGCCGTGGCCATGGCCGCAGATGCCGTGGTGGGGCTGGAGCCGTCCACGATGATCATCACTTCGCCCGTCTGGCCCGCGCGGATGCGCCGCCCGTAATCGGGCGGGAACCACACGCCCACCTGCGCCTTGCCGCGGTCCAGCGCGGCGCGAAGGTCTTTTTCAGAGCGCACTTCGGCCTTCACGTCGAAGTATTGGGTAGAGACAAGGCCATCCACGAAGCTGCGGCTCTCCTGGCTCTGAGATTCATCCAGCACCACGGCGGGCATGTGCTTCACGTCGTAGTTGATGGCGAGCCCGAAGATGACCAGCTGCATGAGGGGCATGCCCAGCGTGAAAGCCAGGGTCAGCTTGTCGCGGCGGAGCTGGAGGAATTCCTTCCAGACCAGGGCTTTGATGCGGTTCCACATGGGGCACCTCAGGCAGTTCGGGAGCGTTGGACCAGGTCCACGAACAGGTCTTCAAGGGAGGGCGATTCAGGCGGCAGGGCTTCGAGCGCGAACCCTTCCTGCCTCAGCTGGGCCAACAGGGGTGCAGGATCGAGGCTGGCGGGCAGGGAGAGGCGCACACTCCTGCCCAGCAGCTCGGCGGCGAGCACCTCTGGCTGGCGGCGGGCAGCCAACTGCAGCTCACGGAAACGCTCGGTGCGCAGCTCGATCACCTGGCGGCCCAGAGCCTCCTTCAAAGCCCTGGGTCGGCCATAGGCCATGAGCTTGCCGCCGAGGATGAAGGCCAGGCGGTCGCACTGGTCGGCTTCGCCCAGGTTGTGGGTGGTGACGAGGATGCTCATGCCCTCGGCCACCAGCTCGTCCATGGCCTCCCAGAAGAGGCGCCTGCGCAGGGGATCGACGCCACTGGTGGGTTCATCGAGGAAGAGGATCTGCGGACGGTGCAGGGTGGCGGAGGCCAGTGCCACCCGCTGCCGTTCGCCGGTGGAAAGGGCCGATACCAGCAGGTCCCGGTGCTCCCAGACCTGCATCTCGCGCAGGCGGAACTGCACTTCGCGGGCCAGCTTTTCGCCTTGGAGGCCGTAGAGCCCTCCGAAAAAGGTGAGGTTTTCTGCCACCGTGAGATCGGTCAGCAGGCTGGATTTCTGGCTCATGTAGCCCATCTCGGCGCGCACCTGGTCGGCCTCGGTGAAGAGGTCGCGGCCCAGGGCCCGGGCCTCGCCCGAGCTGGGCGCCAGCACGCCGCAGAGCATGCGGATGGTGGTGCTCTTCCCGGCGCCGTTGGGGCCGAGGAAACCGAAGATCTCTCCCTGTTCGACGTGGAAGCTGAGGTCGGAAACTGCGGTGAAGTCTCCAAAACGCCGGGTCAGGTGCTGGACTTCCAAAACCGCTTCAGCCATGGCGACCTCCCCCGCTGACGCTGGCGAGGGCGTGGAGGAACACATCCTCCAGGCTCGCCTCCGAGAGACGCACCTGCTCCACCCCAGGAAGGGTGGCCAGCCTGGCGTGAAGCGGTTCGGGATCCTGAACCGGGAACCGGGCGCGGATGACCTCACCCTCCGTGAAAAGATCCAGCGGGGCGAGGCTCTCGATGGCCTTCTGCACCTCGCGCCGTCGGGCACTCACCACGCGGAAGACAAGGCCCGGCAGGCTGGCCCGGAAGGTGGGGAGATCCCCTTCCATGAGGACGCGGCCTTCATCCATGAGCAGCATGCGGTGCGCATATTCGGCTTCATCCATGTAGGGCGTCGAGAAGAGGATGGCCACGCCTTGATCGTGCACGGTGTGGAGCAGCTCCCAGAACTCACGGCGGCTCACAGGATCGACGCCGGTGGTGGGCTCGTCCAGCAGCAGCAGCCGCGGCTCCGTGAGCAGGGCGCAGCAGAGGGCCAGCTTCTGCTTCATGCCGCCGGAGAGGGCGCCGGACAGGCGATCACGAAAGGGGGCGAGGCCCACGGATTCCAGCAGCCGCGCGATGCGGGGCGCTGCGTCTCCCAGGCTGAAGAGGCCGGCCTGGAACCGGAGGTTCTCCTCCACCGTGAGATCCGGGGCCAGGCTGAAGGTCTGCGGCACATAGCTGATGCCTTCGCGGCCCAGCGGACGGTGCAGGGTTCCCCCCGTGGGCCGCTGCAGGCCTGTGAGCATGCGGAAGGTGGTGGTTTTCCCTGCGCCATCGGGGCCGATGAGGCCCACCAGCTCGCCCTCGGACACGGTCAGGTCCAGGCTTTGGACGGCCACCTTGTCGCCGAAGCGGCAGCTCAGGCCCTGGGCTTCAAACAGGCTCATGGGCGATTCGCTCCCAGGCGCACATCGACGGCGGCCCCGGGAACCAGGCCCTGATCCCAGCCCCGGACGATGTTCACGCGGGCGGGGTAGACGAGGTTCACGCGCTCTTCCCGGCTTTCCACCATCTTGGGAGTGAACTCGGATTCAGAGCCCACCTCGTCCAGGGTGGCTTCCAGGCTGCGGTGGTCCGCGGTGAGCACCGTCACGGCAGCGCCGAGGCGGGACTGGCTCTGGATGGCTTGGGGCAGGTAGACCCGCACCCACAGCTGATCGAGCCGGGCCAGGGTGAGCACGGGCTGACCTGCGGCGATGACGCTGCCCGGCTCCCGCAAGCGGTGGGTGACAATGCCATCGAAGGGGGCGCGCACTTCGGTGAAGCCTGCTTGCAGCTTGGTTTGTTGCCAGGCGGCGTGGGCCTTGCGGGCCTCGGCTTGGCCGCCTTGGCGCTGCTCGATGCGGGCCCCGGCGCGGAGTTCGGCCAGAGCCTTGACCTGCAAGCTCAGGTTGGCTTCGGCGCGATCCCGGGCCGTGGCCGCATTGTCGAGATCGGCCTTGGCCATAACTTTGTCCCCGAAGAGGCGGCGAGCCCGGGCCAGATTGTCCTCGGAGAGGTTCAGGGCCGCCTGGGCATCCTTCACGCGGGCCTCGCCCTGGGCGATGTCCTCGGCCCGGCTGCCTCGATCCAGCTCCAGCCGCTTGGCGTCGGCGCTCTCGAACCCGGCCTGGTCGCGCAGCACGGCCGCATCCATCTCCTCGGCGACCACCCGGGCCAGCAGGTCGCCCGCCTTCACGCGCTGACCCTCGCGGACGTTCAGATCCACCAGCCGACCACCAGTGCGCGGGCCCAGGTCGGTGAGGTAGGCCTCCACCCGACCGTTGAGCAGGGGGCGGGTGTCGCGGTGGCAGGCGGTCAGCAGGAGGGGCAGCAGGAGCACGAGCTTGCGCATGGGAACCTCAATCGATGGGGGCGGAGAGGGTGGGCAGGGGGGCGGCGGGGTTCGCGGCGGCGCCGCGCCAGAAGAGGTCAAACCAGGCGCGCATCCCCGTGGTCACGGCCGTTTCGGGGCTCAGGCCCGACAGCCGGGGCAGGACCGTGGGCAGCAGGTCGAGGATTTCGAGCTGCATTCTCGCCAGGAAGAAGGTGGCCAGCAGGGGCGGCAGGTCGGGGCGCAGGTCGCCGCGGGCGATGCCCCGGTCGAAGAGGCCCTTCACGGTCAGCACGATGGGGCGCAGCTGTTCTTCGATGAGCCCGCCCAAGCCTTCGCCGCCTCGGACGATTTCCCCGCGGATCATGGACCGGATCCCCGGATCATCCTTCAGGTGGCGGTGGTAGATCCGCAGCACGCCCCAAAGTTGTTCGGCGGTGGATTGGGTCTCATCCGCCACGAGCCGCTCCAGTTCCATCTGCATGGCGGGAAAACGCCGCTGCAGGAGGGCGGCGAAGAGGGCCTCTTTGTTCTCAAAGTGGTAGTAGATGAGGGCCGGGTCGCAGCCTGCCTTGCGGGCAATGGCGCGCAGGCTCGCAGCCTGGAGGCCCTCCTGGGCGAAGACAGCCTGGGCCGCGTCCAGCAGGTGGTTGGGATCCACCTTGGTGGGTTTGGGACCGCGGGACCGGGGAGCGGGGGCATTGGGCATGGAGATCCTATTCAACAAACGTTGAATTATTGGCCCGAAGGATGTCCTGGGCAAGAAAAATTTCAATGACTGTGGAAATTGTTTTCGGGCAACAAAAAGCCCCCGACGGGCGGGGGCTTTTTGCGGAAGTGTCTTCTCGCTATTCGCCGGAGATGGGCACCACGGTGGTGTCTTCGATGGTGAGGATTTCGGCCTCCTCGAAGGCGATGCGGTTCTCTTCCACCTCAGCCACGGCCACCTGGCCCCAGAAAGACGCCAGCTTGGGGGCATCCTGGGCCTGGCCGTGCTTGTTCACGGGGACCACAACCTCCACCTTGGGAAAGGCGCCCCGCTGAAGCTGCTCGCAACGCTTGCCCGCCACGACGACGAAGCGGTACTTGTTGGCGATTTCTTCAGGGACACGAACAATGGTGCGCTGGGTCATGGGGCACTCCGAACCACGAAGCATAACACCCAACAGGCATTCCATCAATGCGCGTGGAGTAGGATAGGGGTTCCTGTGCTTTGACACGACTTCGGGAGTCCCCATGGAACGCGGCAAGCTTTGGCGCACAGCTTTCGGAGGCAATGTCCGCCTCCTGGAACTGAACCAGGTGGGGCTGACGGAGGATCTCGCCGCCCGCCGCCGCATCGTCAAGCTTCTGGGCGGCACCCTGGCGGAGGATCCGGCCTGGGAGCAGCACTACGCCCGGGGCGGCCCTGGGGAGACCGCCCATCTGGAGTGGGCCGCCCTGGTGACGGCCTTCAAGGCCATCGACCAGGATCTGAAGGCGGCCCTGCAGGGCATTCAGGATTGGGATCGTCCCACCCTGAACCCGGCGCTGGGGATGGAACAGTCCCTCGAGCAGGTGGTGGCCTTCCTCTACATGCACGAGTGCTACCACCTGGGCCAGATCGGGCTCATCCGCAAGCTGCACGGCCTTCCTGGAGCCATCTGATGCAGATCATCCTGGGCATCACCGGCGGCGTGGCCGCCTACAAGTCTGCGGAGCTGGCCCGCCTGCTGGCCAATCAGGGACACCGGGTCCGCTGCATCCTCACTGAGGCCGGGTCGCGGTTCATCACCCCGCTCACCCTCACCAGCCTCACGGGCGAGCCCTGCTACGGCGCCAACCCCGACCAGGGCGAATGGCGGGCCCAGCCCAGCATCGAGCACATCGAGCTGGCCCGCTGGGCCGACCTGGTGGCCGTGGTGCCCGCCACGGCGAACATCCTGGGCAAGGCCGCCAACGGCCTGGCCAGCGACCTGCTCAGCACGGTGCTGTTGGCCACGCAAGCCCCGGTGCTGTGGGCCCCCGCCATGAACACGGGCATGTGGGATCACCCGGCGGTGCAGGCGAACCTTCAGCGCCTGCGTTCCTTCGGCCATGCCGTGGTCGAACCCGCCGCCGGCATCATGGCCTGCGGCGAGGAGGGCACGGGCAAGCTGGCGGATGTGGCTGCTATCGCCGAGGCCATCCAGGTGCACGGGACGCCCAAGCTGCGCTGCCTGAACGGTCGCCGGGTGCTCATCACGGCCGGACCCACTCGGGAAGACCTGGATCCCGTGCGCACCCTCACCAATCGCAGCACGGGCGCCATGGGCATCGAGCTGGCCCGGGCTTTCCGGGATGTGGGTGCCCAGGTCCAGCTGGTGCTGGGCGGGGATCTGGCGGCGCCCTGGGGCGTGGAAACTGTCCGCGTTCGCAGCGCCCAGCAGATGCTTGAGGCCTGCGAGGCCCGCTGGGCCGATGCGGATGGCCTGGTGGCCGCCGCAGCCGTGGCGGATCAGCGGCCCGAGGCACTCAGCCCCGAAAAAGTGAAGAAGAGCGACGGCATCGAAACGCTGAATCTGGTGCGCACCCCCGACATCCTGGCGCAGCTCTCCGGTCGGAAGCGCTCGGACCAGTGGGTTCTGGGCTTTGCGGCCGAGAGTGAGAAGCACCTGGAACACGCCAAGGCCAAGCTGGAGAAGAAGGGCCTGGATGCGGTGCTGGTGAATGATGTCCAGCATGGAAAGGCCTTCGGAGCCCAGGCCAATGCCCTGACGCCGGTCACGGCCCAGGGGGCGCAGCCAACCCTCGGGCCACTGCCCAAGGATCAACTGGCCCGCGCCGTGGTCCAGTGGTGGGGCCATCGGCTCGATCTGCGCCAGGACTGATCCCGCAGCGACCGGGACTCAGAACGCCGGGGCCATCCAAGGCAGCACTTCGCTGGGGCGGCCCGGCACGTTGCCCAGGCGCACCGCCACCACCACCAGCCAGCCCGAGGAGCGCTGAAGGTTTTTCAGATCCATGAGCAAGACTCCGCCGGGGCCCGGCAGGTCCGGCCGGTGGCGCTCCAGCAGCACTTCGCCGCGGCTGAAGACCTCTTCCGGAGTGGGTTTCGCGAGGCCCAGGGGCAGGTACAACACCCGCACCAGTTCGACACCTGAAAGGCCCTCGCCCTTCACGTCCGCGGTGGGCAGCACCATGCGGAGCTGGCGCAGCCCTTCGAGACGGACCTCCATGGCCTGGGCCGCCGCCCTCGGCCGTGGAATGGGGTCGCCCTTCCTGCCGCAGTGGAGGGTCAGGAAGCAGAGGGTGATGGCGAGCAGTGGGTTTGCTAGGCTGGGGGAACTCATCACCCATCATCATGCCTGAATCCGAGGTCGGCCCATGCCTGTGACCAAGATCTTGATTGCCAATCGCGGGGACGATGACCCCTCCGTGATCGAGCGTAGCGAGGGAGCGGGAGCGAAGCGATCGGGGTCAGGTCCCCGCGCATGCCAGCGATTGATGACCTTCAAGCGAGGATGAGCCCATGTCCGTGACCAAGATCTTGATTGCGAACCGCGGGGACGATGACCCCTCCGTGATCGAGCGTAGCGAGGGAGCGGGAGCGAAGCGATCGGGGTCAGGTCCCCGCGCATGCCAGCGATTGATGACCTTCAAGCGAGGATGAGCCCATGTCCGTGACCAAGATCTTGATTGCGAACCGCGGGGAAATCGCGATTCGCGTGATCCGCACCTGCCGTGAGATGGGCATCCCCACCGTGGCTGTGTACTCCGAAGCGGATCGTGGCGCCCTGCATGTGCGCATGGCTGACGAGGCTTACTGCATCGGCCCCGCCGCAGCGCGGGAGAGCTACCTGGTGCTGGAGAAGATCCTGGATGTGTGCAAGCGCAGCGGCGCGGATGCCGTGCATCCGGGCTATGGCTTCCTCTCCGAGAATGCGGAAGCCGCGAAGGCCTTTCAGGCGGCGGGCATCACTTTCATCGGGCCTAGGCCCGAGTGCATCGTGAGCATGGGCTCGAAAACCGCCGCCCGGGAGGTGGCCATCGCCGCAGGCTGTCCCGTGGTGCCGGGCATCCAGGAAACCATGGCCGACGAGGCGCTGCTGGAGGCCTCCCTCAAGATCGGCTTTCCGGTGATGCTCAAGGCCGCCATGGGCGGTGGTGGCAAGGGCATGCGCCTGGTGCACAAGCCCGAGGAGTTCACCTCGGCGCTGGCGCGGGCCCGAGGCGAGGCGCTCTCCTCTTTTGGCGACGACAGCGTCTACGTGGAGAAGGCCATCGTCCAACCTCGCCACATCGAGATCCAGGTCTTCTCGGATACGCATGGCAACCATGTTTACCTGCATGAGCGGGAGTGCTCGGTGCAGCGCCGCCACCAGAAGGTGATCGAGGAGGCGCCCAGCCCCCATGTCACGCCGGAGATGCGCAAGGCCATGGGCGAAGCAGCCCTGAAGGTGGCCCGCGCTGTGAATTACGTGGGCGCGGGCACCGTGGAATTCCTGGCGGATGCGGACCGCAACTTCTACTTCCTGGAGATGAACACCCGTTTGCAGGTGGAACACCCCGTCACCGAGTGGATCACGGGCCTGGACCTGGTGAAGTGGCAGATCCTCGTGGCCCGCGGTGAGGCACTTCCCATGACGCAGGAGCAGATCCCCCTCAACGGCTGGGCGGTGGAATGCCGCGTCTACGCCGAGGATCCCGACAAGAACTTCATGCCCAGCCCCGGCCGCATCACCTTCCTGCGCACGCCCAGCGGGCGCAACGTGCGCGATGACAGCGGCGTCTACGAAGGGGCCGAGGTGCCGATGTTCTACGACCCCATGATCAGCAAGCTGAGCACCTGGGGCCCCACGCGGCTGGAGGCCATCGAGCGCATGCGCGCAGCCCTGGCGGAGTACCGCATCGGCGGCATTCGACACAACATCGCCTTCCACGAAGCCCTCATGGAGCACGGGCCCTTCCGCGAGGGCGCGCTGCATACCGGCATGCTGGACAAGCCCTTCTGGAAGCGGAAGGACCAGGGGCCCGACCTGAAGTTTGCGGTGGCCGCCGCCCTGCTGCATGAGTTGGAAACCGAGCAGCGACGGGCCACTCAGCCCGCCACTGCCGCCGACGGAAAATCGGATTCCTGGAAACACTGGGGCCGGTTCAACCGGTTATAGGAGCGATGCGTGAAACGGACCCTGATGCTTGGCAAGGAATCCCGGGATGTGGAACTGATCCACCAGGATGGCGTCACGACGCTGGTCTGGGACGGGCAGAGCCAGCCCATCGACATCCTCGAACTGGAACCTGGCTGCTATTCCATCCTGTTGGAAGGCCGCTCGGTGGAAGTGCGTCTGGACGCGGCCAAATCGCCGGATCCCGAGGCCCACGCCTACCGCGCCATGCTCTATGACGGTTCCTACGAGTTCGCCTTGGTGGATCCCCGTCGCGCCCTGCTGGCGGGTTCTGGCGGTGCGGGGGCCGGGGGCGGTGTGCTCTCCTCTCCCATGCCCGGCAAGATCGTGAAACTCCTGGTGAAGCCCGGCGATGCTGTCCAGGAAGGCCAGACCCTCCTCGTGATGGAGGCCATGAAAATGCAGAACGAATTGAAAACCAGCGCTACCGGAATCGTATCCATCGTGCATGTGCAGGAGGGCGACACCGTGGAGACTGGAACTGCGCTCATCACCGTGTTGGCGGCGGAGGCCTGAGGCTGCGAATGGCGATGGCCTTTGCGGTCATTTGACGTGCTGCTTTCGCAGTTCATCAAGGCGCTTCTTTGTAGGAAAAACCAGACGCCGAGATCGCTTGGAGAGCGATGTGCGATTCGTGGTGATAGACCAAAAGGACTATCGGAATTGTCCCAACGATGGTGAGTAATGACGCGATGTATGTAAGAAAGTCTGAGGACGGAAATGCCGGTTTTCCGTTGAAGCATTTTGAAGCTGATGGCTAGCATGGGGTCAGGGATCACCCCCCCCTCAAGGAGGACCGACATGAAGAAAATCCTGATGTTCCTGGTCGCGGGCACCGCGCTCACCCTTTCTGCCCAGGAGGGCACCGCCTGGGTGGCTGGCCACCTGGGACAGACCCTCTTCGAGAGCAAGACGAACCTCAAGGATCAGATGCACTACGGCCTCGGCGCGGGGCACTGGTACACCAACCGTTGGGGCCTTGATCTGCGCGCCCTCCGCAGCGACCTCGATCTGGACAAGAACCCTCTCAAGGTCGCCACGGGCAAGGAAACCCACCTGCTGGCCTCCGGCCTGTTCAACTTCCGCCCGGGAGCCGAGAACTGGTATCCCTACTTGGCCGCCGGTTTGGGCGGCACCAATGTGGGATCACCCTACTCCGGTAAGGCCGAGGGCACCACGCGCCTCAACTACCACGGCGGCCTGGGCATCATGGGCCGCCCCGCAGAGAATGTGCTGCTGGATGTGAGTGCCAAGGCCGTCCGCGTGAACCTTCCCACCGCACGCACGGAGTACCTGGCCACTGTCGGCCTCGGTTACACCTGGGGCGGGGCCAAGAAGGCCGCTCCTGCGCCTGCGCCCGCTCCTGCTCCCGAACCGCCGCCCGCCCCCGCTCCTGAGCCCAAGCCCGAACCGAAGCCCGAGCCGGTGGTGGCGCCTCCTCCGCCGCCTCCTGCGCCCGAGCCCGTGGTGGAAGTCGCCAAGCCGGTGCCGCCTCCGCCCCCCGCGAAGATCGTGCTGGATGAAGCCGTGCTCCACTTCGCCAACGGCAAGGCGGATCTGGGCGCCGATGCCACCGCCGCCATCCAGAAGGTGGCCGATGGCCTGAAAGCCTTCAAGGGCGACTACAGCCTGGAAGTCAGCGGCCATACCTCGTCCGTGGGCGGCAAGGCCCTGAACAAGACCCTCTCCAAGCGTCGCGCCGATGCCGTCGCCAAGGTCCTGGTGGATGCCGGCATCCCCGCCTCCAAGGTGACCACGGTGGGTGTGGGCCCCGACAAGCCGCTGGCTGACAACAAGACCAAGGATGGCCAGGCCAAGAACCGCCGCGTGGAGATCGACGTGAAGGTGAGCGATGGCAAGGCTGAGGTCCGCAAGACCGAGACCGAGATCGTGGGCGCCACCCTCCCGGCTCCCTCACCCCGCAAGCCTTTGAAGAAGGCCGGTAAGTAGCATCCAGGGTAAATTGACCAGCGGGGGCCGATGCCCCCGCTGATTTTATGGGAGTGCCCATGTCTCTGAAAGACGAGTTCAAGGCCTTCATCATGAAAGGCAACGTCATCGACCTGGCCGTGGCCGTGGTCGTGGGTGGCGCTTTCGGCAAGATCGTGACGGCCTTCGTGGAGGGCATCGTCATGCCCCTGGTCACCATCGTGCTGCCTGCGAACGTCAAGTGGGAGGAGTGGGTTCTGGGCAAGTTCCGCGTGGGCGCCGTGCTTGGGGCCACCGTGAACTTCCTGATCATCTCCTTGGTGATCTTCCTGGTGCTGATCAAGCTGCTGGGCAAGTTCGTGAAGAAGGAGGAGGCGCCTGCTGCCGAGCCCACCACGAAGGAGTGCCCCGCCTGCCTGGAGCAGGTGCCGCTGAAGGCCACCCGCTGCAAGCACTGCACCAGCCAGCTCTGATTCCCCCAGAATCTCAGGAAAGGGCCCGGGACTCCGGGCCCTTTCCCTTGTGGGAACACTGGCTCCCATGCTGAACTGGAAGATCAACCCCGGGGCGCTTGGGTGCGCCCCCCGACGCACGAGGGCGCCGATGAGCGAGCAAGCTCCGGTTAAAAAGTACTCCGTTTTCCTTCCCAAGACCGACTTCCCCATGAAGGCGGACCTGCCCCAGCGTGAGCCCAAGCGGCTGGAACGCTGGAAGGCCGAGAGCCTGTACCGCCGCATCGAAGCCAAGCGGCAGGCCGACAACGCCGCGGGCAAGGGCAAGGGCCGCGAGGTGCTTCACGACGGCCCGCCCTACGCCAACGGCGCCATCCACATGGGCCACGCGCTGAACAAGATCCTCAAGGACGTGGTGGTGAAGTCCCGCTGGATGGAGGGCTACGAATCGCCCTACGTGCCGGGCTGGGACTGCCACGGCCTGCCTATCGAGCATGCCGTGGAGAAGGATCTGGGGCCCAAGCGCCGCGAGCTGAGCCGCGCGGAATTCCTGCAGCGCTGCCGCGCCTATGCCCAGAAGTGGATCGACACTCAGCGCACCGCCTTCCAGCGCCTGGGCGTGCTGGGCGCGTGGGAACAGCCCTACGTGACCATGGATCCGCTGTACGAGGCGGAGACGGTGCGCCACCTGGCCAAGCTCTTCGAGAGCGGCAGCGTCACCCGCAAGCTCAAGGTGGTGCACTGGAGCTACGGCGCCCGCACGGCCCTGGCCGAAGCGGAAGTGGAGTACGCGGACAGGACCAGCGCCGCCATCACCGTGGCCTTCCCCGTCACCGATGCCGAAGCCAGGCGCCTCGAACTGCCCACGCCCATGTTCGTGCCCATCTGGACGACCACGCCCTGGACGCTGCCCAGCAACAAGGCCGTGGCCATGCACCCCGATCTGGAATACGCCGTGGTGCGTGCCGGCACCCGTCACTTCGTGGTGGCCGTGACCCTGCGCGAGGACTTCGCGAAGAAGCTGGGTGAGGAACTGCACACGGTGGAGATCCGCAAGGGCAAGGAATTCCAGACCCTGGTGGCCCGTCATCCCTGGATCGACCGCGAGAGCCCCATCCTGCTGGGCGATCACGTCACCGCCGACACCGGCACGGGCCTGGTGCACACGGCCCCCGACCACGGTGTGGACGACTTCAACCTCGCCCATCACCTGGGCCTGCTCCAGCTGGTGGGTCCCGACGGAAAGTTCCTGCCGACGGTCAACGATCCTGAGTTGGAAGGCAAGAACATCTTCGACTGCAATCCGCTGGTGGTGGAGCGCCTCAAGCGGGAAGGGCGCCTCATTCATGAGGAGTCGCTGAACCACAGTTATCCCCACTGCTGGCGCACGAAGACCCCCATCCTCTTCCGCGCCACCGAGCAGTGGTTCATCACCATGGATTCAGAGCTGGCCGGCAAGGCTCGTAGCCTGCGCGAGCTGGGCATCGAGGGCGTCGAGCAGACGCAGTGGATCCCCGCCCAGGGCCAGAACCGCATCCACGCCATGATCGCGGGCCGCCCCGACTGGTGCATCAGCCGCCAGCGTGCCTGGGGCACGCCCATCACGGTGCTGCGCTGCGAGACCTGCGGCGAGCCGCTCGTGGCCGATTCCATCTTCAAGATCGCCTCGGCGGCCATCGAGAAGGGCGGCATCGAGGCCTGGGCCGATCTGCCCGTGGAGCAGCTGCTGCCCGCAGGTACCGTCTGCACGTGCGGCTCGAAGACCTTCCAGAAGGAAACGGACATCCTCGATGTGTGGATCGATTCCGGCGTCAGTGCCTCCGTGGTGTGCGAGTCCCATCCGGAGCTGAAGCGCTCGGACTACGGTCAGTTCATCTACCTCGAAGGCTCGGACCAGCACCGCGGCTGGTTCCACAGCTCGCTGCTCTTCAACCTCGCCGCCACCGGCACCAAGCCCTACAAGCAGGTGGTCACCCACGGCTTCGTGCTCGACGGCAAGGGCCAGAAGATGTCCAAGAGCCTGGGCAACGTCATCACGCCCGAGGAGATCCTGAAGACGCTGGGCGCCGACATCCTGCGCTGGTGGGCCGCCTCCTGCGACTACAGCGAAGACATCCGCATCTCCAAGGAGATCCTCGACCGCAGCGCCGATGCCTACCGGAAGATTCGCAACACCCTGCGCTTCCTCTTGGGGGCCTTGGCCGACTTCGATCCGGCCAAGGATGCGGTGGCACCTGCCGACCTCGCCCCCCTGGACCGCTGGGTGCTGGATGCCTTCTCGCGCACCACCCTTGAAGCCCGGGACGCCTACACGCGCTTCGAATTCCACCGCGCCACCCAGGCCCTCCACGGCTTCTGCCAGCAGGAGCTGTCGGGCCGCTACTTCGAGATCATCAAGGACCGCCTCTACTGCGACGCGCTGGATTCCGCCCGCCGCCGCAGCTGCCGCGCCACTTGCTGGGAATTGGCCAAGGGGCTTTGCACCCTGCTGGCGCCCGTCATGAGCTTCACGGCGGACGAAGCCTGGGAGCAGATTCCCGGTTGCTCCGGCAGCGTCCACGAGCAGCGGTTCCCAGAACTTGTAGCTGCACCCGTGGATGCCAAGTGGGAAAAGCTGTGGGAAGTCCGCGAAGCTGTGCAGGCCGCCATGGAGCCCCACCGTGCCGCCAAGACCATCGGCACCAGCCTGGATGCCCAGGTGGCCCTCGCGTTGCCAGCGGCAGATCGCACGGCCATCGAAGGCTTGGGGGAGTCGCTGGAGGACCTGCTGGTGGTTTCCGGCCTCACGGTGACCGAGGGTGACCTTGCCGTTGCTGTGAGCGCGCACGATGGCGTGAAGTGCCCCCGCTGCTGGAACCACAAGGGCGGCCATGGGGCTGGCGAGGATGCGGCCCTCTGCGCCCGCTGCGCGTCGGTGGTGGCCTAGTGCGCCGTCTGCCCTGGCTCTTCCTTCCCGTCGGCATCCTGGCGGCCGATATGGCCTCCAAGGCCTGGATTGTGGCCACGCTTGCGGAAGGCGAATCCCGCGCAGTCATCAACGGGTTCTTCCACCTGACCCTCGGCTACAACCGAGGCGCCATCTTCGGCAGCCTCTACTGGATTCCGGTCAAGGTGCGGTTCGCCCTCTTCGCCGTGGCGGGCCTGGTGGCGCTCCTCTACTTCGGGAAGCTCTTCCTGGAGGAGAAAACCCCCACCTGGGATCGCGTGGCCCTGGGGAGCATCCTGGGGGGCGCCCTGGGCAATGGCCTGGACCGCATCCTCCGGGGCGGGGTCGTGGACTTCCTCGATTTCGCTTTCGGAAGCTGGCACTACTGGAGCTTCAACCTCGCCGACAGCTTCATCCTCTGCGGGGCGATCCTCTACGGAGTGCGCATGATCCTGGCGGCCAAAGGCGAACCGCAGAAGACGGAAAACTGAATCAATTGCCACGGATGAACACAGATGAACACGGATAAAACGACCTGTTCTTATCTGTGTTCATCTGTGTTCATCCGTGGCTGATCTTCACTGCGCTTCTATGGCTTTGAGCAGCGCGGGATCTTTGGGCAGCTGATCCACCTCCGCGAGCCGGGGCACCAGGCGCTTCCAGAAGGGTTCGGCGGCGAAGACGCGTTTGAAGAGGGGCAGGGCCTCGTCGAGCTTGCCGCTGGAAGCGAGAGCCACGGCCTGCCAGAAGGGCATCTCCCAGATGCCTGGTGCCAGCTTCGCAGCGGTGGCGTAGGCGGCCTTGGCCTCGGGCCATTTGGCGGCGGTGACGAAGCCATCGCCCTCATCCATCAGGCGATAGGCGCGGCGCAGTTGGATGAGGCGGCCCAGTTCCCTCAGGGGATCGGGGTTATCCTCCACCCTCAGGTCGAACAGACGGTCATTCCAGGGTTGGCCTGAAGCCTTGCCCTTCACGATGAGGATCGCAGCGCTCTGCATGCCGCGGAGGTCGCCGCCCTCGGCCTGGGCGGCGCGGAGGGCCGCCAACAGCCGGTCTGCCAGATCGCCCTGAGTGCCCCGGAAGGCCTTGGCCATGGCGGGCCAAACGGTGGCCCGGTCCATGAGGTTGGCTTCCACCGTGAAGCCCTCGCCCACCTCGTGGCCGGCGGCCTGGATGCACTTGGCGCCGGTGTGCGCCGCGGCTCGGCCCTGGGCATCCACCATGGCCACCTGGCGGACCTCCCGGTCGGCATCCGCCGCCAGCAGGGCTTTCAGGGCCTCGGGAGCAGGCTTCCCCGTCTTCATGAGGGCCAGACCCAGGGCGCCGTAGCTGGGGTCGGTGAAGCTCTGGGTGGCCACGGCACCGACACCGGGTTCGGCCCAGGGCACGGCGGAGCCCACAGAAAACCAGTGGCTTTGCACGGCCACGCCCAGATCACCCGTGACCGCATCCCGGGCCACGATGGAAAAGGTGTGCACAGGGCGCCGTGGAAGAGGGGCCGATGCTGGCGGTGCGGCCAGAAGGGGCAAGGCCAGACCAAGGGCGAGGAGGGGAGCGCGCATGGGAACCTCGTGGGGGATGCCCCAACATACCAGCGGTGCTGAGGGATAGCGCCAGTCCTGCTAGGATCCATCCCTATGCGAACCGCCCACGCCCTCGCCACCTCGATCCTCCTGGTCGCCCCGGCCCTCTGCGCCCAGGATGCCTACCGCACCTCGGTGGATGCCTGGCATGCCCAACGCGAGGCCAGGCTGGCCGCGGAAGATGGGTGGCTGACGCTCATCGGCCGCGACTGGCTGAATCCCGGCGAGAACACGCTGGGTTCCGCGCCAGGCTCCACGGTGCTGCTGCCCGAAGGCCTCTCCCTGCCCAAGGCGGGCCTGTTCCTGGTGGAAGGTTCCACCGTGCGCTTCAAGCCCCTTCCGGGCAGCGGCCTGCTGCTCAACGGGAAGCCGGCGGTGGAGGCGGTGCTGAAATCCGATGCGGAGGGCCAACCGGATGTCATCAAGGCGGGCCGGGTGAGCCTGTACGTCATCCGCCGCGGCGACCGTCTGGGCATCCGTGTGAAGGATCCGGAAACGCCCGCGCGCAAGGCCTTCCACGGCGTGCCCCGGTACCCGGTGGATGCGGCGTGGCGCGTGGAGGCGGATTTCGTGGCCTACGACAAGCCGCAGGAAAGGGCCATCGCCACGGTCATCGGCACCACGGAAACCATGAGCGCCCCGGGCCTGCTGCGCTTCAAAGTGGGCGGGCGCGAAGTTACCCTCGAGCCCATGGTGGAAGATCCCGAGCACCCGGAACTCTTCATCATCTTCAAGGATGGCACCAGCACCCATGGCACCTATCCTGCCGGCCGCTTCCTCTATGCGGACATGCCCAAGAATGGCAAGGTGATCCTGGATTTCAACCGCGCCATCAATCCGCCCTGCGCCTTCTCCATGTTCGCCACCTGTCCGCTCCCGCCCAAGCAGAACCACCTCGCCATCGATGTGCCTGCGGGGGAGAAGAACCCCGGATTGCACTGACTCGGATTTGAATTCAAAAGATAAGGAACACCACCAAGATCCGGCTTTTCGTTGTTCGAGGACGAAATGGCTTCATGTCCGCGGGCGGCTGGGGAAGCAGAGTCTGGCGAGGGTGCCCTTTTCGGGCGCTCTTGAGATATCCAGGGTTCCACCGTGCAGGCGAAGGATGTTCTTCACGATGGCCAGGCCCAGGCCCGCGCCCCCGGAGGCGCGGCTGCGGGAGACATCCGGGCGCGAGAAACGCTGCCCCAGCCTCAGAAGGAAGTCTTCGGGAATCCCTTCCCCCTCGTCGCGCACCTGCAGAACGATTTGATCTGCTTCGAGAAGGGCCTCCAACGTGACGGTGCTGCCTTCGGGAGCATGGTTGAGGGCATTGGCCAACAGGTTGTGCAGGGCCCGGCGGACGAGCTTCTCATCGGCCACCAGTTCCAGGTTCTCGGCAGACCGCACATCCAGGTGCACTGAGCGCTCTTCCGCCAATGATTCGAAGGGCGAGGCCGCGGCTTTCAGGAGGGCCGCCACCTCAAGGCGTTCCGCCTGGAGCGCCATGGAGGGGTCTTCGGAGCGGGCCAGGAAGAGCATCTGGTCCAGGGTGGCCGCCAGGTGATCCAGGGTTTCGATGACCCCTTCCAGGGTTTCAGCCTGGGCGGGAGGACAGTCGCCATCCCGCAGCAGGCCCTCCACCTGGAGGCGCATGCCATGCAGGGGGGTTCGGAGCTCGTGGGCCACGTCCGCGTTGAGGGTGGTGAGCCGGGAGAAGGCCTCCTCCAGGCGGGCCAGAGCCTGTTTCAGATTCTCTGCCAGGGAACCGAGGTCGCGGGGCAGGTCATCAGGGTCCAGATTCAGAACCAGGGCCCCGGGACGGATAACGGCGGCTTGGGCCTCCAGCAGCTTCAGGGGCGCCAGCTGGCGGCGCGCCACCACGGCCACGAAACCGGCCGTGAGCAGGGTGGCCAGGCCCCAGGTGAGCCAGAGCAGGTTCTGGCTCTTCTTCAGCAGGCGATTCTCGTAGCGGATGTCCCAGGCGGTGAGCACCCAGCCGCCGTTGAAAATGGCCCGGTTGATGATGAAGTGGCAGCCGCTGGTGCCATCGGCCTCGCACCACTGCCACCAGCCGGGTTCGCCGATCCGGCCCAGCTTCGGCAGATTCGAGGGTGGGAGGAGCTTGGCGAATCCTTCGCTTTCCAGCAGCGACTTGCCTTCGGGATCGAGAATTCGCACGAACACATGCTCGGTGCCCTCCAGCACCTCCCGACCGAAAGGCAGGGGAGGGGTAGGCGGTGGAACGGGCTCCTTCTTCACCTGCGCAGGAAGCTGGGGCCCGTCTGGATCAGCGGGTTCCGGCTCATCAGGCGGATCGACGGTCCAGTCGTACTCGTTCAGCCGCACCACCATGAGGCTTGAGACGCGCTGAAGCTCGTGATTGCCCTCCTGCTGGAACAGGCGGGCCAAAGAATCATTCAGGAAGAAGGAGGCGAACCAGATCACGGTGACCACCACGGCCACAGTGCCCAGCACGAGCTGGGTGCTGAGCTTGGGGCGCAGCCAGGCGGATCCGCGGCTCATGGCTGGCTACTCATGGCGGGCTTCCATGCGGTAGCCCACGGAACGGTGGGTGTGGATGAGTTTTTCGGTGAAGGGATCGTCCACCTTCCGCCGCAAGCGGCGCACGGCGGCGTCCACCAAGTTGGGGTCGCCGTCGTAGGCGAGATCCCACAGGGTTTCGGCGATGCGCATGCGGGTGACTGTGTGGCCCGCGTTCCGGGCCAGCAGCTCCAGCAGCGCGTACTCCTGGGCGGTGAGATCCAGGCGCTGGCCGCCCCGGTAGACCTTCCGGCGGGTGGGATCGAGGGAGAGATCGGCGATGGTCCAGCCGCGCTCGGGCGCGGCGCCTTGCCGTTGCAGCAGATTGCGGATGCGCAGCACCAGTTCGGAGAAGGCGAAGGGCTTCACCAGGTAGTCGCCCCCGCCCAGGCCCAGGCCGCGCAGGCGGTCAGGCAGGGCATCCCGGGCGGTGAGGAAGATGACGGGAGTCTCCAGGCCCTTGGCGCGCAGCTCGGCCAGGAAGGTGAAGCCATCGAGGCCTGGGAGCATCACGTCCAGCAGGAGGATGTCGTAGGTCTTTTCCAGGCCAAGGTGCAGGCCCGTTTCGCCGTCGAAGGCCACGTCCACCTGGAAGCCTTCCTGCTCCAGACCGCGCTGGAGGGCCAGGGCCGAGCGTTGGTCATCTTCCACCAGCAGAATCATGGGCCTTCCTACGACGCCTTCATCTTGTCAGCGACCGGGTGGGCCAGGCCACTTTTCACTGCCTGGAGCATCAGCTGCAGAAGCTGGCGCTCGGCGGCTTCCATGAGCTTCTCCTGCTTGGCGGAAAGGGCTTCGCGTTCTGCGTTCAATTTTTCCGCGGCCTGATCCAGCACCCGTTGTTCCTTGTCCAGGGCCAGCATGTCCCGGTCAATGGCCTGCCGGTCGCGGTCGAGGCGCGCACGCGCTCCGGCCGTGGCCGAGCTTTCTTCGTCCAGGGCCTCATCCTGTTCATCCAGGCGCTCCAGCTTGTCATCCAGGGCCTCGCGCCGCGCGTCGAGACCGTTGCGCTGGGTTTCCAGCTGATCCTCCTGGGCCTCCAGCCGATGATCCTGCTCCTCCAGGGAGGCGTCGCCTTTGAAGAGATCCCCCGCCTTGAGGAGAGTGGCTTCGTCCTGGATGACGTAGGGCTTCCGATCATGGAGGAACCACAGGAAGGATGTGCCGAAGCGGGCTTTCAGGCCATCCGTGGATTCCATGTGCGCCCCGCTGGAGACGATGAACATGGAGTGATCCTCACGACCTTTGAGGAAGATGTAGGAGCCAATGGCCTTCACTTCGAGGCCCGCGGTTTTCGGGGCCGTTGGGGGCAGGGGCACAGGGGTGGAGCGGGATTCACAGGCGGCAAGGGCCAGCGTGGATCCATAGAGCAGGGCGGCGGCCAGGGTGGGGTAGAAGCAGGTCACGAGCATGGGTGCCTCCTCGGCAGTGGGTTAACGGAACAGCCAGCTGAGCTTCACTTGAAGCGCGTCGTCGCTGGGCAGGTGGCGAAGGTGGGCGAGATCGGGCAGGGGGCGGATGCCGCCGCGGTCGCCGGTGAGGGCATCCGTCCAGGCGCCGTGGGTGTAGACGGCATAGAGGGCGGAGCCGGGGCGGAACTCCCACCGGGCGATGAGGTTGATGTTCCAGAGGCGGTCGCTGAAGGCGGTCCTGGTGCTGGTGGCGCCGGGCGCCAGCTGATGGTCGTTCACGTAGGAGTGGAGGTCGCGGAAGGACCAGCTGGCATCCATCCACTGGCTGAAGAGCTGCAGCGTGAGGGTGGGACTGAAGCCGTAGGAAATGCGCAGGGTCTGATCCAGCTGCCCCAGACGGCGCATGCCGACGATGGGGGTGGCGCCCTGGGTTTCCAGGTAGTGCCACTGGCCTTCCTCGCGCGCCAGGGTGGTCACCCAGGTCACTTCGAGGCTGGGCATGGGGCGGAGCGACTGGAAGAGGGCGGCGCTCTGGGTGGGACCGCCTTCCCGCCAGTGATGGAAGGCCCGGAGGCTCACGGAGTAGGGCCCATAGGGTGAGTAGAGGTTGAAGAAGGTCCGCGGAAAGGCGTCGTAGTGCAGGTATTTTTTGACGGGATCCCGGAAGGTGCGCAGCTCGCGGTCGTCCTCCGCGGCGAGGCTCTTTTCCAGGCCGAACTCCGCATTCCAGCCGCTGGTGAACTCGGTACCCACCCAGTTGCCCAGGAAGTGTTCGATCACCTTCCCCGTCAGATCCCGCGAGATCGTATAGCCACCCACCCACTGGCGGTTCCTGAGCACACCGAGGGGCTCGTCCCAGCGGCGGCTCACCCCGACGTTGAAACTCTGGATGTCCGGCCGCTGGTTGTAGCCCAGATCGTTCGGATCGAACTCCTGCGAGGTGCTGCTCAACTGGCCGTTGAGGGACCAGCCGTTCTTCCATTGCTGGTTGCCCTGGACCTGGACGTAGGAGCCACCTCTTTGATCGTTCCGGGCCCCAGCATTGGAATGGGCAAATGAAAAGCCCAGGCTTCCGCTGCGGTCCGCGGGCTTGAAGAGAGCATCCGCGCCACCCACCAGGGCCTCGCGGCCCGTGGGATCCGCCTGACGCAGGTAGGAGCCGAAGCCCCCGATGAAACTGCCGCGGTCATCCACATTCTGGGTGGCGCGCAGCACCATCGCATGTGTCATGGGCTCAAGGCTGCGCCGGGATTCCTGGCCGACGTCATCGCGTACGGTGGCCCGCGCGACTTCCATGTTGGCCGCAAGCAGGCCCAGGTTGAGGCCGTTGGCGAACTTGGAGGTGTACTTCGCCGCGCCCAGGATGTCCACGGAGGAGGGCCGGTCCACCAGCTTTTCTCCAGGCTGGAGATCGGGATCGTAAAGCCCCTTGCCCAGGCGGCGGCTGTAGAAGAGGTTGAGGCCCGTGAACTGGAAGATGTCCAGGCCTTCCAGAAAGAAGGGCCGCTTCTCCGGGAAAAAGGTTTCCGTGGTGCCGAGGTTCAGCACGGCCTGATCCACTTCCACCTGCCCGAAATCTGGATGCAGGGTGAGATCCAGCTGGGAGTAGGAATTGAGGCCGAGATGCGCATCCAGGCCCGCCTGGACCTTCCATGTCCGATCATCGAAGCTCTGGGCCGTTTCAAACTTCCGCTGCGTGCTGAGGTAGGGCACCCACTCGCGCCGCGGCTGCGGCTTCACGCCCTCGATGCCCAGGAGATCCGGGAAGTGGCTGACCCAGGCGTTCAGGCCCCGCGGGACGATCTGCCACATGGACAGTTCCTGTCGAGGCGAATAGTCGGAGCGGATGAAGTTGATGCCCCAGACCTGGCCGCCCTGGGTGGCTTTGAGGCGCAGCACAGAAAGGGGGATCTTCAGTTCCGCGGTCCAGCCGTCGGCGTCAGTGGTGACGGCGCTTTCCCACACGCTGTCCCAGCTGAGATCCTCGTTGGTGTCGCCGTAGACGAGGCGATCCTGCTGCACGCCGGAGGCATTGACCATGAAGGCGAAGGCCGTACGGCGGTCGTGGAGGCTGTCGAGGTACACCCCGAACCAGTCGCTGGCGCTGTCCTGATCTCGGCGGTGGATCTGCCGCACGATGGTGGCCTTCCCCTTGGGATGATGCATGCGGGCGCCGACGTAGACGAAGTGATCGTCGTAGAGCACCCGCACTTCGGTCTGGTTGGCGGGCGCCTTGCCCAGTTCCGGCGTAGACACTGTGAACCCCGTGGCCACCGGCGCCAGGGCCCACTGAGGCTCATCCAGGCGGCCATCGATCAGGAGGGGGGACTGCGTCCGCACCGCGATGAGGGTTTTCCGGGCCTCCTCGGCGGCGCGCGTTGGGCATCCATGCAAAAGAATGGCTAGCAACACCCATGAGCGGCCTCGCTCAAACAGCGCTGAGGCAACGTTCGGGTGGCGTGAGCGATCGAAAAGGTGGAGGTCCATGCCGGAAGACTACGGACCGCACCTGATCTCCCGCTGTGCGCTGCCTGATCATTTGGTCAGGATGCGCAAATCACTTCTGGCGTTTGAACCTGGCCAGCGCCGCCCAGGCGGTTTCGGAGCCCCATCGCGGGTCCTTGTCGCTTCCAAGGGTGGAGGGGATGTCCCACACGGCACACCCGGCGCCAACCTTGGCCAGATCCTCCAGGTGCTTGGGCAGGGCTGCTCCTCCCCATTCGTACTGCCAGCCGGGAATGCCCAGCAGCACCTGGGCGGGCCGGAAGCCCTTGCCCTTGGCCCATTCAATCTGCCAGCTGAAGCGGAAGATGGCGGCGCCCTCCGCACAAGGCTTGCCGCCCTCCGGCGTGAAGCTGGCGGCGTTGGCTTCGTAGAGATCGCCGTAGCCCATGGAGTGGATGCCGTCCACCTGGCCCTGCCAATCGCCCCACCAGGCCATGTTGGGGGCGTTGAAGCAGGGGCTGTGGAAGCTGTCGACGGTGAGCAGCTTGCCCTTGGCATGGACAGCGGTGGAGAGCGCCTTTACGAAGGCGCCGTAGGCCTCGCGATCGGCGTCCAGATAGCCTTCGCCCTCCAGATCGAGGTCGATGCCATCCAGCCCGTGGCGCGTCATTTCGTCCACCAGGGAGGTCACGAGCGCGTCGCGATGCAGGGCGAAGGCCGAGCGGGCCCGTTGCCAGTCCCAGATCTTGCCATCGTGGTTGTAGACCGTGAGGAGCACCGGAACGCCCTTGGCCTTGCCCCAGTTTCGGAAGTGCGCCACCTCTGCATCGGTGATGGTTTCGCCCCGCTCGGCGTAGGCGAGTTTCCCTTCGGGCGTGAGGATCCAGAACTGGAGCCCCATGCGGCTGAGCCACTGATCCGCAGTGACCGCGCCAGCCCGGTGGGCCAAGGCCTTCCGGCTGGCGCCCAGTTGGTAGGGCGGGATCCAGCCGATGACATCATGGGCCACCAGGGAACCGGTGAGGGAAGCGAGCAGGAGCAAACGTTTCATCGGCTCTCCTATCAGCCCGGAGTGATCGTTCCTAGGCGAGTCCACCGGTGGGTTCATCGGCGGCCTCGCCAGACTCTCCGTGACGGGCTGGGCGCGCCTTCGGCAGCTCCAGCACGAAAGCGCTGCCCTTGGGCAGATTGTCCTCCACCCAGATGCGGCCCTCGTGGGCCTCGGCCACCAGCTGGCAGAAAGCCAACCCGAGGCCCGATCCGAAATGGGGATCGTGCCCTTCCTTTTTGACCCGGACGAATTTTCCGAAGATCTGGTCGCGCATTTCTTCGGGGATGCCGTGGCCCTCGTCTCGCACTTCCAGGCGCACACCGCTCTCGGTTTTCTGCGCCTCGATCCAGGTGCGGCTGCCCGATGGGGAGTATTTCAGGGCGTTGTCCAGGAGGTTCAGCAACAACCTCCGCAGGAATTCCTGATCGGCCTCGATGTGCAGATCGGGGTCGCAATCCCAGGACAGGATGTGGCTCCGCGACTTGGCCTGAGATTCCATTTCCTTGAGCAGGGAAGGCAACCAGGCGCTGAGCGGGATCGAGGATTTGTGGAGATCCAAGCCCACCTGTTCGGCGCGTCCGATGTCGAGGATGTTCTGGATCATCCGGCCCATGGTGTGCGCGGTGTCGCGAAGCCGCCTCAGCTGCGCTTTGGAGGTGGGGCTGGTCTCGTCCCGTTCATCCATCAGTTCCAGACCCACCTGGATGGCGGAAAGGGGGTTCTTCAGATCGTGCACGATGAATTCGAAAAGCTGTTCCCGCTGCTTCTGCAGATCCAGAAGGTTGTCCCGCTCGGCCTGCACTTCCGCCTGAAGGCGCTTGAGGCGCATGAGGCTGCGGATGCGGACGATCAGCTCCGGCGAGAGGACGGGTTTGCGCAGGAAATCATCCCCCTTGGCGCGCAGGGCCTGGGCATGGATATCCGGTCGCTCGTCGCCCGTCAGGAAGATGATGGGGAGCAGTTCTCCATTGGGAAGATCCCGGATACGGCGGCAAACTTCCAGCCCATCCATGTGGGGCATCTGGATATCCAGAAGCACCAGTTCGGGCTTATAAGTGGACAGAAGTTCCAGGGCCTTTTCGCCCCCCTCGGCCGTTTCTACCTGGTAATAGCCCCGCTCAAGCATCGCGCGCAGACTCCGGCGCGCGAGGGCGTCATCATCCACCACCAAGATCCGGGCCCCATGGTCGGCACGGCGAAAGAACAGGGGCCCATCATTCATGCTTAACCTCAGATGGTGCTTCAGACCAAGTGCAAGCCTAACAAGTTTTTCCTGTGAATATATGAAAAATAAGACAGGAAATGCAAAAATTGCTCTGTCTTTCGGGGCAGACCCTTACACCTTACATGACGAGGCATGAAGATGGGGAAAATATCTCCCCAAATGTGTGGAGGTATTGGGCCTCAGCTATGGATGACGGGCGGGTTGCCTTAGGCCTTGACCACGCCATCCACATACACCCAGCGACCGTTCTCCCGTGCGAACGTGCTGGTTTCAATGTGGAGGCTCCGCCGCCCATTGGCCTGAAGGCTGGCGTGGAAGGTGACGATGCCCGTGTCATCGGTCTTGCCGCCTGCCTCTTTGCGGACGATCTTCAGGCCGACACAGCTCACGGATTTGCAGTACCGCGCCAGTTCCTCGCGATCCTCTTCCCCGCGCTTGGCTTCGGGGCGGGTGGTAATGAGGTACTCCACCTTGCCCAGCGCATAAGCGGAGAAGCGGGAGCGCATCAACTGCTCGGCGGTCTCTGGGAAGGCGGTACCCGCATGGAAGGGGCCGCAGCAGCGGTCATAGGGCTTCTTCGATGTGCAGGGGCAGAGACGGGACATGGAAACCTCAGGGCAAACCGCGGTTCCAGCATCTCATGGCAACCCTGTGATCAGGATCCAGGCCGCACCCGCATCCGCAGCGCGACGTACCAGAGGAACCAGGCGAACAGCAGGGTCAACAGCCACACCAGCCAGGGGAAGGATCCGGTGCCGGCAGTCCAGGCCGCGAAGGATGCCAGCAGAGGGACCAGGGCGCAGATGATGAGGGCC